>CAZZIE010000250.1:0-4383 GCA_964654185.1 uncultured Spirochaetaceae bacterium | reverse complement strand
AGCTATTTTCTGACTTATGCTGTATTTTGGTGCGTAGAGCGGCATATTTAATGCATAGAAGCAGTGCAATGGAGGTTTTGAAGATGGCGGGGAAACACAGGAGAGAGAATGGTGCCCTACAAGGCAAAGATCGAGCCACGATCCGCATGGATGCGGAGCTGCTCGATACATTGAAAGAGATGGCCGAGGATCAGCGACGTTCGTTGTCGAACCTGCTCGAGATGATGCTCGAGCGCCAGGTGAGAGAGCACGAACAGCAGACGCAAGGCAAACAGCCCGAGGAGAACTCCGGCTGATAACCCCTGTTAATTCTCGGCAGTCTATGTCCAAAAGTACACGTAGCAATTGCGAGCAGACATTCGCTCGCGTGATACCGTTCAGGAGAGAGTGATGAAAAGAGCAGCATTGATTTCGACAATAGCGTTGCTGGCAATGACCGGATGCGACATGCTCGCTCCGGCTGGGTCCGATGTGACGTTCGTGAACTACTCGGATCACACTATTGAGGTAGAACCGAATGGCCAGGATTGGCTCGGCTTCTCCCTTGCGCCGGATCAGTCGCGAGTCGTCTCGGTCAACGACACGGACGTGTACTTCACCTACAATGAGAGCGACTGGTACTATATGCAGCGTCAGCCTGAGCCGTTGAACTCCGTTGAGTTCTGGAACGAGCCTCTGACTACCTGGTCATTCAATAACCAGTCTTCGCTCGATATCACCATCAGTCCGCAGACCGGCTCGAACGCCCAGGACTGGGTAGCATTCACCGCTATGTCGGGAATGACGACATCCATTCAGATCCCGTACTCGACCATCTACCTGACCTACAGTGACAGCGCGAGCGTTGACTTGAACTACGACGGTAGCGAATGGCTGATCACGAACCAGTAGCCCAGACCGAATCGACCATATCCCCTTGAGCGGTAGCGACCGCCTCCACCTGCCGCTCGAGGAACCTTAGATAGCCGTCGTGCACGTCCGCCGATCGGTGTCCCATTGAATCGAGGAGTGCGGATCGAGGCATCCAGCCCTCAGTCATTGATCTGTACGTGACCCGCAACGCCTGGACGTCGAGCTTGCGGTCTGCCAGATCCATCGGACGCTTGTCCTCTCCGATGCGAACCCGCTCGAGCACTCTCCGCCAGCGCTCGGATATGTAGCGTTGCCGGACCGGTTCGCCGTGGTAGAGAAAGAGGTAATCCTGCGGCTCTGTCTGCTCGATCCAGTCGGAGAGTAGTCGCACGGTGGAGCTCGGCAGCGCCACGATAGCCTTTCGAACAGCTCGAGCCTTCTTCTCCCCGGTCTTGCTGCAGTACCGCAGAAGCTGGTCGTGAGTCTCGCGAGAGACTCTGACGTTGAGATTGACGTGGTTGTTCATCGCAGCCAGAGCACCAGTCCGGTCGTAGTGACAGCCGCCGCGGCGACCCCGATCAGGATGTTGTTCCAGAACTCAAGACTCTCGTTCACGTTTACGAGCCCGGTGAAGTATTTCCTCGATTCGTCGAGCCTTGTCTCTACTATTAGTAATTCGTTGTCCAGCTCGTCGATTGTGCTCTGCTGCTGCTTCAGCTCGTTCTCGGCTTCGTTCAACTCCGCTTGAAGCTCGTTCAATAGAGTTGTTATCTCCTGATACTCCTGCTCCGTCAGATGTACGCCTTCCGAGTAGATAGGCAACGACGGAACCAACAAAAGCAGCAATCCAAGCAATACGCAGCTTGATTTTTTGAGAAACTCGCATTTCATACTCCTGCTTCCTTGAGGGCATTCAGGTATGCTTGATGCGCTTCTTCTTTCGTCCAGAAAGTCCCCAAGTGTTTATGCTTGCCTTCAAGCGTAATCTGTGCCCTCCACACAGATCCCGACTTTGTGGTGCCGGGAAGATGATCCTCCGCTACATCGTGTCTATTAACGCAGTTCTGCCGCACTGAGACATCTCTGAGATTGCAAAACCTATTGTCGGAACGATCGCCGTTTACGTGGTCAATGACTCCCGCCGGCCATCGGTTTGTGGCCAGGAACCAAGCAAGCCGATGCTCTTTGTAGTTTTTACCAAATACCGTCACCTCGCGGTACCCATGCTTCGTGCTCGATCCTGCCCGACGACCAGCGGCCCCCTGCCTCGGACGCTTCCAGACCAGCTTTCCCTCGTCGGTATTATAGGCGATAACCTTGGAGAATCGGTCACGTCCCGATAGTGTTGAAGTCATCACTGTCCCCTCTTGCCGAACTTCTCAGCGACTGTCGCGCCGAGCAAACCGACCGATGCGAACAGGAACGTACGGATGATGTCCACGCTCGGTGGATTGCCTTTCACTACGATACTCGCCACCGCAAGCCCGATTGATGCGAACAGCAGGATCCAGCCGGCGACCCTCTTGTCGTCGACGTTCCCGTCATCATCGTGTGCAATGCCTGTCTTTTTCTGTACCTGATCACTCATGGTGTCCCTCCCGTTCCATGATCATCTCTGCGGTCCGCGCGTAGCCGGCGATATCCGTCCAGCTGTCCAGGTGCCTCGGCGTCTCCGCGAGCCTCGAGAGCTTCACGGCTTCCTGGAATAGCGAGACGTCCACTGGCTCGAGCGGCCGCCCTTGCCGTGTGAATCCGAGAGCCGTCGCGATCGCCGCTGTGCGAGCGAAATCGTCTGCCGGATGTCCGTATACACTGTTGCGGTCTTGAGCGGTCAGTTCTCCGGCGCGCTCGAGGAGTGTCTTGCTACTCGGCACCGGTGAGCTCCCGATACCGTTTGCGCGCCCTGGTCTCCGAGAGCCCGAGCACCTTTGCGAGCTGCTCCTTGTTCTTGACTGGCCAATACTTGACAAGCGCCGCGTCTATCTCCGGAGTCCACGAGTCTTTACGCGGCCGACTGTCGTCTACCTCTTCGAGCTTTTCCAGTAGATCTGCGCTTATCTCCACTTCCGTCACGTCCGGAGACTGCATGATATTCCTCCTCTGGTACTCCGTACCTGAATATGTGCGGTTTGATCTCCCACTCTCCCGCGTCTGATATGTTGAGCTCGAGCATCCCCATTGCGTAGTACGGACGGTCGATCTTCCCGCCATACTGACCGAATGGCCACTTCAGACACGGTGCGTTGTAGGCTGTCCACTTGTCGTTGCCGGCGAACCCGTAGACGTGCGAGTGGCCTCGGATGTAAAGATCAGCCGGTTCATAGTCCCGATACGACCCCCGCACTACGTCCACGCTGACACCTTTCATGAGAGCGCGAGCGAATGCTTCCGGTGTGGAGCCGCCGCCGATCACATGAAACACGTTGATCTTCACACCATTGATGAGCAGCCGCTGCGTTGTTTTGATGGACGCTTCCCGGTTGTGGTAGAGCTTCAGTTTCTCCACGACGAGGTTATCGCTTCGCAGATCATCGGCAGAGTGGTAGGCTGATGAGTAGGTCATGTAGTAGACCGGACAGTCCCACATCGCCAGCAGTTCAGCGGTGTGCTCGGCCTGTTTCTCCATGTCCGGTTCCCACAGTTCGATGGTGCTCTTCTTTCCCGGCCCTTCTGTCAGCTCCCCAGGACAGATGTGGAAATCGATCTTGCCGATCTCTTCCATCTTCGCCACCCGCCATTCGAACAGCTTCTTTGCGAGACTCTTGTATGGTTCGGAGACGTTGGCCGGATTCACCAGCCCATACTTATCCCCGCTATGGAGATCCGACTCGATTACCCCGCGCATGATCACATCCCCAGTAGGATCGTGGACGCCAGTCCACCGAACGCCAGCAGGATGAACCCGAGCACCCACTTCAAGTTGCCAAATCCTGACTTGATCTGCTCCCGCAGCGAGTTGACCGCCCCGTTGAACTCCTCTCTCGGAATGAAGTCCTTTGAGAGCCGGTCGTGCGTCTGCTCTATGATGTCCACTCTCTCGCGGAGGTTGTTGTACCGGTCGAGCTTCTTATCCTGCTCGTCGATGCGCCTGGACAGCTCCCGCCATCCGGAGTTGATCTCGGCATTCTGACCCTTCATGTATTCGAGGCTCGCCTCGATATTGCCAAACATGCGAGCAGACTCGCCCTGTAGTTGGTCGATGTACATTTCGTGTCGCTTCATCTGATCGACCACGTGTTGCGGCACGGGGTGATCATGCGCAGGCAAGTCTTCTCTCTTCATTTCACTCATGTCGATCTCCTCTGCATCGAATGCGCATTCTGGACAGTCCACCTGAGTGAACCGAAACCAGGTGTTCCCTTTGTCTGGTTGTAGTTCTGCTTCTTCATCTGCCAATCCAATACCCTCTGATCCCGATCACGTAGTCGATTGCTGGTGTCGGCCAGAACGGCTCCCACAGCCTGCGACCCTGTTTGTCGCAGACGTAGAAGTGACCTGTGCCGGTGATCAACCGAACGTGCCTGATCCAGT
>CAZZIE010000249.1:0-4477 GCA_964654185.1 uncultured Spirochaetaceae bacterium | reverse complement strand
GCCGGCGGCGGCCCGCCGGCGCGGTCCGTCGGCATCGCCGAGGGCCTGCGGGCCCTCGGCCATGAAGTCGAGATCGTGACGGGCAGCCGCAGAGCGGTCTTCGGGTTGGGGCAGGTGATCTGGCGGGACGAGCGGGGGGTGTTGTGGTGCGGGTCCGATCCGCGCGGCGACGGCTGCGCGCAACCCCAGTAACCTACCCGCAACCCTGTTGATGGCCCCGGACACAAGCTATTGCGGCGTCACGGATTAGACGATTTCGAGGCCGGTGGAAACGGTTTTCGCCGCGGTTTCGCCGGAAGTGTCGTGGTGGTCGGGAGTTGCGGGATTCTCATCAACACGGTTCTTGACACGTTACCGGTTTTGCGGAGCTAGCTACAGTTCGTATGTTTAACCCTAAGGAGCACGTGAATGCACTTCCCCGGCTTCGACCACTACCACACCGGCGTCCTGGTGCCCGTGGCGGCATTGCGCACGGAATCCAGCTGCGGTGTCGGTGAGTTCGCCGATCTCCCGGAGCTCGCCGACTGGTGCCGCGACAACGACCTGGACCTCATTCAGATTCTGCCCGTCAACGACACCGGCTACCAGTCGAGCCCCTACAGTGCTCTCAGCGCCTTCGCCCTCCATCCGATCTACCTGCGCATCACGGACATGCCCGAGTACGCATCGCTGCCGGAGGAAGAGAGATCTGAGGTCGATGCCGACGTCACCGCCCTGCGGCAGGACCAGGAGGCGCGGGCGCGCTTCCAGTACCAGGCGGTCATCAACGCCAAGCTCTCCATCCTGCGGCGGATCTACGCGGCGCAGAAGACTGCAATCGAAGAGAACCCGGCCATGTGGGACTGGGTCGCGGAGAATCCCTGGGTCCGCGTGTATGCGGCGTATCGCTTTCTCAAGGACCGCCACGACCAGCGCGCCTGGATGGAGTGGACGGAGTACCGCAATCCGGATGCGGCGGACATAGATGCTCTCTGGTCGCGCCCCTCCTTTCAACCGGAGCTCACCTTCTACGTGTGGCTGCAGTACCGCCTGGAGGAGCAACTCACCCGGGCGGTCGGCGCCGTCAATGAGAAGGGGGTCATCCTCAAGGGCGACCTGCCCATTCTCATGGATGAGGACTCCGCGGACATCTGGCGCCACCGGGACATCTTCATTCCGGAGCTCCGCGCCGGCGCGCCGCCGGACATGTTCAGCCGGACCGGTCAGAACTGGGGCTTTCCCGTCTACGACTGGGATGTGCTGGCCCGGGAGGAGTATGACTGGTGGAAGCGGCGCCTCAAGCAGGCGGACAAGTTCTACCACGCCTTCCGCATCGACCACGTCCTCGGCTTCTTCCGGATCTGGGCGATCCCCGCGGAGGACCTCTCGGGAACCATGGGCTACTTCTATCCCGCCTTCACCCTGACCCGGGAACATCTCAACGAGACCGGCTTCGATGATGGGCGCATCGCCTGGTTGGCGCAGCCCCACATCCGGGGAGAGGAGCTCCGCAACCGCTTCGGGGAGGAGGCGGACCGCGTCATTGCCCTGGCCCTCGACCAGATCGGGAATGAGGACCTTTACAAGTTCGGAGAGAAGCTCAGTGGAGAGCGGGAGCTTCTGGCCCTCGATCTCTCCGAGGAGGCGCGGGAGCAGCTGCGCAGCCTCTACTGGGACCGCGCCCTGATCTATACCGGCCACGACCGCTACTTCCCCTCCTGGGAGTACCGCTCGTGTACGCGCTTTCAGGAGCTCCCGCAGGAGGAGCAGGAGAGCTTTGAGGCACTGGTTTCCCATGTGAACCGCGTCTCCGAGGAGATGTGGGAAGAGCAGGGCAGGCGCCTGCTCTCCTTCATGAGCAATACCGTTCCCATGCTCCCCTGCGCCGAGGACCTCGGGGTCATTCCCGAGAGCGTGCCGCGCACCCTTGCCGACCTGGGCATCCTGGGACTCCGCGTGCCGCGGTGGGCCCGGGAGTGGAATGAGCCGGAACAGCCCTACATCCCCGTGGATGAATATCCCTTTCTCACGGTCTGCGCGCCTTCGGTCCACGATACGAGCACCATCCGGGAGTGGTGGGAAACCGAGGGGGAGGCTCCGGGATTCTGGAACGCCCTCGGCTTCTCCGGCGCTGCGCCGGAGACCTTCGGTCCCGAGACGGCGCAGCGCGTCTACGAACGCATCGCCCGGGCCAACTCCGCCATCCTGGTCTTTCAGCTCCAGGACTTCTTCGTCTTCGACGATGCCCTCGTCCCGGAGGATCCGGCGGAGGAGCGCATCAACATTCCCGGAACATCAACCGAATTCAACTGGACGTATCGCATGCCCGTCACCCTTCGCACGCTTCGCCGCAACGACGCGGTGAAGCGCGGCATTGAGACGGTCACATCGGTTCGCGCTGCCAGGGAGGTGCCGAAGCAGGTCCAGGCATAGTCACGAAAGGAGCACTCCATGATCGAGAAGAACAGCACCAACCACCCCGGCACGCTCACCGCACCGGGCGACTCGGCCGCCGCACCGGGCGCGCCCGCCCCGGCCACGGCCGCCCCCGCCCCGCTCACTCTGCGGCGCGTGTCGTCGGATCATCCCACCGGGGCCTTCGAGTTCCACGTGTCCCGGAGCTCCCGGGACCGGTACGAGTTCGAGGATGCGGTCTTCTCGACCACGGGGAACGTGGTCTTTGCCGACTTTGCCGCGGCGCGGCGCTTCGCGCAGCAGATAAATGCGAAGCGGGATCCCTCCCGTGAGGGAAGCGCCCGGGCCAGTGATCTCAACGCCATGGCGCTCCTGGACGAGATCATGCACCAGGTGGTGCGGGGCTACCGTAACCAGGTGGGCAAGAGCATCTTCCAGGAGGCGGAGGAGAATCTCCGGAGCCGACTCGGAGATGATGCGGTGGAGAAGACGCTCCGGCGCTTCTGTGAGCTCTTCCCGCCGCGGGATGTCTATCGCGGCACCGTAACCATCGACCAGTATCTCGACTCCGAGGAGGAGGGCCTGTCGGGGCGGGAGCGCGCCTTCGAGGAGCTCATTCTCCTGTGGATCCAGAACGAGAATCCCGCTTACGAGAACTACGCCGAGCTCTTTGACGATGAGGAGCTCGAGAGCGCCACCTCCTACCGCCGGGTGATCGAGGGGATCTCGAGCTACATGGGCGACCAGCCCGCCGTGGCGGGAACGCGCATGTCCCTCATCGACTTTCTCATGGCGCCGATCAAGGCGCACCCCTACTCCGTCGAACAGCAACTCGGCTACGTCCGCAAGGGCTGGTCGGGTCTCATCGGCAGCTTTCTCTTCCGGCTGCTCCAGAGCCTGGACATGATCCGGGAGGAGAACAAACCGGGCTTCGCCGGCGGGAAGGGACCGGCGCAGGTCTACGACTTCACCGGTGCCGCCGAGGACGTGGAGGCCTTCAGTCCCGACAAGGACTGGATGCCCAAGGTGGTGCTCCTGGCCAAGAGCACGCTTGTCTGGCTCGATCAGCTCTCCAAGCAGTACCAGCGGGACATCCATCGCCTGGATCAGATCCCGGATGAGGTGCTCGACACCCTGGCGCAACAGGGTTTCAACGCCCTGTGGCTCATCGGGTTGTGGCAGCGGAGCCCCGCCTCGAAGAACATCAAGCGCAAATGCGGGAATCCCGAGGCTGAGGCGAGCGCGTACTCCCTCCTGAACTACGAGATCGCCGATGAGCTCGGCGGCTGGGACGCGCTGGCGAACCTTCGGCATCGCCTCTGGGCAAGAGGAATCAGGCTGGCAAGCGACATGGTGCCGAACCACACCGGCATTGACGGCGACTGGGTCCTGGACCATCCCGACTGGTTCGTCCAGGTGGAGCACTCACCCTTCCCGGGCTACACCTTCGAAGGGGAGAATCTCTCCCGCCGCGACGACGTCGGGATCTACCTGGAAGACCACTACTACAACCGCAGCGACGCCGCCGTTGTCTTCAAGCGGGTCGACCACAACTCAGGGCAGGTCCGCTACATCTATCATGGGAACGATGGGACCGGCCTCCCCTGGAGTGACACGGCGCAGCTCGATTTCCTCAAAGAGGAGGTCCGGGAGGCAGTCATCCAGACCATCCTCCACGTGGCGCGGAACTTCCCGGTAATCCGCTTCGATGCCGCCATGATTCTGGCCAAGCGCCACTTCCAGCGGCTGTGGTACCCCGAGCCCGGCGGGGGCGGGGACATCGCCTCCCGGGCGGAGCACGCCATGTGGGCCGAGGAGTTCCACCGCATGTTCCCGGAGGAGTTCTGGCGCCAGGTGGTCGACCGCGTCGCCGAGGAGGCGCCGGACACCCTTCTCCTGGCCGAGGCCTTCTGGATGATGGAGGGTTACTTCGTCCGCACCCTGGGGATGCACCGCGTCTACAACTCCGCCTTCATGAACATGCTGAAGGACGAGGAGAACGCGAAGTACCGCCAGACCATCAAGAACGTTCTGGAGTTCGACAAGGACATCCTGAAGCGCTACGTCAACTTCATGAACAACC
>CAZZIE010000248.1:0-4491 GCA_964654185.1 uncultured Spirochaetaceae bacterium | reverse complement strand
ATCGAACTCCCGATCCCGGATGTTGATGCGCTGCTTGAGAAAGAGCTCGTTCAGGGCGTCGTTGCCGGTCGTGTCCAGATCCCGCCACACAACGAGGACGTGATCGCCGGCGGGGTCGTAGCCCTCGACAATGCGGCAGCCTTCAACTTCGTAGTAGCTCTTCACGGTGAGTCCGATGAGATAATTGAAGGTTTCCACCAGATCGACGGTAACGGGCCGCCTCTGTCCGACGGTATCCCCGGCCACGTTGAGGATGGAATCAAAAGGATGGGCAAAGCGCTCGGTGGTAAGCCGGGCGGCTCCGGCCTCCCAGTCGAGCATGTAATCAAGGAGGTAACCCTCCCGAAAGTCCCGGTCGACTCCCTGCTCCAGGAGGGTGGAGTACTCCCCCTGCTCGGAGACGGTGAGGTTGTTGAGGGTGTCCTCGTAGCTCTCCAGGCGGATATACTTCACTAGCTGGCCTACTCCGGTGTTCCGGGACTGGGGCTTCCCATCCTTCCAATCGGTGGAGTAGATGACTTTGGCAATGCGAGGTTTGAGCACGGTGTCGAAATACTCGCCCATTTCAACGAGGATGTACTTTCGGGAGCCGGAGTCCTCACGGTTGAGGTTGATCACCGCGTGGCCGGTGGTGCCGGAACCGGCGAAGAAGTCGAGGACAAGGTGCCCATTCAGGTCTTCGTAGGTCCAGAGCACATCTTCAAGAGTCTTGATCGACTTGGGATAAGAGAAAGGATTGTCCGGGCCGATAATATCTCGAAGCAGGTTCGCTCCCATAGTCCCAGCATTATAGCGAGCGTCGGTCCAATTGCTGAAAAGTGCAGTCCTTTTCTCTCCATGCTTTATCACTTGCTTGATCGTGAAGTTGCTTGTCGCGACCAGTTTGCCTTCCTCGAATAGTTGCCTCGCTGTCGGGTAGTAGTTGCGCCAAACCCTTTCTGTACCGTCGCGCCCGATCGGATAGACACGAATATAGCCCGCCTCTGTCGGCTCCGTGGGGTATGGACCTGGTCCAGGTGGTTCTTCAATGCCCATCACATCGAACGTATCGGGGTCGACAAGTACCGCAAAGAAACTATTCTGACGGAATTCTCGGAAATTGCTCTCCGCGGAGCCACTTCTTTTGTATGGACGGAGCTCGGTTTCTCCGTCGAATTCACGGCCGACCAAGACCCGATCACTGTCTCTGTCGACCATGGCAAGCATGTACTCGTGGGTGTTAGCGAGCGCGTTGTCTTTCCCTCCTTGTGGATGGTGATTAACGACTATCATCTGACGCTTGAAGTTTGGAAGAGCAGAATCGATCATCTTGGACAAGTTGACCATCTCGTCATCATCGATCGCGATAAAGTAGACCGAGTCCTCGTCCAAGAGGCAGATAGATTTGCCAACTCTATTCGCCATCAAGGTAATCCACGCCCCAGAGTTGTAATCGTTCTTATACAGAATCTTGGAATGCTGTGAGTTATACGGCGGATCAATGTAGATGCACTTCACCTGCTCCCGATACCGCTCCTGAAGCAGATTCAGCGCCTGCAAGTTCTCCGAGTGCACAAGTAGCCCGTCGGACTCCTCGTCAATGTCGTCAAAGCCCGCCAGGAGTGTTGCCACAAACTCCCTGTCGAAAAACCTCGTGTCCACAACCAGCTTGTCGTTGGCCCGCAGGAACTCTTCCGTGAGCGGGTCGGAATACGCAACGCCGCCCATTCCCGGGAGACTCCCGGAATCCGCGCTGATTTCATCTATCGCGTAGAGGCGTACCCACTCCTTGCGCTGCCCATCGTTGGCCGCTATCTGGGGAAGGAGCTCAGGCGCGTTCTCGATGATCTTGTCCAGGGTGACCAGGTAGTTGGTGCTGGTCACCATCTTGCGCTTGAGCCAGAGCTTTTTCTGGAACTCCTCGATCTGGGCAAGCATGGCGATGATCTTTCCGCCTACTTCCTTGATGGCCCGGGCAAGGTGGAGCTCCGCCTGCATGCCCTCGCCGTCGTTGCCGATCATGTCGTCTATCCGCAGCACCTCGTTTTTGAGAAAGAAGTCGAGCTCGCGATCGAGGAAGCCCTTGAGGTCCTTGTGGATGAAGTAGTCTTCGGAGTTCCGGGCGGTATATCCGGCTAGATGCTTCCATAGAAGCGTCTTGCCCGACTTCTCATCCTTCTGCTCGAGGTAGGGTCGGTAGCGGTCAGCCTGTTCAAGAATCGTGGCATACGCCCGGGCGTTCGCATCTTTCTGATTGCTGTCGGAGAGCAGATACTCGAAGTAGGCGACCAACCCCTCGTCGGTGACCGTGACCGGCTCTTCGCTTCCCAGCTGGAAGATCCGATTCTTGCCTTTGATGTTGTCCCGCTCGGTGTCCCCTTCAACCAGCTTGAAGGTCATCCGGAGGGTCTTTTCCGCGTTGAGAAAGAAACGGTAGTCCCTGAGGTACTCGCTCGTCTTGATGTAGTACTGATCCATGTTGGCCCAGACAAGCTTCACCTCCTCCCCGTTGTAGGGGATCATGTAGGTACCGTCCTTGTAGCGGCGCTTGGAGATGAAATCACCCTTGTCGTAGTAGCGGCTGAAGAAGGTCAGGAGGTGACTGAATGTCCGCTGCCGCAGCTCCTCAGGAGATGTCGTGGCCGCCAGCCGCGTGCGGAGCTCCTTCACCGCATCCAGGGACTCGGGGTCGACGCCCAGCTCCTTTGCCTGCGCGATCTTCTTCTCGAGCTCGTCCTCAATCGCCTTGGCATCATCTGAGGCGGCCTCGGCAAGAATCTCCTCCACCTGGGGATAGAGATCCTCATCCAGATAGCGGCTGATCTCGCCCCGCTTGATATTCATGATCCGGTAGATGCCGAAGTCCAGCTCCGCCCGGTCCATCTGGAAAAGCTCGTCCAGCTTGGCGCGAAACTGCTGAAAGGTATCGTCCATTACGCTCCCTCGTTTCTACTGTTTCTGCCGCTCACTCAACCTCCCACCCGACCGTAAACAACCGTTCCCACTCCACATCCTGCTGCACCCGGGCTTCGAGCTTGTCCAGAAGCTCATCGCGTCTGGCTTGGATTTCGTCCTCAACCTGAAAGATCTCCTGCCTGAGTTTCCGCTTCTTTCGGTCCAGGCTGCTGATCTTCTCCTGGATACTCTTCTGCTCGTCTATGGTCTGGGCCTGGCGCGCCTCGCGGTTCAGGCGTTTGATCTCTTCCTTGGTCCGCTCGAGCTCCTGCTCCACCGCCTTTTCCTGATCCTCCGCCCAGCGGAAGAGCTTCTCCCGCTCTTCCTGAAGGCGCGCGCTATTGCGTTCCGCCGACTGGCTTTCAACGGCCTTTCTGTGTCGCTCCGCTTCGTGTTGGACCCGGGTAAGGCCCGGCTCAGCTATCTCACCGTCACGGAGCTCGCCCGGCACAGAAAAGAGCTTCTCCGCAGCCTCCGGATTGACCGAGGCATTATCTCCACGTGTGCCGGAGACCAGAAGGTACTCCTCTTCCTCCGCGCCACGCACGACGAGGCGATCCACGGTGAGCACGCCGCGCTCACCGGCAAGCTGTTCCGCCATTGAAACACGGGTGTCAGCCTGTGACGGCAAAAAGCGTACGTGCCTTCTCGGGGTTTCAAGCTGCTTTGCCTGCTCTATCACCCATTGCCCCAGGGGATGGCCCAGCCGGTAGAGAAACTGTCCGGACTCCCCGCCCTGGCGTTGGGAGGACAGTACATACGTTCCGGTCGGGGCCTCGGCAATGGGCGACTCGTGCAGTGTGAAGCGATACTGATCATTATCGAAGGTTGCTCTGTCGGCAAGCATGTGCTGTGTCAGCCACCAGAACAAGCGCTCCGTTCGCCGGACAAGTCCCTGCGCACGGTCCAGATTCACCCGCAGTCGCTCATGGACGTCTTCATCGAACTTCTCAAGCAGCGTGTGACGCACCTGCGCCATGCGTGCCTGGATCTGCTCATCCAGTTCGCGCTGGAGCGTGTCGAAGGCCTCTTGTATCTCTTCGGGCGTGCGGCAGGTCTGATAGATATCAAGGACCCGGCTCTCGAAATCCACGCCCGACTCAAGAGCGCCAAGCACTTCATCCGAGGCGCCGAAGACTCCCTGGAAGAGCTGAAACTTCTCGGCCAGAAGCTCAAACACGCGGCGGTCGGCATCGTTTCGCTGATTGAGGAAGTTGATCACCACAACGTCGTACTGCTGCCCGTAGCGGTGTGCACGCCCAATGCGCTGTTCGATGCGCTGCGGGTTCCAGGGAAGATCATAGTTCACCACGAGCGAGCAGAACTGGAGGTTAATGCCCTCGGCGCCGGCTTCCGTGGCGATCATGATCTGCGCGGTGTCCCGGAAGTGCTCGATGAGGGCCGTGCGCGTATCCACCGCGCGACTTCCCGAAGAACGCCCGGAGTCGGCGTTCGCCGCCGCCCAGCGCTCATAAATGGCCCGCGAATCCGGATCGCTATTTGGTCCATTGAAGGTGGCGACCTTGCCGGCGTAGCCGTTTGCCTCCAGAAAGCGCT
>CAZZIE010000247.1:0-4512 GCA_964654185.1 uncultured Spirochaetaceae bacterium | reverse complement strand
GATCCCATCGAAGCCGTAGGTCACGGTCACCCGGAGATCAATATCGCCTGGATCGACGCCGTTGGGTGGCGCATCGCCGCGCGCGTCGGCGTCGTTGGCGCTGTCCCTGCCGTCCTGGGCGAACGCCGGCACCGGAGCAAGGGAGGTGAGCAGGAGCAATGACAGTGTCGCGGCCAGGGCGACACGCTTCGGAGACATGCGGTTCTACTCCTCGGAGTTCTCTTCCGGGCTCGAACTGTCGGTCGATACGACGCCTCGCCGGCGCAGACGCTCCGAGAGCTGCTCGTAGGTCATGCCGGCCCGGCGTACCAGATCGTAGGCGTAACTGGTGTCGCCGGGTAGCCCCGGAACAATTCGGAAGGTTCTCCGCGCCCCCTCGTCGGTGGGCTCGACTTCCGCCGTCATGGCGACAAAGGGGCCCAGGGAGGTGGCGGAGTGCGCCATCTCCAGGAGGTGAGTCGCCACGAGCACCCGGGTGCCCGCCTCGCCGAGTGCCTTGAGGACCTCCCGGCCGAAGGCGATTGCCTCTGTGGGATTGGTGCTGGCGAAGGACTCGTTCAGGAGGACCAGGCTCTCCGCGGAGAGGGTGTCGAACATGGTGGAGAGTCGGGCAATCTCCTCGCCGAAGCGGCCGAGCTCAGTGGCGCTGTGCTCGCGCTGCGGGAAGTGCGTCGCCAGGTAGTCCACCGGGCTGATCTGCGCCTCCGTGGCGGGAACGAAGATTCCCGCCTGCGCCAGGACCTGCATCTGCCCGACCGCCTGGATGTATGTGGTCTTTCCGCCCCGGTTGGGCCCGGTGATCACCGCGCCGATCGTGCGTTCATTGATGCCGATACTGTTGGTGACGATCCCGTTGCGCTCCGCCCCTTCCGCCCCTTCCGCCGCGAGCCGCCGCAGCGCCAGGGCGAGGTTGTAGACCTGCGCGCCCGAGAGCGTGCGCTCCGCGACGCTCGTCAGCTCCGGTAGTCCCACCGGCAGCGCTGCGGCCTCCAGCCGATCCGCCAGGTCCGCGGCGCCAATGAAAAACTCGAGCTCGTCCGGGAGTTCCTGAAGGAAGCGCGTCTTCACGTTCAGGAAGCGGTCGATCTTCCCGAGGATCTTCTTCGAGGTGGAGCGCATGACCGTCTCGAGGTCCTGGAAGAGCGGGCTCAGCGGAAGCCGGGTGTCGTACTGCATCTGACTGCCTGAGGCGGTCGGCGTGCGGTGGAGCGGCGCTGACACGGCACGGTCATCCTGGTTGCGCAGACTCCGGAAGAACCCCGACAGTAGCCCCGACTCCGTGAAGGGGTGTTCGTGCACCCCGACGAGCTTCGCCTCGACGGGGCGCAATCGATCGTCCAGATTCACACCGATGGTTACGCTGCGGCGCCGTCGAAGACCCTCTTTCAGCGAGGGCAACTCCCGCCGCAGCGCCCCCACCGCCTCGCTGTCGCGGTGCTCCGCCACTACGTCCCGGAGTCTACTCAAGGCCGCCGCGCCGTCGGAAGGACCCGCACCATCCGGGGGATCCGCGGTGAAAGCGTCGTGGAGCGCGTCCAGACACTCCACGTAGAGGTCGAGCTCCCCGATCTTCCAGATCGCGCTCAGGAAGGGCGAGTCCGCCGAGCGGTGGGAGTGGCTGAACACGGTGAGCTCGCGCATCCTCGGTATGATCTTTCGGAGAGCGCGACGGAGTGCCGGATGCTCCCGAAGGAAGCGGAAGGTCTCCTGGCGGTAACGCGAGACCGCGGGATCGAGGGGGAGGTGGGTGAGGGCGCGCTCGACGACGCGTCTTCCCTGCGGAGAAATGGCGATCGCCTCGACAATGCGCTCGATTTCGAGATCGCGGAGAGCCTCTTCCGAGAGGCGCCGCACCGGCGCCCCCGCCGAGGATGGCGGATCGAGGAGCCGTATCGTGGATTCCGTCAACACGCTTTACGTTACTATGGGGACGGGTCCGCGTCAAAACGGGTTGAGTCCGGGAAGCGGCGGCCACAGCCACGAGACGGCGCGGGGATTCGCGGTAACGCCCGGGGAGGCGTCGGGCCGTATGCATCGTCCCAACAATCTTCGCACCAGTAGTCTGAGTGTATTGCCGATTGCAGTATAATGAATTTATAAATTCAGAAAATAGAATTGACGCGGCGGCGATGCAGCCCCGATACTTGCTCACACCGGACGTAGGAAACGGAGCGGCGAACAGAGGAGGCGAAGATGGCGGCATACACCCACGATGTGGTGATTCTCGGTGGCGGGGCCGGAGGTCTGACCGCGGCGGTCGGGTGCGCTCAGCTCGGGCTGAAGACGGCGATCGTCGACAAGGAGCGCCTGGGCGGTGACTGTCTCTACCACGGCTGCGTGCCGAGCAAGACCCTCCTGAAAACGGCGTCGGTCTATCGGCAGGCGCAGCGCTTTCCCGCCTATGGGCTGCCGGAGGTCTCGCTGCCGGAGCCGGACATGCGTCAGGTCAATGCGCGGGTGCAGGAGGTGATCGGGAAGATCGCGCACCACGACGCGCCGGAGCGTTTCGAGAAGATGGGGGCGGAGGTCATCTTCGGCGAGGCGCGGTTCACCTCCCCCCACGAGATCGTCATCAACAATTCTCGCACCATTTCGGGGCGCTCCTTCGTCATTGCCACCGGCAGCCGCCCTCGCAGCCTGCCGATTCCCGGCCTGGAAGAGAGCGGCTACATCACCAACCTCGACGTCTTCAGCCTGGAGCGGCGGCCGGATCGCCTCATTATCATTGGGGCCGGCCCCATCGGCACCGAGATGACCCAGGCCTTTCTGAGGCTCGGAAGCGCCGTCACGACCCTGGATATCGCAACACAGATTCTGCCCAATGACGATGCCGACATGGCGCAACTGGTGCACGATCGGATCCTGGCTGAGGGGGGCGATCTGCGCCTGGGCGTCAAGATCGCCCGGGTCGAGGCGCAGGGCGGACGCAAGCGCGTCGTTCTGGATAACAACGGGCGCGAGGAGGTGGTCGAGGGAGATGAGATCCTCCTGGCCGCGGGTCGCACCGGCAACATCGAGGAGTTGGATCTGGCGAAGGCGGGTGTCGAGGTGGAGAAGGGCTTCATCAAGGCGGACTCCAAGCTCCGGACCGCGCAGCGGCACATCCTCGCCGTCGGGGATGTGAACGGGCGCTACCTCTTCACCCATGTGGCCGGCGCCGAGGGTTCCGTGGCGGTGCGGCGCCTGGCACTGCGGGTCGGCGGGAGCATGAACTACCGCAACGTTCCCTGGGTGACCTACACCGATCCCGAGCTCGCCTCCATTGGCTACAACGAGAGGAGCGCTGCCGAGGCGGGCATTGCCTGCGACGTCATCCGGCAGCCCCTGGATTCGAACGACCGGGCGACCGCCGAGGGCGAGCCCGGCGGCGTCATGAAGATTCTCCTGGACAAGCGCGGCCGGGTCATTGGTACCCAGATCGTGGCGCTCCACGCCTCGGATCTGCTGCTCCCGTCACTCTTCGCCGTGGGCGAAGACTGGAAGGTAAGCAAGCTCATGGGACCCATCTACCCCTATCCGAGCCTCGGGGAGGTCCACAAGAAGGCGGTGTCCGGATTCATGGCGCCGCGCCTCTTCAACAAGCGAACCCGGCGCATCCTGCGGTTCCTGTTCCGGTACCGCGGCGAAGTGCCGCCGGAGGGGGAGTACAGTGCCTGAAGAGAAGCGTGAGACGAAGGGCGGCGGCGGCTCGTCCGGTTCCATTATCAAGGTGGTCGCCCTCGTAGTGGCAGCCGGCGCGCTCCTGGCGCTGGGTGCGTACTTCGAGGTTCCCCGCTATCTGCGCCAGGCCCTGGACTGGATCGACGGCATTGGGCCGATCGGGCCGATCATCTTCGTGCTGCTCTACATTCTGGTGACGGTGCTTTTCGTGCCGGGGTCGATCCTGACGCTCGGTGCCGGCGCGGTCTTCGGTGTGCTCTGGGGTACCATCTTCGTCTCGATCGGTTCGACCCTCGGGGCCACCGCGGCGTTCATTGTGGGGCGCTACTTCATGCGCGACTGGGTCTCGAAGCAGATCGGCAAGAGCGAACGCTTCAGTGCCGTCGACGACGCGATTGGTCAGGAGGGCGGGAAGATCATCTTCCTTCTGCGCCTGAGTCCCGTCTTTCCGTACAACCTCTCCAACTACATTTACTCGCTGACGAAGGTTGGCATCGGTTCGTACATGCTCGCCTCGTGGGTCGGTATGCTCCCCGGGACGGTCATGTACGTGTACGTTGGGTCTCTCATCGAGAGCCTCGCCGCCATCGGCGCGGAGGAGCGCGCCCGGACGACCGGCGAGTGGATCCTCTACGGCGTCGGCCTGGTAGCCACAGTCGCGGTCACCATCTACGTGACCCGCCTTGCCCGGCGGGCGATCCGGCGCAAAGTCGGTGCGGGGGACAGTGCCGGCTCGGGCGGCAGTGCCGGGGAGGCAGGCGAGTGACCGCTTCAGGGCGACCGGCCGGCGCTCCCCACTCGTTGATGACCTCAGGGCTCGTTGAGGGACCAGTCGTAGCGGTACCGGACTCG
>CAZZIE010000246.1:0-4523 GCA_964654185.1 uncultured Spirochaetaceae bacterium | reverse complement strand
TGGCCCCGCATCAATGAATCGGCGGGCGCTCATGGCGCCTCCTCGGTGCGTTTCTTCGTATCGCTCATCAGCGAATCCTCCCAGTAATGTGTCGCCCAGCTCTCGGCGCGGAGTCCTGCGGTCGCGGTCAAACTCCCGGGGGAATGTCGTCCAGGAACTGGGCGCCCGGGTCGTCGTCTTCAGACACACCCCCATCGCCCCCAACCCCTGTCATGGGCTCAACCCCCCAACCCCTGGAAGGTAAATCGTTACCATGCAAGTAATTAGCGCTCTCAGAGGGGTTGAGTCGAGGGTTGAGGGTTGACTCTGAGGGCTCAACCGTATTTCCAGGGTTGACTCCATGGACTCTACCCTCAACCAGGTCCCAACCGTGTAACTCGTTCTGTTGCAAGGAATTATCTTCAAAGGTTGAGGGGTTGAGGCTGTGGCGGGGGGTGTAGCGTGCCCATACCTCTTCGAAGGCGTCCCGTGTGTATCCGTTGTGTGTTGCGCCCGAAAACTTCAGTGCTTTTGGCGCAACTCCGAACGGCTTTAGCAGTTTTGCTACAGACTGCGGGGTGATCGGTTTCCGGCTTTTGCCCCACTCAGACCATGGGGCATCTTCAATCTCGGCCAGGCGCTCGGCCATCGCGGAGGACGTGATCCTCTCGAGCTCGGCGGCCTCAAAGATCGCGGCGATGTCCCGTAGCAGGCGCACCTTGATATCGGTATCATCCTCAGCGGACAGCAGCCGGGCCGCTTCTCTGGCGGTGTCGGGCCAATGACCGCCCACGGCGTCGGCAATAGCAATCAGCGGACTCCACTTGTCTGCTTCGCGGTTCCCCATCCACGTCGGCATTTCGGGGTCGCTATCGATCTCATGCATGTTGTCCCGCGCCCAGGTGGCAAGCCGCCTGCGGATCCGATCAAAGGTCTCTACGTCCCGATTCTCTCGAAGATGCTTCACGCGTTCGGTTGACAACTTCCTCATCATCGTCAGGACGATAGATCGGTCCTGGAGGGTGCCCGGGAGTGTCCCATTGAATGCGAAGGCTTTGGGTGCCCAGGTGGGGAATGCTCTGACATCGAAGTCGTCGCCGGTGTCCACGGAGCGCAGAACGTAGGCCATGCGACGGTTGAAGCCGGAGTTGAGCACGCCGGTAACGTCTGACGTCGGGTCGTTTATGTGAGTCTCAGCTTCGTCGATTAGAAGCGTAGGCGCGGGGTCCAGTTTGCCGATGAGGCGGAAGACCGCGGACGCGGTCAAGTTGCTGCTGCCAATGGCCCGGCGGCAAACCCGCGAGAGGAACGATAGCACAACAGTTTTCCCGCTCCCCTTGGTCGCAGCATTGGCCCCAAGGTTCGGACAGATATCGAATGCCTCAAAAGTCCAAGTAAACGCCGCCCATAACGCTACCGTCGGCGCGGCCCCCTCGGGGAGCACGATGTATTGGTTCACCAAGTCAACGAGGTCATCGAGAAGGGTAGCACCGTCCTCAGTATCCTCCAGGGGTTCAGGATCGTTGAGGTCAATGGCGCGGCCAGCGCCAGAGGTTGAGGGGTCGGCCGATCGGGCGCTCTTTCTCATCTTATCGAGGGTTCCGACGCGGAGCCCTGTTGCCTTGGCGATGTTCGGGCGCTGCCGGTCGAAGGTGGCATCGTCCATTGCGGCGACTACGCTCTCTACCAGCTCAGGGGGACTCTCGGGAGTCAGATCGGGGCGGTTGCTCTGCGTCTGCTCGGTGCTCATGGTCTGCCTCCCTCTACGGCCTCGACGCGGCGCCAAACCTGGAAAGCACGCTCGGCCACTTTGGGAGGCAGGTCCCGGAGGCGCGGGCTACGCTTTCCTTCGTCCAGAGCGTCCAAAAAGGCGGCGGCCACGTAGACGCGATGATGCGGTGCGGCGCTCGGCATGGCCCGCCGGACCAATGCGTGGATGCGCCTACGGAAGTCGTACTTCGTGCGGGCGGGTGCGGCGTGACGCCAGAGCTCGGGGCGTTGGGTGAGGTAGAGTGACAGGAGGAGGCTCTCGCGGTCCTCTCCCGTAGTCCACTCCGGCGGCTCGGTAGTCGGTGTCCGGCCCGTCCAGCTCAAGTTAGAGGCGATCCACTCCACGGCCTCAGTTTGACGCTCAGTGCTCCACAGGAGGACATAGGCGGTACACCTCTGACTGAGAACATGCCGCACGTCCGCGCGAGTTGCTACGGTGCTAACTGCCTCGGCGACCATATCGAGACCCTCCGTCGGGTGGTACAACGGCCTTGGTGGTGACGTGGTACGAGACTCGCTTGACTTGCCCCTCATGGGCTGTCGCGGTGAATCCAACGTCCGAAAAAGGGTTGCGGTCCAACTGCTCCTGGACCCAGCGGGCGGCCTCGGCAATCGCCGGGGAGAGCTCGATCGATGTGCGGTCAGACACGTCGGACTCCTCGGCCGGTAGCAGGATGCGTCTCGACCACGGAGCTCAGCTGGTCAGCCGTGAACTTCAGGCGTCCGCCCACTTTGGAGTAGCCGATCCGGCCAGTGGACACCCAACTTCGGAGAGTGGCGTAGCTGATACCCAGAAGCGCAGCGGCAGTCTTGGCGTCGAAAAGAGTGGGAAAGTCGGCGACACCGGCAGGTGCGCCATTGTCATTGAGGGAGTGCATAAAAGCCTCCACAGAGCCACCCATGTTGGGCAGCAGGATGTGGAGGACGGGCGGGGGGCCGCCCTTGGTGCGTCCAGTCGATCAACGAACGGCTGGACGCTGTACTGGTTCGCGGGAAGGCCTTACGCTCAATGGCGTCGGCGCGTCTGTGCCCGGCGGTCTCCCTACCGGGTCACTGGCCCGCTGGCCAGCCCTATGTCAAATGGCGAATCCTGCGGCGCGTACCATCGTCAGACAACTCGACTTCCCAGCTATCCATCCACCAGAGGAGCCCGGCGCGGACCATCAACCACCGTCGCAACTCCGGGTTCCCGGCGCAGTAGGCAAGGGACGCGAAATGATGCGGTGGAATGGCTCGCTTTCCGGTCTTCCATTCACGAACGCGGCGCGGGGCCGTGGTCGGATCGCAGACGCGGGCGGCTTGCCGGTCCGATAGCCCCAGGACACGACAGACGGTCTGCACGTCCTTGGGGCCAGGGTCTCCGGTGTAGACGCGGAGCTCTCGGCGGTGTTGGTGTCGGTGGGTCGGTAGTGCTGCTCGATACAACGCTTCAGGTATCGCCATATGGTTTGTAGTGTAAAGTAGCTGATTGCCAATTTCAAGGGCGCAAGCGCTAAATATGGCGTGGCCTGTGGCCTTGTGAGACGCATAACCACCACACATGGTGCACATGTGCCACATGCCGAAAAACGTAGCCCTTTGCACCACAAGTTTTTTTCCTGCGGGTCCTGTGACCACGGTGGGCCCGCTTGGGGCGGTTTCGGGCGTGCCCGGGCCGTGCGGACTGACGCGGGTCTTCAAACTCGGTTAACTCGGGCGCAAGGTAAACTCTCAGTGCACCGTGGGCGTGGTATACCGCCGGTGAACTGCCCGGAGAGTGCAGAAATTGGGATCCGCACGGCCCCCAGTACACGATTTTTGCAGCCACGGGGGACGGGCTACTCCACGCCGTTGATCTCATCCGTATCGACAATGATGGTCGGTACGTCCTCCGGCCGGTCGTCTCCCCAGCCGTCGAACACAAGGGTCAGCCCATCGCTGACGTGGTCGATCAGCTTGACCACGGCCCCCTCCTGCGGCAGGTACGCGCGGTCGCCTACTTTCATCTCTGACAACTTGACTCGATTCATGATTCGCCTCCTATGTATGGTCGGAATGCCAGCACGTTGTCTGGATCGGGCTCAGGGCCCTGCTCCTGTCGGCCTTCCCACTCAGCCAGCCCAACGGCCAACAAGCCAGCGGCGAAGTCTGCCAGCGGAACTTGGTTCGCTAACGGGTCGGTCTCCCACGTCGCTTGGAGACGGTCGGCCAGATCGCGGGTGAGCCAGGAAAGAGGTTAGGTGATCTTGGGCATGGTCTATGCTCCTTTGGTCTTGTCGAATTGCAGGACGGTCCCGAACGCCTCAGTGACCGCGGCGCTCACCTGGTCGTAGTGCTCTTCGCGGCGGTGTGCGGCGTAATGTTCGGCCATGGCGGCGCTCTTATGCCCGGTCGCAAGCTGGACGGCGCGAAGGTCCACGCGGTCGGCAACATGGGCGGCGTAGAAGTGCCGCCACGAGTGAAACGCTACTCCCGCGTCAAGCCACTTGCGGTGGGCCGCCTTTCGCTTCTCCTCATTGCTCCGGTCACGTTTCGGGAGGATCATGTCTATCAGGGCAGTGTGAAGTCCTTTCCGTAGGATCTCCCCATCACACGGACGGTCTGGGTCAGCGTGGTAGAAGATGAAGCCGCGGGGGCCGTGCGGGTTCTTGGCAGCCAGGGCCAGGAGTGCGGATCGTACCGCCGGCAGCAATGGCGCCTCCCGAGTCTCGGTGTTTTTCGGTGCCTTCAGCCCATCGGCGAAGGACCAGGAATGGCGGACGTGGAGACGGTCCTTTCCAATGTCTTCAACGCGG
>CAZZIE010000245.1:0-4526 GCA_964654185.1 uncultured Spirochaetaceae bacterium | reverse complement strand
CATCGGTGCCGCGGACGATGCGGCGGGTGTGGCGGGCGCAACTGCCCACCCCGCCGGTGCTGTGGCGCAAGGGGCAGGAGGGCACGACGGTGCGGATACCGTATTATGCGATACGGGACCTGGCCCAGGCAGATCAACAGGGTTGTGGGTAGGTTACGGTGGAAGAGTTTCTGGTACAGGCCGGCGTTGCCGGACGGGGATGGACGGCGCCTGCGGCCGAGAAGAACCTCGCGACGCGATCACTGCGCCTGGAATGGGGGAATTCGGCGATTTGTCAAGGGAAAAGTTTTGCTTCTCGGCCGAAGTTTTGTATGTTCTCGGGACGGCGGTGCTCCTGGAAGATTAACCGGATGTCCCCGCGGGCCCCGGGGCCGACGCGTGGGACGCCACCGGCCGGCGAGAACCCGCGTCCGCGCCGCCGGGTGGCGAGACCCCGTCTGCCCGCCGCCGGCCGGCAGAAACATCAATACGTTGCCAAGGAGGGCATTATGGCTGGAAAGCAAACGGATACGAAGACGACCCGTGAAGAGTGGTTGAAGCAGCAGTTCACAGATGAAGGTGTGGAGTTCACCCGAGACGACGGCTGGGAAACCCTGGCGGAACACATTGAGGTCCATCAGTACCTTCTGAGTCAGGAGCTGGGATTCTCGGTGAACTGGGAAGAGGCGGTCTTCTCCTGGTACGAGAACGTCTATACTCCCCTGAAGCGGGCGACTGAATCGTGGGTTGTCCGTCGTGCCTTTCCGAATCAACGGCAGGGTGATCTCATTCTCGCCGTCTCGGATCACTGGCACTATTTGAAGCAGGAGGACGCAGAGATCCTTCCGGAGGAAGCCGCCCGGAGCTTCGTAGATCACTACGGCTCGGGCCTCGCACGCTTCTTTTCGCCGTTCATTGTACCGGAGTACGCCTAAGAGAGACGCCCGCCGATTCGGCGGGCGTCGTTGTTTTTAGCTTCAGGCGTGGGTGGAGGGTTAGTAGGAGCGTCCTCGTCGGTTCTCGTCGGGTTGACGGGGGCGAGCCTCGTTGACTCTCAGAGTTCGACCGTCGAGCTCCGTACCGTTCAGGGCGGATTCCGCCGCCCGCGCCGCCTGCTCGTCGGAGAACTCGACGAAGCCGAAACCTCGCGAGCGTCCGGTGTCCCGATCGACGACGACGTTCGCCGATTCGATTTCGCCGTACGGCTCGAAGAGAGACCGCAAGTCCTCTTCCTGGGTCTGATAGTTCAGGTTACCTACGTAGAGCTTGGTAGCCATTCGTCCTTCCTTTCGGCCCCTCCAGGGCCGACAGTGAGCTCGGCACGAGGAGCGTGATGACTGTTCTTTTTGCGGATTGCCGACCGACAGGTGGGACACGCTACAAGGGACCATCTCACAACTCGAACGTACCACCAAGAGATTCACACAACCCAACCACGAATGCAAGTCTTTTTTGCAGGTTGCACTGGGCCGTGCAAAGCGCTAGGGTATTCACACTGATGAGAGACGAGCCCAACTTCCGGAGGACAGCCCATGCATGCACATAGATTCTCGGTACGAGGCCTCATGATCGCGGTGGTCCTGCTGCTTATGGCTGCGGGAATTGTCATGGCGGCGGGGGAGGCCGAACGCTCCCACTGGAACGATATTGAGGAGCGCGGCACGCTCATTGTCGCCACCTCGGGAACGCTCTTTCCGGCCTCCTACTACGGGGAAGACAACGAGTCCCTCACGGGCTTCGACGTCGAGGTCATTCGCGCCGTCGCGGATCAGCTCGGCCTGGACGTGGATTTCCGCATCATGGCATTCGACGCCATGCTTGCGAGCCTGACGACCCGTCAGGTGGACGTGGCGGTGAACGACATCAATCGCACCGCCGAGCGGGAAGAGCGCGTTCGCTTTTCGACGCCCTACAAGTACTCCTATGCGACCCTCATGGTGCGAGAGGATGATCTCTCGGGAATCGAGACCCTTGACGACATTGAGGGGAAGGTGCACGCCGGAGAGGCAACGACCACCTTCTCCCGGATCATGCGCTCCTACGGCGCGAAGACCCTCACGTACGACAATGCCACGAACGACCAGTACCTTCGGGACCTCGAAATCGGCCGAAGCGACGTCATCATGAACGACTACTATCTCCAGCGCCTGGCAATCCAATTCATGCCGCAGTTCGACGTTCAGCTTCATCCGGAATTGCGGTTCTGGATAGAGCCGGCGGGTACGCATGTCGCCCTGCCGAAGGAGAGCGCGGAGCTGGAGGCGGCCGTCAACAACGCCCTGCAGGCTCTTCGAGAGGACGGAACGCTGGCGGAGGTATCGCGCACCTTCTACGGGGGTGACGACGTGACGACGCGGCCCGACGTGGAGGCGGAGGGCTTCATTCGCGTCAATATTGACGAACTCCCCGAGTAGCAAACCATCCGCGGCGGGGACGCGGGGTAAGCTCCTCCGTCCCCGCCGCCTGCTCCAGGTAGTGCTGGAGTAGGCCAAAGAGTGACGAGACTCCCCAGTACACCAGTGCCGCCGTGATGTACATGGTGAAGGAGTCGAAGGTCCGCCCCGCCACGATCTTGGCGTTCAGCAGCACCTCCTGCACCGTGATGACCGACGCCAGTGATGTCGCCTTCAAGAGGTCCAGCATGACGTTGGACAGCGGGGGAATGGCGACGCGGACGGCCTGGGGTAGAATTACCAGGCGCAGCATCTCCAGCTTTCGCATTCCCATGCTTGCGGCGACGTCCCACTGGTCCTGTGGAACGGAGCGAATGGCTCCACGGTCGATCTCCGCAATGTAGCCTGCACTGTTGATGCCGAAGGCCACGATGGCGGCCCACACCGCCGGGAGATCGAGTCCGAGGGTGGGGAGTCCGAAGTACAGCACGAAGAGGACGACCAGGACCGGCGTGCCGCGCATGAAGGAGATGTAGATGCGGGCGGGGACCGTCAACACCGGCCGTTTGGACATGCGCGCAAGGGCGACGACAAGGCCCAGAACCATGCCGATGGCCATGCTCGCCAGCGCAATGAGGACGGTGTACCGCAATCCGGTCAGGATGAAGGGCAGGGAGTGGATGGCAAGAGAGATATCGAAGAAACTCGCCATGGCGAGGCCTCCTTATGCGGGTCGGTTGGCCTTTGTCGCTCCACCGAAGAGCACCAGGGCGACGGCGGCGCATAGCAGGGCCGGAACGGCGTAGCTTCCGGTTACGTCCCGGCCCAGGCTGAAAACGTAGGGGCCCACGGCAGTGCCGAACACCGTGAGCGCCAGGACGAAGCCCGAGATAGCACCCAGATGGGCGCGACCGTAGAAGCGGGGCCACGTTACGTTCGAGAGTATCCCGAATACGCCCTGCATCACCCCCTGGCCAACGATGACTCCCGCGACCGGCAGGCCGGGTTTCAGCAGCGCGATAGATGTGGTCAGGATGATGAGACCAACCAGTTGCGTCATCAGAAGGTACTTGAGGCGCATGTAATCGGAGAGCCAGCTTCCCGAGAACTCAACCACCACCGCAACGATTGCCGCCGGCAGGAAGACGCCTACGGCGCGCTGACGGGTCATCCCGGCGGCATCAAAAAGCGAGACGATGTGAAAGGTGTACGCCGTGATGACGAGGCCCGCCATGACGAGGGAGATGGCAAAGATCCAGAAGGCGTAGGTCCGACGTGCTTCCGGCAGGGTGAAGTCGCGGCCCGTCGCGGTCTCGGCGTGATTCTTCCGCTTCTTCTCCCGAAACGGACCGTCCGGAAGCAAACCGTGCGCTTCCGGCGTATCGCGATAGAAGATGAAGGCAAGGACCGCGAACACCGCTGCAGCCACGGCGATCTCCCGCCACGCAGGACGCCAACCTGCCGACTGTATCATGTCGTCGAAGAAGCGCGGCGCGTAGGAGAAGCCGAAGGAGATGGAGACGCCCATGACGGCGTTGGCCAGGCCGCGCCGTCGATCGAACCATTCCATGACCATGTTGCGCGAGGCCAGGGTGAGCATTCCCTGTCCGGAGAAGCGGAGCAGGAAGAACCCGACGGCCATCACGGCAAAGGCGGCCACGGTTCCCCCGATCGCCCGGGCGAGCTGCGGTGCGAAGGTAAGGCCCGCCAGCACCGCTGCAAGAAGCGTGGCTGCAGCAGTTGCCACCAGGCGGCCGCCGAAGTGGTCGTACAGCCTCCCGGCCTGCGCGAGGAGGAGGGCGCTCGCGACCGTGCCGACGAGGTAGGCCAGACTCAGGGCGGTTCGGTCGATGGCGAGCTCTTCAATGAGATAGTCCGTGAAGACGGAGACGCCGATCGTCTGCCCCGGTGCACTCATGACCATGCCGAGCGTTCCGAAAAGCAGCACGGCAAAGCCGTAGAACACGGGTATCCGATTCGGGTCAAAGGGAACGGTCCGGAGTCCGATGGGGCTTCCGGGATGCTTCTGCTGCGGTGTATTCGGGTCAGCCATTAGCGGCGACTATACCGGAGCGCTTCTCAGAAGGGAATAGCGGGGGGCGCGGCCGCGTGTGCTGCCGCGCGTGCTGCCGCGCGTGCTGCCGCGCGTGCTGC
>CAZZIE010000244.1:0-4527 GCA_964654185.1 uncultured Spirochaetaceae bacterium | reverse complement strand
GGCACAAATCATAGTCTTCGGCCACCGCTATCGTCCTGTCAATGCCGCCGGCCCGAACGAACCCCTCCTAACCTACTCACAACCCTGTTGATGGCACTTCTCGTAAACCGCTACGGAGCCGTAGCTTGGTGGCGCCAGGCCTGCGAAGATCCTCTTGCGGGCGCCGAAAACGCGCAAAGTTTGTTTACACCGTGACTTGCCGGAATCCCATCAACACGGTTCATAGCAGGTTATACGGTGCGTCGCTGTCGGCGTCGGGCGTCCGTGCCACACACCGCGGCGGCGCTGGGTGGATTCGCAGCGATCGTAGGAAGTGTTTGACAAACCCGGTGGCACCGGGCAACGCTGCAATTCGTGACAGGACGCACACGCGCAGAGCTTCGGCATCGCCTCCGGCCTTTTCTTCTCACTCCCCTGATCATTGCCGCCGACCAGCTCTCCAAGGTGCTGGTGGTCCGCAATATTGAACCGCTTCGGACGGCGGGTGAGCGGATCGAGGTGATCGGCACCTTCCTGCAGTTTGTGTTCACGCAGAACCTGGGTGTGGTGTTCGGTCTGGGGAATCAGATCGGCCCGGTCGTACGGACAGTGCTCTTCATTGGCGCGCCGATTCTGGTCCTGGCCGCCGTGGTGCTCTATCTGCTGCGGTCGGACGAGCCGACTCGCTTTCAGCGCTGGGTGCTTGCCGGGATCGTCGGCGGCGGCATTGGCAATCTCATTGACCGCATTGCTCGAGCCGACGGAGTGGTCGATTTCATCCTGGTGCGCATGTACGGCCTCTTCGGCATGGAGTACTTTCCCGTCTTCAACCTGGCAGACAGCGCGCTAACGGTGTGCGCCATCCTCATGGTCGGGTCGGTGGTGTTCGCGGGGCGGGGCGGCGCGCGACCCGGGAAGTGACGCGGGCGCGCCGCGCGGATGGGCCGGTGCGCGCCCCGGCGTTGAAGGCGTCCGTCCCGGGCCGCCGGGCGTTGACCACCACGCCGGCGCGCAGGCCGGATGCGGCCGCCGCGGTCATGCTCCCTTGCCGATCGTGCTCTTCCGCGTGTAGTTCTTGATGGCCTCTCGCGGCCGGAAGCGCAGGGCAGACCAGTCGTCGTCTATTGCGATCTGACGCACCCCCTCCCAGCCGAGGTCTATGACCGGGTCCCATCCTTCGTCCCGGGTAATCGGACTCTTGTACTTCTTCGACGACTTCTTCGGATAGCAGATCCAAAGCAGCGTATCGTCGCCGGCAACGTTCGTTTGGATCACCTCCGCCCCCCGGGCGATGTGCTCGGACTCGCTCACAAAGATCACGACGATGTCGTAGGTCGGCGCGGCGCCGCTCCCGGTGCCGTCGACCGCGCCGACGGCCTCCCGCGTTTCCATCTCCCAACCGGCGTCAGCTTCCCGAAGCACCGGCTGGAACTCCTCGGGCGCGCCCAGCACCAGAAAGCGTCGTTGATCCTTGACCTGCATCTTCCGCCAGATATCGTGCATGAGGTCTCCTTGCGTGTCGCAGTATAGCGTGTAGTCAGTTGAAGCGCGAATGGTAGCGCGCTGGTGACCACTGCATGGTCGGCTCGCTCCGCAGGGCGCGAAGCCCGCTTCACACGCGGCGCCGTCGTGGCTCCAATGCTGCGCGACGCAAGGACTTGCAGCACCGACGGCAGATCAGCCTGTACAGGCCTTCGGCCCCGCGCCATGGCCCGCTTCTTGCTTCGAGCACATACATGAGTGGATTGCTGCGACAGCGGCGATGTGCATCTCATCCACCCGTGAAGTCCCGCAGCGTACCGCCGGTACGGCGGCCAGTCCACGCGGCGCTCCTGCCCATGAGCGTGGTGCCGCCGTCAGTCGCCGCGGCGCATAGGTCATCTCCCACTGCCTCCCTGCGCGCCCCGGCATCACTATTCTTCATCATCCTGATGATCCTGGTGGCGCCGTTCGCGCTTCCGGCGCAGCAAGGCGGCGAGGACCAGGATGGCCCGCTGGTACTCTCACCCTTCGCCGGTCCGGAGGGGGGAACCGCCGCGGCTCTTGCCGAAAACATCACCAGGAGTCTGGACATCAGTCTGCGTCTCGCGGCGGACGGACCCGTGGAGTTCGCCGACTTCATCCTGCCCCATCTCGCCTTTGATCGCGCGCAAATCTACTACGACAAGGTGAACGCCTCCCGCGCCGTCTTCGGTACCGTCGCCGCGGAGGAGGGGGGCTACGTCGTCCGGGCCGGCCTCTGGACCGGAGACGAATCCACGGAACCCGACATCCGCGAGTACCGGGTCGAACGCGCCCTGCAGCTCTTCGAGGTGGCCGACCGCATTGCCGTCGAGATCGCCTCCGCCGTGGTCGGGCGCGACCTCACCTTCGGAACCGTCCGGATCGCAAATGCCGACGCACTTCCCGCCTTCGCCGTCTACGTCGACGGGAACCTCACCGCCCGCAACACCGCCGACGTCCGCGTCCTCGCCGGGGACCGCCGGATCATTGTGGCGCGCCCCGGCGCACTCGGTGACGAACCGGTCCAGCAGTTCAACATCACGGTTCCGCCGGACGAGCGCGTCTCCGTCACCCTCGACATTGTGGACGATGCCGACGGCCAAACCGCCACGGCCCCCGACGAGGCCAACACGTCCACCGGCGATGAGGCGCGGCAAGAGGCGCGCCGGAGCGACGGGGAAGTCGACTTAGCTTCAGGAAGCCCCGACACCATACCGACCGGCCGCCTTGTCGTCGAGAGCCGGCCCGACGGTGCAGAGGTCCTCCTGGACGACCGCGTCATCGGCACCACGCCGCTCAATCGCTTCGGCGTCCCCGAGGGGCGCTACGAGCTCGTCGTCCGCCGGCAATGGTTCATCCCGGTCACTCAGGTTGTCGATGTCACCGCAAACCAGGACAACGCCGTGACCATGGACCTTGAAGTGGATCCGGACCACCCTGAGGTTGCCGAGCACCTGGTCAATCCCGGCGGGGCCAGCATTGCAGCCCTGGGAATGACGGCTCTGCAGGCGGGTCTGGGCGGGATCTCGCCCTTCGTCTTGCGTTGGCCCGGAAACGGACGACTCACCTCCCTGGGCATGGTGAACGCCTTGACCATGAACCTGCAGCTCGTGATCAAAGCGGGGCTCCTCCGCCCCGGTCATGCGATCGCCGCGCCGTCACGGGAGCGCCGCATTGTCAACGCAACGAGTGTTGCGCTGTCGAGCACGTTCCTGGCGGGCGCGGTGGCATACGAGTACTATCGGCAACAGCCCGACTTCAGTCATGAAGATGCGCCTGCCGGGTACGATTTCGCAAATGCCGCGATGTACTCTAGCCTTCTCAGTGTCGCCGCCCTGGAGCTGTACGACATCGCCTTTGTGCCGGCGGCGGGGCGCCGCCGGAACGCAGCCGTCATCAACAGAATCGACGAGACCGGTTCCCTTCCTGCGGAGATGCGTCGCGCCCCCGGCGGTATTGCCCTTGAAGTCGGCGGTGGCGGCGTTGCCCGTGTCGGGTACACCTTCGGCATCATTCGTCACTATCTCTACGGGCACGCCTCGGCCGGGGTAGCCCTGACCGGCGTTGAGCCCATAGCCGTTGGGCCCAGCCTCCTGGTGAGGCTGGACATCTATCCAATGGGCGCACGGAGCGGCGCGTTTCGCACCTACGTCGCTCCTGCAGCCGTCGCAGAAACGGACTTTCAGTCGATCGGCCTCAGTGTCGGGTACGACTCCGGGCTGACCTGGCTTACGCAGTCCGTGAACCTGCTCATCGGGACGAGGACGCTCTACGGTACGCAATCCGGAGTGACCTCAGTTTCCTTCTACGTGGGGACGGAGCTATGAAGCGAGCACGGGCACGCTTCGTTCTTGGTGCATCGGCGCTTCTCATCCTGGCCGGATGCGCGGAAGTGCCTTCCTTTCTCTTCGGCGCAACGGACGTCCCGGTGCTAACGGAGCCTGCGACCCTCGGCGTCTTCCTCTTCGACGATGCCCTGGAACCCGACGAGGGTGAGCTCCAGGTCGGAAACACCGCCCCGGCGTTGTCTTACATAAGCCCCGGCGGGCTGGGCCGCGCAGTGAGCGTGGGGGGCACCTTTGAGGAAACGAACGAATCAGATACAGAAGATGCTCCACATCGAGAGGGGCGGGTACTCGAGATCCCCCTCGGGACCGATCGGCTTCCCGGTACCGTGGCCGTGTGGGTGAGGGTAGTTGATGAACAAACCGACGCATGGAGAGACCTGGCGTCGGTCCGGATTCTCGAGGGCAGCGGGTATGCCGACAGCGGACAGGAAGAGTACTCCGGGCGTTCCGGTTACTCGCTGACCCTGGAGCGCAGTTGGATGAACGATTCCGCGCCCGGCGAACATCTGCTTCGCGCCGAAATAGCTGGAGGCTACATCTATCCCGGAGCCGTCGCACCGATCGAGGATCGGGGGGAGCTTGGATATCACCTCGCGGTCACGTACGACGCCGGCGGCACGGTGACGTTGTACGTGAACGGCGAACGGCGCGGCACCGCACGCTCTCTCTGGAATCGCGCACGCTACCGCGATGATCT
>CAZZIE010000243.1:0-4539 GCA_964654185.1 uncultured Spirochaetaceae bacterium | reverse complement strand
AGGGCGCTTCGCGGGCGCAACAGCTCGCGGCGGTGCCAACCGAATAACGCCGCCCGCCCACGCGGCCCCGCCCGCCCGCGCACCGGACCGCCGCCCCGCGTCGCCGGTAAACGCCGCTGAGCCCGCCGCCCTGCTTGCGGCCCGTCGCCCGGCGCGGCTCCGGACCGCGCCTATCTCCGAAACCGGTCCCGCAGCTCCTCGACCCTCACCACCCAGCCGTGGCGGTCCTCGGCGGCGCCGCGGCGGATCTCGTCGAAGCGGCGGCGCAGGAAGGGTGAGATCTCGCGCTCCTCGGCGGGCGGGAGGTCGTAGTCGGTGTCCTGGTAGCCGATTGTGCGGATAGGGGCAATGGTGGCGGCGGTGCCGGCGCCGAAGGCGTCCCGGAGGCGGCCCTCTCCGGCGGCCTGGACGACCTCCGCCACGCTGATGCGGCGCTCCGCCACGGTGTAGCCGGCGTCCTGGAGGAGCTGGATGGCGCTGCGCCGGGTGACGCCGTCGAGGATGGTGCCGCTGATGGCAGGCGTCAGGACGGTGTCGTCAATGACAAAGAAGACGTTCATGGTCCCGGATTCCTCAATGTAGGCGTGCTCGATTGCATCCGTCCAGAGAAGCTGATGGTAGCCCTGCTGCTGGGCGAGCCGGGCGGGGTAGAGGGAGCCGCCGTAGTTGCCGCCGGCCTTCGCTGAGCCGATGCCGCCGGGTGCGGCGCGAATGAACTCCGTCTCTACCTTCACCCGGAGCGGTTCGGTGTAGTAGGGCCCGACCGGGCAGGTGATGATCATGAACCGGTAGGTCTCCGACGGGCGAACCCCAATGTAGCCGTCCGTCGCAATCATGAAGGGACGGAGGTAGAGCGAGGCGTCAGGGGTGTTCGGGATCCACTGCGCGTCCAGGGAGACGAGCTCCGCCAGGCCGCCCAGGAAGATCTCCTCCGGGATCTCGGGCATGCACATCCGCACCGCCGACCGGTTGAAGCGCGCGAAATTGAGCCCGGGCCTGAAGAGCACCGCGTCGGCATCGTCATTAATAAAGGCCTTCATTCCCTCGAAGATCGTCTGGCCGTAGTGAAACACTGCCGTTGCCGGCTCCAGCGCCAGCGCCTCGTACGGCCGGATCCGGAGGTCCCGCCAGGCGCCGTCGGCGTAGTCCGCCAGCAACATGTGGTCGGCGTAGATCCGACCGAAGGGGATGTTTGCCATGTCCAGGTCCCCAATCCGGGACTCCTTCACTTTCTTGAGATCGATGTTCACGGCCATGTCCCACCTCCGAGTGTTACCGCTGTTGGGCGAAGTCCTCACATCATAGGCCGGGCCACCGCAGACCGCAACCTGCGGTTTACCCCCTGGCATTTCACATTCTGGCGCGCGGGAGATCCCACTCTTGTCGCTGGTGGGAAACGGGTATCACGCATGCAGTGCTGCGAACCCTTGAGTGCAGGAGTCTTCGGGTGGTCGCCGGTGTCCCCCGGTGTCACTGGGAGCGGATGGACCGCGCCCGCGGCCGAGAAGTAGAATGCCGGGCGCCTCCGACATAAAAAGAGCGTCTTACATCCTGAAAGGATGTAGGGTACGCGCCCGGTCGGGTGCGCCCGGCAGGCTGATTCTCGTGACAGGGCGCACAGCGACCTCTCGCAGTGACACCGGGGGACACCGGGGGACACCGGCGCGCCATAATGAGGACTGCTGATACCCCCTACCGTCATGCGGCAATACACGGTACCTTTGCAGGCACATCATGAACGACTACACCTACATAGACTCGAACGGTGCCCTCGCCGATTACCTGAAGGATCTCAAGGAGCGCGCTGTGTGGGAGGTTGCCCTGGACATTGAGGGAGAGTTCAACCTCCACGTCTACGGGGAGCGCTTCTGCCTGCTCCAGATCACCGACGGCAAGCGGGAGGTGGCGGTGGATCCTCTGGCGGTGTCCCGGGAACCGCTGAAGCAGTTCCTGGAGGACCGCAACCTTCTGAAGGTCACCTACGACAGCGCGAGCGATCGGCTGCTCCTGATGAAGAGCCACGGCATTCTCATGAACTCCATTCTGGACCTGCGACCCGCGGTGGAGCTCCTGGACTACCCGAAGCAGGACCTCAGCTCCGTCCTCGACTCTGAGCTGGGAGTGCGTGAAGAGGGCAGCAAGAAGCGCTTCCAGCAGTACAACTGGACGCGCCGTCCCATTGATCCCGCCGCGATTGAGTACGCCATGGACGATGTCCGCCACCTCTTTGCGCTCAAGGAGGTGCTTCTGCGGCAGCTCGCCGAGCGCGGCCAGATGGAGCGTTACATCCTGGAGAACCTGAAGCGCCAGGATCGGGAGCCCGACACGAACCGGAAGCCCGGTGTTCTCCGGTCGGGCCGGTTCAAGCGGCTCTCCCGGAGCCGGCAGAAGGAGTTCGAGCGGATCCACGATATCCGGGACAAGTACGCCCGGCAACTCGATCTGCCGCCGGACACGGTCCTGGCCAACAAGGACATCTTCGCCCTGGTGTCGGATGAGATCTCCCTGGAGAGCATTCGCGGCAACCGCCGCGTGCCGAAGGAGAAGGTGGAGGCGTTGAAGAACGAGATCGAGGAAGGAGGCTCGTCGTGACGGGAGGCTCGGAACGGCGGCCGCGCATGGCGCCGGGAGGTGACTCGTGAGTACGTCTGCTTCGTCGCCGGGGGCAAAGTCGGGCTCAGGCGTGGACGGTCGGCCCGCATCGGGGGTGCTGCTCTACGTCCTTCTGGCGGCGCTCCTGGTCGGCTTTGCCCTTGCGGGCACCGTCGTGGACGGGATCGGACCGACGGTGAAGGGACTCTGGGCGGTGCAGACGCACCCCGCCCGGCTCGTCAACGACTTCACCGCCGTCGGCGGAACCGGGGCGGCCCTGGTGAATGCGAGTCTGGTCGCTCTGATCGGTCTGGTCCTGGTGCGGCTCAACGGAGTGCGCCTTTCGGGCCCGACCGTGGCGGCGGTCTTCACCATGTTCGGCTTCGGACTCTTCGGGAAGACGCCTCTCAACATCATTCCGATCATGCTCGGTGTCGCCGTCGCGGCGCGGATTGCCGGCCGGCAGTTCCAGGAGTACATCCTCATTGCGCTCTTCGGGACCGCGGTTGCACCCCTTGTGTCGCTCATTGCGGTTGAGGCGGCGCTGCCGCTCGGCGCGCGCATTCCGGTTGCGGTTGCGGCAGGATTCGTGGTGGGTGTGGTATTGCCGGCGGGCGCCATGGCCATGCTCCGTCTCCACCAGGGGTACAACCTCTACAACATCGGGCTTACCTCGGGGTTCCTGGCGCTCTTTGCGGCGGCGCTGTTCATTGGAGTCGGCGGCGCCCCGGATCCCTCCATGGTCTGGAACGGCGAACCGGAACTGGTGCTGAGATTGTTGGTGCCGGTGACCGGCGGCATACTGGTGTTGGCCGGGCTGGTAGCCGGCGGAATGGAGGCGATCCGGAGCTTCGGCCGCATCCTCAAGCTTCCCGGGCGATTGCCTTCCGACTTCATGGAGATGGCCTCCATCGCCGGCGGCCTGGTCAACATGGGCGTCATGGCGCTCCTGCTCTGGCTCTACGTGGTGGCGGTCGGCGCAGATCTGAACGGGCCGGTCCTCGGCGGCATCTTCACGGCGGTTGGCTTTGCCGGTTTCGGGAAGCATCCGCGAAACGTCTGGCCGATCATTGCGGGGATCGTCCTGGCGGCTCTTGCCTTCGGCCGGGACCTCTCATCGCCGGGGGTGATTCTTGCTGCGCTCTTCGGGACCACTCTGGCGCCCCTGGCAGGGGACTTTGGAATCGGCATCGGCGTGATCGCGGGCTTTCTCCACCTGGCCATTGTCCTGCGATCGGGAGAGTGGCACGCCGGGATTGCCCTCTACAATAACGGATTTGCCGGCGGCCTGACCGCCACGCTTCTGGTTTCGATCATTGAATGGTACCGGTCAAACACTTCATCAGAACGCCGTGACCGGCGCAGGCAACGAGCCGGCACGTTCGGCAGCAAAGAGGGAAGAAGATGAATCGCAAGGACTTTCTCCTCCATCTCATTGGCGAGATGGGACACTACATACTCGACCAGGATCCCAACCGCATGGTGATCTCGCTCCATCAGGAGCACGACGGGGTGCACCTGGCCGTCCTGGACAGCGTACAGCGGGACGAGACCGAGCTCGCGACCATTCGCGCCTCTCTGAACAGCACCCGCCGTCCGGAGCTCGCCGGATACTACGGCACCATGGCCGGTTACGACAGCCTGGGGGACGCGCGGCTCAACCTCATTGGCTGGCAGGTCAAGGGTGCCGACGTCAAGTCGACGGAGTCCGGTACCAAGATCGATCTCTGGCTCGGCGGCGAAGGCTTCAACCCGGAACACTTCTCCATTGATGAGGAGTCGATGACGGAGAACGACGAGGGGTAGGCTGCGGGAGCGTAACCTACCCACAAGCCTGTTGATTTGCCTGCGCCAGGTCCCGTATCGCATAATACGGTATCCGCACCGTCGTCCCCTCCTGCCCCTTGCGCCACAGCACCGGCGGGGTGGGCAGTTGCGCCCGCCACA
>CAZZIE010000242.1:0-4595 GCA_964654185.1 uncultured Spirochaetaceae bacterium | reverse complement strand
CCGGGCTGTCCCGTCGCCGGCGAGCGCCACGGCGCCGTTGTACACGGCGGCCGGCCCTTAGCGCCTCAGGATTCGGGGCGGATGTCCACGTCGTTGCGATTGCTCCGCTCGTGCCGGATGGCAACTCGAAGGTAGTCGAGAAAAGAGAGTGCCGACAGAACGGCCGCCACAGCGAAGGCGACGCCGCTGGCGACATCGAGACCCCGGTACCACCGGGAGGCGGCTTCGATCTGCGTGAGATCCAGCCGGGAGAGTGTGACGAACACCAGAGCCACCAACGTCGCCAGGAAGTACGTGAAGGACTTCGCCTTGCCGAGGAGCTTTGCGCCGAGAGCCACGTTAAGACGGGTGAGACGCATGCGCAGAAAGAGCACCGCGAACTCACGGTACATGATGAGAATGAAGGTCCAGAGCGGCATCACCCCGGACAGAATGAAGCAGGTGAAGTAGGTCATCCGGGCGATGACGTCGGCAAACGGATCATACACCTTGCCCAGGTCCGTTACCGACTTCGTGTCCCGGGCAAGGCGACCGTCGACGAGATCGCTGACCTCGACCAGAGCCAGAATCACCCAGAGGAGGATAATCGATGTGACATCCGGAAAGCCGCCCCGAAGTGGCAGGAAGTAGAACACGACAAAGAGGGGCGCCAGGACGATCCGGAGACTGCTGACGAGCGTAGCCGCTGTCATGTGGGCACTCTACGGGTCCTGCCGCGCTGGGTCAAGAAAGCCACGGCAATCATCCCGAACCCTCGCAATTGACACCACTCCCCGCCCCTCGTAGAGTTGCCGCGTTCATGAAGCGAGTTGTAAAGAGCGTAATACTGCTCATGGCGATCCTTCTGGTCGTCAACACCGCCGTCACAATCCTTGCACTCCGGCTCTGCGCACGGAGCCACCCGAACGCATTCGTGGCGGTAGGCGGGACCGCGCTCTGGCATGCCGGTGTGTTGACCCTCCTTATGCTGCGTCGGAAAGATTTCCTGCTTCTCCCGGAGCGGACACCGCTGCGCCGGGTGAACTTCGCAAACGTCCTGACCCTCGCCCGCCTGACGGCGGCGCCGACGGTCGCCTTCATTCTCACCTGGGGGCGTGGAACACCGGGAGTTGTATTTGGTACCACCGTGACGGCCCTCGTCTTTCTGACCGATCTGGCGGACGGCCAGATTTCCCGAAAAACCCGGCAGAGAACCGTGATCGGCTCATACCTGGACAGCATTACCGACTACGTCCTCCTGATTGTCATATCCGCGGTCTTCGTGGCACGTGATCTGCTTTCCCTATGGTTCGTGCTCTTTCTCGGCGCGCGCCTACTCTTCCAGGCTCTGGCGATGGCAGCGGTCCTCATTGTTCAGCGGAAGATCACTCCACGCACGAGCATCCTGGGGAAAGCGTCAATTGCGGCCGCCATGGCTGTGTACGGTATCTCCCTGTTACAGGTGCTGACGGCAGCTCCCTGGGCTACCGAGACGGTCCGTACCGCCGAGATCGTGGCAGCTGTAATCATTGGCGCATCGGTCGTGGACAAGGGCTACCTGCTGGTGCGGACGCTTCTGCCGGAACGGGGCAGACGCTCCAGGACATGATCCGGACTTGCGGGTCGTCTCCTTGGAGTGTTGGGGTTGTGCCGGAATACTGGTGGCGACGGCGCTACGACGCCTCGACGTTCTTTATCGCTGAGCGGATCTGCTGATATTCGTCCTTTCGAAAGTAGCTGTAGAGCACGCGGTAGCCCTCGCGAATGCGGATGGATATCAGTTCCCTGAGCTTCTCATCCAGCTCGTCCCGGGAGGTGAAGGTGTAGACCTTCTCGCGGCCCTTCCTGAGAGCGCGGCCCCAGATGACCGTGAAGGCGTGCTCACCAAAGAGGCTGGGCTGGCGATCGTGGATCGAGTAGAAGTGAGGCTCATCTGAAGAATCACTGCGGTAGAACGTTATCAGCATCTTCTACTCTTATCGTCTCGCGAGGGCAAAAGCTGCACTACCGCCCCCGGACTTGGCGCTGTCGCACACTCCGTGGCCGCCGCGCGCCGCCCGGTACCGCTCGGCGTGCACTACCTCACGCGTTCGAAGCTTACCGCCCCGTCCGGTGCGACGACGACGCGGTAGTGGTCCAGGAGGCGCACGGCCCGGGGCTCCGGCTCGAGCCGACGCACGGTTATGCCGGGCAATGCCCGGAGAACCCGGCGCGCCAGGTCGATGAAGCGGTCACCGGCGGTTGCTGTACGCGGTGACACCGGGTAGCGCTCAACCTCACGCCAGGCCGGGGTGTTCTCCTGCTCACGTCGGTACGAGACCAAGCCGGTGAGGCGCGCCGCCGTTGCCCGTCCCAACAGGACGTACCCGGGATGATAGCGCAGAATCTCCACCTCCGGCGCGAAGCTGGTCCCGGCTCCATCCAGGATCCAGGAATCTCCCTCCGCCTCGGGTTCGAGTACTTCCAGGCTGAAGTCGCCGTCCTCCACGGCGATGACCCGAACGCGCACAACCGGCGTTGCCGTACGCACCGACTGCCAGGGCGCGTTGAGGTAGATGGCGGCGACAACGCACAACCCCACAATGAGCGCGACCGGCGCAATGAGGTACCGAAAAAGCGAGAAGAGGATCAAGGCGCCCCCGAGCGCGTAGATGCCGAAAAGCAGCACCGGCAAGTCGAAGATCCCGTATTCCGGCGACACGAAGATGCCTGCGGTGAAGGCGACCACCGCCACCGCCATGGTCAGAAAGAGCGTCGTGATCCGACGCCGCTGAACCTCCGGTCGCCGATCTCGAGCCAGGAAAACGAGAACGATGCGGCTGAGAGCGCCGCCGAGAAAGAGAGCGGCGAGGAGCGTCCAGAAGCGGGGCGAGCGAAGCAGGAACTCAAGGTAGCTCATAGATGCCACGGTACTTGTTCTTCAGGTACGAGACGAAGTACTGCGGATTAAGATACTCCCCGGTGACATCGTTGCACAATTCCTCCGCCGCCATGGTGCTCCCCCGAGAGTGGATATTGCGCCTCAGCCACTGGAGCACCACCCTTAGCTCGCCGCGGCGCACCGCATCGTCCAGGTCGGCGATGTCGCGCCGCATGGCACTGTAGAACTGCGCGGCGTAGAGGTTGCCGAGGGCGTACGTCGGGAAGTACCCGAAGCCGCCGGTAGACCAGTGCACGTCCTGCAGCACGCCGTTCCGGTCACTGTCCGGGGTCACGCCCAGGAGCCGCTTCGACTCCTCACGCCACGCGTCGGGCAGATCGCCGACCGCCAGATCGCGTTGAATGATACGTCGCTCCAGATTGAAGCGCAACAAAATGTGGAGATTGTAGGTGACCTCGTCCGCCTCAATCCGAATGAGCGAGGGCTCGATCCGGTTTATGGCCTTATAGAAGAGATTGAGATCGATGCTCCCGAGCTGTGCGGGGAAGAAGTCCTGTATTCGCGGGTAATGATAGCTCCAAAAGGCGCGGCTGTGTCCGATGATGTTCTCCCAGAGGCGCGACTGGCTCTCATGAATCCCCAGCGACGCCGCCTCTCCGAGCACGGTGAGCTTGAAGTCCTCGGGAAAGCCGAGCTCGTAGAGCGCGTGTCCCCCTTCGTGAATGGCGCTGAAGAGGCCCGAGAGGGGGGCATCCTCGTGGAAGCGCGCCGTGATCCGCACGTCGTCACCGCCGTTGGCAATAGTGAAGGGGTGAGCGGAAAGGTCCAGGCGGCCGCGGTCGAAGTCGTACCCCATCTGCCGCAGGACCTCTTCACTGAAGGTGCGCTGCTTCGCAATCGGGAAACTTCCTTCAAGAAAGCTCGTGTCCGGGCGGGGCTGCTCGGTTACCGCCTCGACCATCGGGACCAGTTCGCGCTGGAGCTCTTTGAAGACGTTCTCCACCACAGAGGTCTTCATCCATGGCTCGAAGCCGTCGAGGAGTGCATCGTAGGGGTGCTCTTCGTAGCCGATGTGCTCTGCCATCTCGATCTGGAGGTCGATGATCTCGCCGAGGACGGGGGCGAAGGAGTCGAAGTTGTCATCTCGCCGCGCCTTCTGCCAGATTGCCTGGCCGCGGCTGACAGTCCGGGCGAGCCGGGTGACCAGTCGCTCCGGGAGCTTGCTGGCGCGCCCATAGGCGCGTCGGAGCTGCCGGAGCAGGGCGCGGTCCCGGGATTCGAGGGAGGGATCTCCGAGAGGCTGCTCGTCCGTTGAGCCGAGCGCTTCCAGGATCTCCCCCATCTCTGTAGAGGTGATCCGCCGGTGCACTTGCCCCTCCAGGAAGGAGAGCTGCTCGGCGCGCTCCGCGATTCCACTGGAGGGCATGTAGGTCTCCTGATCCCAGGTCAGGAGCGCCATGGTATGGGTCAACAGCCGGATGTCATGATCGAGCTGTCGTATCCGGTCGAGGTAGCTGCGTACCTCTTCATTGGTCATCCCGTCTCCTTCATCACTGGTGCTCAACTACGCTGCATTACAATCGTAGTCGCCGGGACAACCGCAAGCAATGACAAGTGGCCCGAACCTTGGGGAAACCTGCGACCGGCCGTCGCTGGGAGAGTCCCCCCGGTACGGGGTGCCCCCGGGCCTCCCGTTCACACCTGCATAAACTGCGGAAGGTAGGCCGGGCCGCGC
>CAZZIE010000241.1:0-4602 GCA_964654185.1 uncultured Spirochaetaceae bacterium | reverse complement strand
TCTCCCCCATCTGGCTCGTCCAGGAGGCGCGTCGCCACGCCTCAGGCGCAGGGGGCGCGGAGGCGGACACCGGCGCAGGCGCGGCCGGTGCGGAGACGGACACCGGCGCAGGCAGCGCGGTGGCCGAGAGCATCGACAGTTTCATTGAAGAGCTGGTTGTACGGCGGGAGCTCGCCCACAACTACGTCTTCTACGAACCTCGCTATGACCAGTATGACGCCCTCCCGCCCTGGGCGCTCACCACCCTGTCGGAGCACGCGGCGGACGACCGCCCGTACCTGTACGGACGCGACCAACTGGAGGCCGCCGACACCCACGATGCCTACTGGAACGCCGCCATGCGGGAGATGCTTGCGACCGGGTACATGCACAACTACATGCGGATGTACTGGGGCAAGAAGATCCTCGAATGGTCGGCCTCCCCGAAGGAGGGCTTCGAGACCGCCCTCTACCTCAACAACAAGTACTTCCTGGACGGCCGCGATCCCAACTCCTACGCCAACGTCGCCTGGATCTTCGGCCTCCACGACCGCCCCTGGCAGGAGCGGCCGATCTTCGGGAAGGTGCGCATCATGAAGGCGAGCGGCCTGGACCGCAAGTGCGACATGCCCGGCTACCTGGAGAAGGTGGAGCGTCTCACCCGCGCCGCGGCGGGCGACGCCGGCGCCGCGACGGCCGATGCCGACACCGGGGGTGGAACCGCCACCGGCGGGTCCGGCGACCAGGGCGATCTCTTCGAGGAGTGACTGTGGTGCACCCGCTTGTTGCCCTGGCGCCGCTGGACGGCGTGACCGATCCCGTCTTCCGCGGGATCATCCACTCTCTCGCACCGGCGGACCTCTACTACACGGAGTTCGTGAAGGCCGAGCACGTAAACGGGGACTTCCTCGCCCGGGAACGCGAGGCGGCGCGGACCATGCCGACGGTGGTGCAGCTCTGGGGTAACGATCCGGACGCCTACGAGGCAGCGGCGGCCCGTGTTGGTAAGGGGCCCTTCGTAGGCATCGACATGAATCTGGGCTGTGCCGTCCCGAAGATCCTCCGCAAAGGCTACTGCGCCGCCCTGATGGAGCGGCCCGCCCTGGTCCGCGAGCTCGTTGCCGCCGTGCGCCGCGGTGCGCCGGACCTCCAGGTGTCCGTGAAGACGCGCCTGGCCGACAGCGACGCGGCCACCGACCGGTGGCTCGACTTCCTGACCGACCTCGAGATCGATGCCGCAGCCCTGCACTTTCGCCGCATGGGCCGGGACTACCGGACAGCCGCCGACTGGAGCGGGGCTGCAGGCTGGGCGGCGCGCTTCCACGCTGCGGGGAAGCGGCTCTTCGGGAACGGTGACGTCCTCACCCGGACGGAGGCGCGACGCGTCGCCGGTCGGTACGGTCTCGACGGCGTCATGATCGGCCGCGCGGTCCTGCGAAACCCCTGCGCCTTTGCCGAAGACCCCGCAACGAGGTTCCGCGATCTCTCCGCGGAGCACCGAATCGCCCTCTTCCGGCACCACCTCGCAGCGGCGGAGCGACTCTACGGCCCGGAGGCTTTCCCGCGCATGAAGCGCTACGTCGCGACCTACCTTTTCGACCTTCCCGAGGCGGCGAAGGGAGTGTACGGCGCGGCGGACTTCGCGGATGCCCGTGGGGTCCTGTCCCGGGGGGCTCCCGCCGGGGCGGCGCTCGGCCAGGCGGCTGCCGGGCAGGCGGCTGCCGGGCAGGCGGATCTCAATGGTGTTGCTTTCTCACAGAGGTGAGAAGTAGCTTTTGTCATTATGAAAAAGAGCAGCAGCAAGAGCATTGAGTCCGTGTGGGATTATCCGCGACCGCCGCGCCTGGAGGCATCCTCCGAGCACATTGTGGTGAATTTCGCGGGCCGCACCATCATAGATACGACATCGAGCTACCGCGTCCTCGAGACCAGCCATCCACCGACGTACTATCTCCCCATGCGCGACGTTGCCGACGGGATCCTGGTACCGGCGGAGGGAGCCACCTTCTGCGAGTGGAAGGGCAAGGCGAGCTACTTTGATGTCGTGGTCAATGACCGTCGCGCGCCCCGCGCGGCGTGGGAATACCCCTCACCAACAGAAGCCTTTGCCCCGCTTCGGGATCACATTGCCATCTACCCGACCCTCATGGATGAGGTGTACGTTGACGACGAGCGCGCACAGCCCCAGAAAGGCGACTACTATGGCGGCTGGATCACCTCCAACATCCGCGGCCCCTTCAAGGGCGGCCCCGGCACCTGGGGATGGTGAGCCCCCGGCTGCGCAGCGCGGCACCGGGGCCGCGCGCCGGGCCGCGGCGACGGGGGCTCGCTGGGCCGCACGCTGGGCCGCGCGGTCGGAGGTCGCCGCGGCGCCGGGGGTTCGCCGCAGCGCCGGGGGTTCGCCGCGCCGCCGGCGGAAGGGCCGCGCCGCCGGGCCCTCCGTTTTGCAGCCGGCACACCGGAGGGCATCAACAATTCCGGCACCACTTCACAGGAGACCGATGAATGTTCGGAAAGAAGAAGCACTACACCACCCTGATCCTCTCCGGCACCTTTCGAGAGGGGCCCCTCCAGTCGAAGTCGATCCTGAATCGGACCTCGACGTCGGACTTCCGGTACGATCTCTTTCTTTCGCGGATCGACTGGATTCTGCGAAGCAAGTCGATTTCCCGGATCATTGTGGAGCACCGGTACGACTTTTCACCGCGACTCTTCGCGGGAGCCGAGGCGGTCCGCCGGGAACTGCAGCGCCTTCGGGACGCCGGAAAGGAGCTCCACTTCGTCTCCTCCGGACTCGACGACCTCTCCCTCTACATTGCCTCCGTGGCGCACCGGCGCTACCTCCATCCCACCGGCGCGGTCACCCTCCGGGGCTTGAGCCGTGACTTCCTCTTTGCCCGCCGCCGCCTGGAGCGTGAAGGCGTGATCGCCCACGTCCACCGTCGGGGAGAGTACAAGAGCGCCGGCGATCTATTCCGGGCGGATCACCTGGAGGATGCCACCCGGGAAGAGTACCAGCGCTACCTCGACTCGGTGGATGAGGTCCTCCTTACCCGCACCGCGGATGCCCTCGGGACGACCGTCGCGAAGCTGCGCGGGTTCCGGGAGGAACCTCAACTGCTGGACAGTGCCGCCCGGGAAGCCGGCTTCTGCGACAAGCTCGCCGCTGTCGAGGACCTCCGGGAGCAATGGAAGAAGGAGAAGTATGCCGAGAAGAAACCGCGCCGCCTGAAGCCGGGCTTCGGGAAGGGCGTCCGGGTCGCCGTAGTCGTGCTGGAAGGAACGATCACGCCGGGCTCCTCACGGCGGTTGCCGCTCATGGGGCAGGCCATGGGATCACGCTCCACCGTCGAGACCTTGAAGGACTTGCGAAGCAGCAAGAGAGTCCGCGCCGTGGTGGCCCGGATCAACTCTCCCGGGGGCTCGGCAATTGCATCCGACGAGATCCGTCACGAGCTCGTCCGCCTTGCGGAAAAGAAGCCGCTCTTCCTCTCCATGTCCGAGGTCGCCGGCTCGGGAGGCTACTGGATCGCTACGGTAGGACGGCGCCTCTTTGCGGAGGAGACGACCCTGACCGGATCGATCGGCGTAATCACCGCGTCGCTGGATGCCTCCGGCCTCATGCGCCGCGAGGGGATCACCGGTGACGCCGTGCGCACCGCGCCGCTCGCCGACGCCGGCGCCACCTACCGCCGCCCGACGGATGAGGAGCTGCGCATTGCCGAGGCGGAGGTAGACCAGTACTATCGCGCATTCCTGGATCACGTCGCCGCTTTCCGCAAATCGGCACCGGAGGATATCGACAGGGTTGCCCGGGGCCGGATCTGGTCGGGGCGCGATGCCCTGGAGCAGGGTCTGGTCGATGCCGTCGGCGGACTGCGCGACGCCCTCGAGGCTGCTCGCGGAGAGATCGCGGCAAAGCGTATCCGCGTGGACTTCTACCCGCGAGCCAAACTCAACCTTGTTGAGCGTCTCATTGCCGGCGGGGTTTCGGCCCGCCTGGGCGACGCGTTCGTCGGCGCGCTCCCCGGCACCGGTACGCACACGTCTCTCGACGGAGCCGGCTGGGCGGCGCTCCCGTTGCACTTGCTTGCGCGGTACGCACCCGTCCTGAACGGCAAGCCCCTGGCGGTCGTGCCGGAGCTGTGGGACATGTGGAGTAACGGCTGAGCTGAAGGGGTCGGTCTAATGCACCGCCGGGTCGGCGTTGTCATCGATATAGATGGGGAGTCCGAAGATCTCGTATTTCGCAATGTAGTCGAGTTCGGCGTTCGGCAGGGTACCGAGATGGGCGTGATAACGCTGAATGCGACGGTACGTTGCCATGTCCAGGACGACCTGCCCCGGCTCTTCCCCGCGCTCGCGCTTCGCGACGATCTGCGCCCAGAGTGAGGCCAGAACCTCTTCGGGGCGCGGTTCGTCGTCGCGCCGCTCGTCGTCGCGCCGTTCGTCGGGGCGACGCTTCACGTCCGGTTGGGCGTCGTCGCTCCTACCCCTTTCGTTCGGATTCATGCGCCTTCGCCTTCATGGGGCCCGTTGCATCCGTCTCGTTCCTCCGATACGCTGTTCAAATGCATTTATCTTAAGGTTTGTCTTTAAGGAATCTCCTATATTATAGATCTC
>CAZZIE010000240.1:0-4603 GCA_964654185.1 uncultured Spirochaetaceae bacterium | reverse complement strand
GCGATCGCTCGCGGGGCCGCCCGCGCCGCGCGCCGTCACAACTCGCCGCAGCACCTGCCCCGCGACCGTCGGCAGCAGCATGCGCAGGGCAAGGCTGCCCAGGATGCCGGCGAGCTGACCGGCCGGGATGGCGGCGCCGCTTCCCCGGAGGAGGAGTGAGAGCAGCAGGGGCGAGACGACGACGCCGAGCATGTTGGCCAGGGCGGCGTTGAACATGGTCGCCACGGTGTTGCCGCCGGAGAGACTGGTGAAGACCGTGCAGGTGGAGATGGTCGTCGGCAGCACCGCGAGGGCGAAGAGGCCGGAGGTGATGATCGGGCCGAAGGGGCGGCCCAGGAGCAGATTACTCAGGACGATGTATCCTGGCACCACCGCAAAGATGAAGAGCTGAACGTATACATGCAGGCGGACGTTCGCGAGACCGCGGCGAATGGCATCCGTAGGCAGAGTGAAGCCGGTGCCCAGGAAGATGAGAACGACCGCCACATCCGCGGCAACACCGCCGGTGTTGATGGCGCGGCCGACCGGCGCGAGCCAGAAGCCCAGGCCGAGCGCCGCGGCGAGACCGAGAATGAACCATTGCCTGCGTAGGAACTGCACCGTGGAACGCCTTTCTGCGCCTGCACGCGGGGCGGCGAGGCGCGCGCCCTTTAGCGAAACGTTCGGTCAGTGTATAGTTGTCCTGTGGCGGCTATCAAGGAGTGGGCAGACCGGGTCATCTCCTCCGTGGAAGGCGTGTTCTACGGCAAGCGCGAGGTGGTGGAACAGCTCCTCGTCGCCCTCCTGGCGCGGGGCCACGTCCTGATCGAGGACATCCCCGGCGTCGGGAAGACCATCCTGGCGCGGGCGCTTGCCGCAAGCATCAGCGCCGTCTTCGCGCGCATCCAGTGCACCCCGGACCTGCTCCCGGCGGACGTCCTGGGCGTCTCCGTCTACAACCCGAAGGACCAGGAGTTCCACTACAAGGAGGGGCCGATCCTCCAGAACTTCCTCCTGGTGGATGAGCTCAACCGCGCCACGCCGCGCACCCAATCCGCCCTGCTGGAGGCCATGGGCGAAGGTCAGATCACCACCGACGGCATCCGCCGCCCCCTGCCCGACCCCTTCTTCGTCATGGCAACGGAGAACCCCGTCGAGTTCGAGGGCACCTTCCCACTGCCGGAGGCGCAGAAGGACCGCTTCCTGCTGAGCATATCCATTGGCTATCCTGAAGCCGAGGTCGAAGCGCAGATCCTGGAAAGCCAGCGCCGCATAACACATCCGCTGGCCGATGTCGAGTCCGTTGCCGACCTCGACGAGCTCCAGACCCATCAGGAAGCGGTCGTCACCATCCACGTGGAGGACGCCGTGCGCGACTACATGCTCGCCCTCGTCGCCGCCACACGCAGCAACTCCGCCACCATCGCCGGCGTCTCCCCTCGCGGCAGCCTGGCTCTCTATCGAAGCAGCCAGGCCCGGGCTGCCCTGTCCGGCCGTGACTTCGTCACGCCGGACGATGTCAAAGCCCTCGCCGCGGCGGTCTTCGCCAAGCGCCTGATCCTCACCTCCGCCGCGGAGATCCGCGGGGTCACCGCCGGGCAGGTGGTGGACGAGGTGCTGGAGTCGACGCAGGTGCCGATCTTCAATGCGAAATCTTAAACTACCCGTAAGCTTGTTGATTCGACGCGGCCAAGTCCCGCCTGCCACGGAAGATACGCCGATCGAGAGTTGAAATGCTCCGTTACAGCCCGGGATGGGGCGCATGTGCCGGCGCTCGCTGGGTTTAGCCGATCTTGCATCAACAAGCTTGTGGGTACGTAGTGGAGGTCACAGGTGCCGATTGGCTTTTTGTCAGCCCTATCCGCCCTCGCCATCCTGTTCATCCCCTTCCGGCCGGTGCAGTGGGCGGCGGTGTTCTGGCTCGCCGTGGTGGTCCTCTCGTGGATGTACCGGGAGATCATCCGGCTGAACCTGCAGGTCCGGCGCCGGGAGCGGCGCTTCGCGGCATTCCGCCACCAGGACGCGACCATCCGCATCGACGTGCACAACGGCTCCTTCCTGCCCGTGCCCATGCTCACCATCGTCGACGCCACCGGCACCCTCTACGATGCCGACGCCTCCGCCTTCATCCTGGCGCTCCGCCCGGGGGCGCGACGCACCCTCACCTACCCCGTGCGCGGCCACGTCCGGGGACGCTACCCCGTGGGACCGCTCCGCGTACGAACCGCGGATCCCCTGGGCCTCTTCCCCATTGATACTCAGGTCGATGAGTACGCCCAGATCCTGGTCTATCCCCGGATCCTGGAGATCGGCGTTCCCCGCCGGGGTGGCGTTGCCGGCGGCGCCGTCCGGGCACCGCGCACCCTCCAGGAGGACACGAGCCGCTTCCGGAGCCTCCGGGACTACAGCCCCGGAGATGAGACGCGGCGCATCAGCTGGAAGGCCAGCGCCCATCTGGGCTCGCTCAAGACCATCGAGTACCTGCGCACCGTGACCGTTCCGGCCCTGGTGGTGCTCAACCTGGCGCAGGAGGACTACCAGGAGCGCCAGCGCCACCGCGCCGTCGAGCGCGCCATTGAGATTGCCGCAAGCCTGGCCGCCGCCGCGGCGGAAGCGGGCCAGCCCGTCGGCATGATCACCAACGGCCGCGCCGAGTCGGGGCCCTGCCCGGTCCTCCCGGCGCGCGCCGGCGCCGCCCACATCGTCGCGCTGCTGGAGGTGCTGGCCGAGGTGGACATGCGGCCCAAGGGAGCGGAGAGCGCCCGCGCGGAGGGAGCGACCGCGTCGGTCGAGGCGTGGCGGGAGCTCATGGATCCTCTGGCGGGGATGCGGCGGGGCTACGGGATGCGGTTGTTCTACGTGGGGCCGCCCATGACGGATGGGGAGCTCCGGGAGCTCGCGGCGATCTGGGGGGCCGGGGCGCCGGCGGATCTCTTCTACGTGCACGGTCTGGAGCGAGATGCGGAGCGGCCGGCGGTGTTGGGGTATGCGGTCCACGATGTGCAGCTTTTCGGCGGCGTGCAGCGGCGCGAAGGGGGCACACCGTGACCAGTCGCGGCACGGCGAGGTTGTATCGGCAGCACCTGCACCCGCTCATGAGTGGCGGGGTGTCAGGGCTGCTGACGCTGACGGCGGTGATGCTGGCGCGGGACGCCTTCGGCGCGCCGGCGCCGCCGGTGGCGGTGGTTCCCCTTCTGGCGCTCACCGGGGTGACCGAGGCCGTGGCCGGTAACATCTTCCATGAGCTTCGAAGCGATGCGTCGGCCCGCCTTCGGGAGCTGATTGTGCTGTTGGGGGTGGCGTATCTGACGGCGGCGGTGGGGGCCGGCGGGGGGCTCGCGGCGCGGTTCACGCCGGGGGCGCTCCACGGCGTGCTCCTGGGGGCGACGGCGCTGCACTGGATGGTGGCATCCAGGATGCACGGCTACCTGCGGCAGCGGGAGGACTTCCTCTTCAGCATTGCGGACAAGAGCCGCGCGGAGATCCGGAGCGATATCCGCAGCACCCGCGGCTACACCCTGGGGGTGTTCCGCAGTCTCCAGCGGGTGCGCGGGCAGGTGGTGGGGTACTTCGTCATGGTGACGGCAGGCTTCATCGTCCTGTGGGGGGTGAGTGAGGTGCCCCGGCCGCTGACCCTGACGGCCTTCGCGGCGTCGGCAATAGCGACGGCAGTGGTGGTGTTTGCGACGAACCTCTGGCTCGAGGAGTATGCCGCGAGCGCCGACGGGCTGGCGGTGCCGCGGCGCTTCGAGCGGCGGCGCCTCGTGGCGGCGGGGGCGGTCCTGGGAGCCGGAGCGGTGGTCGCCCTCGCGGCGAGCGGCAATGCATCGCTCCTGAATCTTGAGCTCTTCGGGGCGCTGGCGGAGTGGATTTCCGGCTGGTTCACGAGTGCGCCCGGGGCGACGGAGCGGGTCAGGGACATTGATTTCCTGCAGTACTTCCCGGCGGCGGAGCAGTTGGCCGGGGCGCGGGATGCGGAGGTGAGTGAGTTCTGGCGGGGCTTTGCGGTGGTGTTCCGGTGGACGGTGATCGGCCTCTTTGCCCTGGCGCTGCTGGCCTTCGTGGCGGCGCCCCTCTTCTCGCGGCACTTCCGACGAGACGTGGAACGCGCAGCGCTGCGGACGCGGATCCGCAACGCCCTGGTGCGGCTGGTCATTGTCCTGTGGCGCACCCGCCGGCGCCTGCGGCGGACAATCCGGGCGCTATTTCACGGCGGCAGCGCCCGCCCGGACGAAGATGAAGCGGACCGCGGTACCGCAGGCCGCACCGCCGACGCGGCCATTCACCATCCGCCGCCGCTGCGCCTGCGCCGGCAGCGCTCGACCCTCCGCAGCCTCTACCAGGAGCTCCTCCGCTGGGCCCGGCAGCGCGGAATCGACCACGGCCGCGCCGAGACCGTCCGGGAGTTCACCCGCCGCCTTGCGAAGACCCACCCCGAGATCTGCCGGGAGGCCCCGGCCGCCGGGCAAATCCTCACGCATGCGCTCTACGCCCGGCACCCGCTCTCACGGGAGTCGCTCAGTGAGTATCGTCGAGTTGTGAAGGGGATTGTGAAGGTGGGCGATCGAAGTTAGAGGGGTGACGGAGCAACGGGCAGCTGGGCGGCGGGGTCGGGCGCGGGGGC
>CAZZIE010000239.1:0-4626 GCA_964654185.1 uncultured Spirochaetaceae bacterium | reverse complement strand
CAGAAGTGGGGAATTCTCAGTTGCAACTCTGGGCACTAGAAGTGTGCATGAAACACCTTGCGGCGGTCTTCTCTTTTGAGCCCTTGCCAGAACAGCGTCCAAAGTGTGTTGAAGTCCGCCCTGGAATCGTCCGAGGCAGGTGCTGTGCCACAATCGTCGATTCCCCAGGCCGCGCGCAGTGCAGGCACTAGCGCCTTGTCACTGCCTTCGAGGTTAGAAGCTCGCGTACAGAACGCTGAACCCTCGTAGTCTCTCCCGTCGGATTTTCGCGCACGGGTTAGTTGGCTGATAGTGTATGGTTCGCCCCAGTAGTCCGCACCAGGATGAAAGAGGACCGAGAGAATGCTTTGCCGGTTGATGCACTTCTTGCGAAACGATTGTATCTGCTCGAAAAGGGCGCCATATTGACGTGGCCGGGGGTCATCGGCAGCACGCTTATTGCTTTCGACTCGGAACAGGTCGAGTACGATCGAGCGTCGATACTCAAGCTCACGCTCAGACCCTTGAGTCTCCTCTTCGAGCGAAGGGTCTGGTTCATCTCCTACCCGTCCAAGGTGTGACTCTCGCGCCAGATTGTGCGCTCTTTCGAGCCAATCTTCAGCGGTTCGATTGTGGTCGGATTTGGAAACCGTCGCGCCATACGCCAGGGCGAGTTTCCGAGCCAGACGGGTATCATCGGCCCGATTAAGCCTTCTGGAAATCTCCTTTGTAGAGGGTATTCGCCGCACAAAGACAACTGCCTTGGAAAGCTGGCTGTCGGAACCGCTGTTGTTGCCCGTTATTGACTCCACGAGCTTGTCGTACTTTGGATGCCTGGGAGCGGCATCCTTTCTCCCGTGGTGTTCACGGTACACGCGCACCAAATCGTTGAGCAGCGCCGAGTCTGCCTCAGAACGCTGGAAATCTCCACCTTCGGTCACGTCTCCCGGACGCACCTGCGATTCCTCATCGCCGTCTTTGTTGTTCTGAACTTCCTCATCATCGGTATCGGCTTCAGATGCAGGGATAGCCTCGAATCCCTCCAAGTAGCCGTGGAGGTACACTTTGCGTGGATGCTCCGTGGTTTGGGCAAGGTGCTTCTGGTAGACAGCGAAGAACGCCTCGCTCGCGATTCCGTCCTTGGAGTCAGTTCTGAATGTAGCGGTTAGTGGTTCCTCTTTCCGGTATTGATACTTCGTCTTTGACTCAAACCGGCGAAATCTGCGAAGGCCTATTCTCTTGAGGATCTCTTCAGACCTCTCCTCTTCTGGGAGCCGCATTGCGTGGGGGAAGTAGCTGAGAATCCGCTCAATGTCCTGTTCGTTTGAATGATTCGGCGTAGCTGTTAGCAGAAGTGTCTTCTGGGCTATCGGCTTCCATTCCTCGGGAGAGTCCTGATCATGATCCAAATGGGGCGCGCCAAAGAAGGCCTGTGCAGCCGCAACCTTCTGGCTTCCCTGGTGCTTGGTTCGGTAGTAGTGTGCTTCGTCGACGATCAACAGGTCGAAAGGTGCCGGCTGGTTGAGTTCGAGCCTTTCCTTTAGTTCATATAGTTCGTTGCGAATGCTTTTGGCCTCTGAGAAAGCCTGCGTCTGCTTGTCTGCGAGTGATCTCTGTTGCCCTGAGCTGTCATACTCAAGGTTTTCCTTCAGGAGGCCACTGAAACTGCTCGTCCGTGCGATCATCACGTGCGGCCACATACGACTGTACTGCTGGGCGAGGTCATAGAGATTCTCGCAGTGAATTGGTGGGTGAACTGGTTTCCCGCCAATCTCAGCGGCAAAGACGTTACTCTTGTGATGGTCTTTACGGTAATGTTGAGCAATAAAGGTATGGTATTCGGACATCCAGTTTTCTGCGACAACGCGTCGCGGGGCTATGATCAGTACCCGAGCATCCGGTTTCTGGTGAAAGAGCAGCGACAGAACGGCCAAGGCCTGAATGGTCTTGCCCATCCCGACTTCATCTGCCAGAAGTGCGACTCCATGTTCGGATAGACGGTTCCACAGAAAGGCTGTCCCCTCCGCCTGCTTCGCGAACATGTCGACCTCATTCGGATCGTAATCCCAGTCCTCGTCATCTCGTCTGACCTTTCGCTTGAAACGAACGTACTGACTTACTGTCTCGGGTGTGATCGTCTCCCACATTTCACACCTCCTCGCCGTATGCGTAATCGATGAGGCTGAGAGTCGCTCGCCTCTCGGCGGACCCCTCAAGCTGATTGACCAACGTGGTACGCAAACAGCTCATACGGTTGGCAGCCTCTTCTTGAAGGCTGGCCAAGTGTGATTTCCACGTATCCCCGAGCTCAAGGTGCATTGAAGCGACTTTCGCTCGTGCCCGCGTAATGAGCGTTACGTATTCCCTGAGGAGCAGGTACGCGTACACCGTGCTGTAAGTGCCCGATGGCGACGTGACTGCGGTTTCAACATGATTCCACAGTTCGGTCAGGTTGCCCGGGCCGGATTCTATGGCGAGTCGTATTCGATCGGTATCGTCCGTGGCCAAATCTTCGATTTGGCGTACCTTCTCGTAAAACGCGCGAAACATGGTGAAGTAAGACGAAACAATATCCCCCATGTTCTGTTTCACTTGGCGGGAGTACGCCTCTTCATCCGCGAGTTCTGCCCTATCCCTCGGGACATTGAGGACGCCTTTGCCACTGCCAGCCAGTCCCTCATCACGACCACTGACCTGCAAATGTCGGAGTAGCTCGTCAAGATCGCTGTACCGCATGGACTGACGATGAGTGGCGATGTTGACTTCGTTTACGTACCCGTAGACGGTTTCGTCGTTCGAGGCAGCGGGTCTGCGTATCGTAAACATCCGGGACAACACAAGAGCGCCCACTCTGTCTGGCGGAAGGTAGATTGATTTCTCACGCGCGTCGGAGAGTGTGATTTTCTGTTTTATTCCGGGCAACGTGACCAACCATCGGCTGTGCTCATCGCTATCGGTGTGGTCAATTTGGACAGTGTACTCGCGCGTCTTCCAATCGAAGCTCACTCGCACGTTAGGGGCCTCACCGGGAGCATCGAGTTCCTCTTCGGCTTCATCGTCAGGCACCGGCACGGTGTTTTTGGCATCTGTCCGTTTCGTTCCGGGCCCTTCCTTGGGGAGCATCGCCTCGGGCGCGTCGAAGACCAGTATCCCGGCTTCTACGTTATTATGCTCCTCGGTTCTCCCCAAAGCCGCGTGCGTGAAGTTCCACGAACCAATAGCGAAATTGCTTCCGGCACGCCACATTTTGGCATGCGTGAAGCGTTCCGGCGTGGAATAGGCCGGATCGCAGAAGAAGCAGTTGGACAGAGACCCGATACGCTGTCTCTGAGACTCGGACAATCGGGGTCTGTTCTCGTCTACCATATCCGGGTAGAAGCTGAACTTCGCGTTGGCGGAATGCTCACGGCGTATTGTGGCAACGAGCCCGTCGAGATCTGCTGACCAGTAGGGACTCCAGACCTGCAACGTTGGAGCGGTACCGGTTCCTTCCGATAGAAGCAGTTCAAGGAATTGGGTAGGAGAGGATGGATCAGTATAGACAAAACGCCAGTCTTCTTGTTCGTTACTTGCAAGAAGATGCTCGCGCAGAGGTTCCAACGTTTCGTCAACTATAGCGCGCGACTCCCCAGCGGTTTCAAAGATCAGTCCGAAGAACTGAGCCAGCGCATCCAGGTTTGCTGCGCTGGAGATTTCTCGAACTAGTACGGCTTCGCGATTCTCGCCCCAGCCGGAGATCGTTAGGTTTGCCGAAGAGACGACAACGACCCCTCTCGGTTGCGAACCGTCAACAACTCGGGATTGGAGGTACCAGACCTTTGGGTGAAAGACGCCCTCACTAAACTGCGTTCCCATCCTCCGAAGTGGTATCGCATGCATGGGGATACTGGTGCGCTTCTGATTACTTGTTATGAGAGCTCCGGGGTCGTAGAAGAAGCGGACGTCGAGCTGACCGCCTTCGTGCATCGATGCATATTTCTCGGTAAGCGACTCATAGTCATAGATGTCCTTGGGTTTGTCTTCACCCAGCAGTGTCGGGACTACGTATGATTCCACCAGGAACGGATCGATTGCATAGGTGGTGAACCACGCGCACTTGAGGTTGGAAAGTTCCTTAGTCACTGTGGAAAGCACGTCAAGGAGTTTTTTATCGTCGCTCATAGGATCACGCCTTGTTCCCGAAGCCCGATACAATGCTGGAGAGGCTGTCCACGTAGTAGGTATGGAACCATGGATATACACCGTCAGGTTTCTTGCCCATCATTCCGGAGAGCACGCGGATATTGCCGCTTTCCTCACGAATCCAAGGAGCGTTGCTTCTGGCAGTCATAATCTCGTTGTGATAGAGAAGAAGTTGGTCTATCAGCTCCCTGGGCGTTGCAGCGTCTGCCACTGCACTTACCTTTTCTGCTCGTTTTGCGGCCTCACCTTCTGCCTCGTGAAAGTAGTGTACGAAGGCTGGCCCGTTTCCGCGTTGGATCTCGCTGCGGGCTTGCTGAATTCTATTTTGCAGCGCTTGGCTATCGGCTTGGTCGTAACCTCCCGACAGAAGGAGGTCAAAGGCATATCGGACTGGCGCTAGGGTTCGCTCGGTTTCAACTATTGCCTCAAAATAGGTGCGGTTATTTTCGTCTGCGCTTTGAGCAG
>CAZZIE010000238.1:0-4677 GCA_964654185.1 uncultured Spirochaetaceae bacterium | reverse complement strand
ATGGCCCCCTATCGGGGAACATGGTGGGGGACTATAGGGCGAACGCTGACACACGATCGAAGCGGACCGCTCGGCCTGGGCGTTCCGCCCCGGGGCGGTGTTCAAGCTCATCTGGGATCCGTTGGGCATCAGCGGCATGGTCTGCCGGGTGGTTCGGGTCGGTACCGGCCGCCTGGACTCGGGCAAGATCGAGATCGAAGCGATGGAGGACGTCTTCGCCGTCGACTGGACGGGTTATTCGACGCCACCGGACTCCGGCTGGCAGGACCCCTCTGGCGACGTTCCGGCGCTGACCGACCAGGTAGTCCTGGCCGCGCCCTACGAGGCGGTGAAGGACTACGGCAGCCTGACTGCAGACGTGCAGTTGGCCATCACGGTCGCCGCTGCCGGGTTGACCGGGGTCTCCCTCGGGTACCGTGCCTACGTCTCCGACGGCGCGGGCGGATGGGCGCCACCGGTCGACGTGCCATTCTTCACGCCATCCGGGGTTCTCAGCACGGCGATCGACGAGCTGACCAGCGAGATCGTCGTGGCTTCGGGCCTGGACACCGACCTCGTCGAGTCGGTCAGCGCACCCGACTTCTCCCTCGGTGTCAATGTCGCCTGGATCGTCCAAGACGGCGTCGAGGAGTTCATCGCGTTCCAGAACGTGGTGCAGGGCGAGAGCGACATCACGCTGCAAGTCATCGCGCGGGGCTGCCTCGATACCGCGCCGACCGCGTTTCCGGCCGGCACGCGCGTGTGGTTCATCTCCTACGGCAGCCAGATCGTGAACATCCGCGGGCCGGTGCCGCCGACGGTTAACGTCTACAACGACATCCGCTTTCAGGCCTTCAACAACCAGAGCGAGTTCCCGTTCACGTCGTGCCCGACGTCGCAGGTCGTGGCCACGACGCCGGCGCGATCGGCGAAGGTCTATTGCCCTACCGATGTGCGCTTCAACGGGGAGAGCTATCCGGCATCGATCACGGGCGAACTGACTGTGTCCTGGTCGCACCGGAATCGGCTCGGGACCTGGAGCTATGTCGACTCTGGCAAGACCACGTCGCCGGAACCGGGGACAGAGTACGACGTCCTGGTCTACGGGGAGCTCGGGACGCTGGTTCACACCGAGTCGGGGTTGACGGGCACGTCCTGGACCTACCTCGAGGCTACGGAGATCGCGGAATCAGGGCTCGCGAGGCTCAACGACCATCTGCGTGTGGTCATCCGAACGTACGGGGCAGGTCGCACGCACGAGGCGATTCGGAAGATCTGCTGGGAACTAGTGCGAACCGAAGCGCCCGAAGTATGAAGACGAGTCACGTTATCAATGGTCCGTGTGTTGCCAGATCCACAACAAGAAATCGCTTGACCTATTACAGCATCTATTGCGGCTCAACAACGATTTCAATTCCATGGGAAACGAAATGCCCACGATACTCACCACTCTCGGGTTCAATCTGCGTCCAGGTAGGAATATACGTAGTATCCCGATACGAAGCTTCCGCGGGAAACTGGAATTCTACCCCGCAGATTTCTTCTTGGGGACGAGGACAATAGGGCATCTCTCGTCCTTCGATGCTCCACGCTCCCTCGACCGACGTTGTACCGATCGGCGCATCCGAGAAGCGCACGACAACCAAGGGGATACCCGTTCCACTTACCTGATCTATAACTTCTCCACTCAACGAGTAGTCTGCCGTGGGCATCTCGTCTATTGGATCGTCGCCGCAACCGCAGAAGGACGATGCTGCAATAAACGCGCAGGCACCAAGACGTGTTATCGCTTTGTACACAATGACTTCTCCCGAAAGCTTTCTACAGTTCGAACGATCGCTTGACTACTTCACCAATGCTACGCTGGCCCGTCCGAGCAATCCGCTCTTCGCCCGTACTAAAGCGGTATAATTGCCTGACGCACAGACCCTACCGTCGTCCGAAGTACCATCCCATGAGAAAACCGCCCGGCCATCTCCTGAGCTGTGCATTGACCTACTAGCCAACCTCCGCCCTCGGATATCGAATATCTCGATCCAGCACTCGCGAGCATCAATATTCGTAATCGAAAATTCTACGCACGCGTTGAACGGGTTAGGGTGTGCAACGAGAAGCCACTTTGTATCGACACTATCCTGTACTCCTACCCACTCGCCAGGCTCTTCGAACCTCTTCGTCGCACTTCCCGCACCCGGAATATGGAAGAACCCGCTTTCAGCACCCGAAGCGTAGATGCACTGCGCAGTCACCGTACCTGCGAAGGTGCCAAAGCCCACATCAATCACGCCCGCGGTCCTTGAGACGCCATTCATCGACACATACTCCCGTATCTGGCGTCCTCCTATCGTCACAAATAGTGTCGCGCCAAACGGATCCGCCGTGGAGACCTGTTCTATGTAACATTTCATTCGGTCATGGCCATCATCTCCCGTTGAGAAGTATCTATCGGCAATCAAGTCGTCACCCGGCAAGCTTGAGTTCTGGTAATCCCAGTTACTCTCATCGCGATCCCAATCGAGGTCTCCAACCGCCAATCCGAAACCATACTGTGGTCCGCGGGAATTAAGGCTGTGTGTTGCCACGGGATCCCCAGAGAACCCTCCTACACTACCATTGAACACGGCGAAATTACCGTTGCCATCAAGAAAAACCAAGTCCTTGTAGCCGTCGTAATTATGGTCAATGATGGTAACTGTAGGATATTCAGTCAATGACACTGGGTTTGAATGCAACACGGCACTAAAGCCTCCTCCCACATCAAACAACCAGTTGTCACCGCTGTCGTTGTAAATAAATACGTCGGATGTCGAATCGGAAACAAGACGATCCACAAGGACGTGGGAGGCGGTCGAACCGGTAGTTAACATAGCACCATTAGTACGATCACTGAATGTCCCGTCACCGTTGGACTCATAGACCCTTACGCCCCAAGCAGCGGCGGCGTTGACGATACAAATCTCCGGTATCATATCGCCGTCCAGATCGGAAACACACAAGTCGTCTGCCGCCCATCCAATTCCGGGAGCATTCACCCTCGTGAAGACTGCTCCGTTGTTGAGGAACACATCCACACCCGAACCAGTGCTGAGGATCAGATCAGAATAGCCACTGCCATCCAGATCATGCCAAACGCTTCTGTGGCCCGCGTATCCCGCAAGCTGCGAAGAGACCTGGAAGGTACCAGCCGAATTGACCAATAACGCCGATCCCTGTGGAGTCGTAACGAAGATGTCACCGTCGCCGTCTCCATCAAAATCCACGATCGCAATGCTTGTTACGTCTGGCGTGATTCCGTTCCATAGATTGTCAAGATCGTATCGATCAAACCACTTGCCGCCACTTCCCCAAAGCACCTGCAGTCCATCAGGCGTAACACCGACAACATCACACAAGCCATCTGCATTGATATAACCTGTAGCCACTTGTCCGCGACCAGCTCCCCGAAGAAACTCTTCAGGCCTCGGAAACATTGCCTTAGGAGCTATTCTACGTAGAACATAGTGATTGTATGACTGGTCGTACACGATTTCATCAATTGCATACCATGCATTGTATCCAGATCCCCAGCCAAGATTGTAATGGAACATCTTTTCTCCAGCCGGCCCCCACTTCCAGCCATCGCAGACCAGGGAATGACCGGGGTAACGATAAATCATCGGGCATCCCAATTGAAGGTCACGGCGCAACAGATAGAACCAGCTTGATGCGCTGTAGCTGTAGCGCCACCTTTGCAATATCTCATTTTCATATTTGAAGTTCGACTGCAAAGCGTCCTTCGCATCAGATGTCTCTGCACCAGAACCGTCGGGATCGTAGTCCATTTCCACCGAGACGCCGCATTCATAAAGGAGTTCGGCCACGGCGTTGCCTTCGTTAACAGTAAACGCGCCGGGACTATATTGATCCAGCATATTGTTCCAATCATATTCATCGGAGAAGTCCGCAAACAAGGGAATCAATCCGTTCCAATTATAGGAGTGACTTCCGGATCCATGATGCGGCCATTTCCAGAAATTCATTGTCTGGCCCATGGCTACGGCAACACAACCAGCGGGCATATAGCCTGGTACCAGCCAATTGTAAGGATACTCTCCGGTGCTCGAGCCTTGCCGCCAAAGGGAGGTTAGCAGAGTGTCTCCTTCTCGGAAATCGTCGATGCCCCTAGATCGAACTGGAAAATTACCCGACAAATACGCATCCCATAAACCCCTCATCGGACTGTTCTGGATGGTATAGTCTTGTCCCTGATCGTCAGCAATACCGTAACTAATATCTTCGGCGAGAAGATCAAAAAGCGGCGACCCCGGAGAGTTTACAAACGTCGACTCGAATGAGTACGATTTGATAGGCGAAACGCCAAAATGGCGAGCCACAATGACGAAGCCCATCGGGCGGAGATGGTGCACAGTCGCCAATACGCGTCCATCGGCGACCAAATCCTCACTGCTTTGCACCGTGAAGCCTCGCGCGGATTCCTCATGCGCAATAAATGACTCAACGATCGTCCGAGTTGTAGCCTCCGAAACAGGCTCAGCATATGCTGCGGAATTGCCTATGAGAGTAATCGAGATCCCGACGAGTAGAGCCCGACTAATTCGCGCTGCGTTCACGACTTCCCCCTATCGTTGTTGGGCAGATCTTAATCGGAAGTTCCCAAGGAAATCCAGCCCGGAATCAGTCTATCTGATTGCCGGGCAA
>CAZZIE010000237.1:0-4700 GCA_964654185.1 uncultured Spirochaetaceae bacterium | reverse complement strand
CGCCCCCGGAACTGCACGCTCCACACCGCATCCGCCTCCCGGCCGGCGAAGGCCTCATCCACGAAGCGGCCCTCCAGGTGCTGCAGGGTGGAGAAGTCGAGGTCGGCAACAAAGGCCTCGTCGACGAAAGTTTCCAGCAGGCGCTGGACGAACCCGGGATGGGAGAAGAGATAGCGATAGTGGCGGTCGTGATCGTGTGGCATTCATCTGGTACCACGGGCGGAGTGGTGCTGATGCTTCACGCGGTAGGGGGCGGGCCCGGCCGTTCGGCGCAGCTTTGGTCCACCCCGCACCGGGCGTAACCCCGCACCACCTACACGTGTTACAATATGCCGAAACAACCATGACCGGCGAAGGCGCGGACAGCAACAGCTCTCGGCAGGACGGAGACGGGCAGCCCCGCGGCCCCGACCCCGCCGATTACGCCTCCAGGACCGGCGGTGGCGACACCCCCGAGAGCTGGACCGGCGAGCAGCGGTACGACTTCGGCCCGGGCGTGGCCCCCAACGGACGCCCCGACCCCGACGCGCCCGCACCCGCAGACGGAGCGGCAGACCCCGCCCCGCACCTCGACCTCACCCCCGCAGACACCCACCGCCTGGCCCGCGACCACTCCCGTTTGGCCGCCGCGCTCCTCCCACCCGGCGCGAAGGTCATGGTGATTGGCGACGGCCCCGCGGCCCACGCAGCCGCCGGCGAGCTCCACGCCGCCGGCTTCGAGACCGAGCGCCGCCCCCTGCACAAAGCCGGGCAGGCGTCCGCATCCCCCGGTGCGGGCGTCCGGCATGACGGCATTGCCATACCCATCGACCTGAATCTGGCCGCGGACCACGAGCTGTTGGATGTGCTCTATCAGCTGCGCTCCGGCCTGGCGCCCGGCGGGGTGCTGGTGGCAACTCTTGCGGCGGGGGGCCGGCCGCTGGAGCAGTACCGGTTCTTTCTGTCGCGGCTGGGGCTGGATCTGCTTCGCGCCGAGGAGGGCGGCGGGGGCGGCTGGATGACGGCGCTGTTTAAGGATGCCGGCGGCGAGGGGCTGCGGCCCATTGAGACCCTGGAGTCGATCCTGGTGGAGGACCGCAAAGTCAACAGCTACAAGTACGCCCTCCTGCGCGCGCTGGCCAACCTGGCCATGCACCGCTACAACGCCGTGGAATGGCTCCCCGACGGCGCGGTCGCCGTGCCGGTGCGGCGCATTGCCGACGAGTGGATTGCCTCCTACTGGCCCCTCATTGAGGTCGATGCCGACGCCCACCCCTCACGCCCGCCGCGCATCCTGCAGGGCCAGAAGATCCGCGGCAAGGCGGACCTCGTGTTTCGCGAAGCGTTGCGGGAGCTCGCGGGCTTCTTCCACGGGGCCGGTGGCTACGCCGCCTTCAGCCGCGCCCGGGATGCCGGGCAGTTATCGCCGGAGGCCGAGCAGGCGTATGCGAATGTCCTGCGCAAGCTGCGCCCGGCAATCGGCCAGCCGGTACAGTATGCCGGCAACCTGCGCACCGGAGGCAAGGTCTTCCGCATGGAGAAGGGTCACGTGATCCTTCCCGGCGCCCTCTGGAGCGAGCTCTCCATCATGGGCCGCTGGGTCACCGACTCGATTGTCCTGCGCTGGGCGGAGTTCACCGTGAACCTGCGCCACCAGTCACCCGACCTCACCCGGGAAGCGGTCTTGAGCCTCCTCATGCCGGAAGACAATGCCGACCGCGACGTTGCCACTGCGCAGGACGCCTACCGCCGCGCCGCAGCCCGGGACAACGGAATTGAGTCCGCATGGACCGGCCGCCGGATAACACGGTTCGACGTGGACCACGCCATTCCCTTCTCCCTGTGGGGAAACAACGACCTCTGGAACCTGCTACCCGCCGAGCCGGAGGTGAACCGGAAGAAGGGGGCGGGAGTTCCGACCCGCGGGCTCGTGGAAGCGCGCCGGGGCGGAATCCTGCAGTCCTGGGAGATTCTCTACGAAGGGGAGCCCGGGCTCTTCCTGGCGCACTCCGGGGCGTTTGTCGGGGAGGGGTGGGAGGAGTTCGGGAAGCGACAGGAGGATGAGCTCTTCTCGACGTTCAAAGATGCCATTGAGTACACCGCGCGGAACCGGGTGGCGGCGAGGTGGGCGGGATAACCGGACATCCTCACTTAGACGTGACTCCAGTTCTTTCGGAAGCTGCCCCGTGTTCCTTGACATGCATAGGAATCTACGCAGATGCTTGCAGCACGCGGAGTTCGAGTACGACCCTGACAAATCGCTCCGCAATTACCGCTGACGCCACATGAACGAAACAAACAGGGATAACCTCGAAGAACGCTTTGATGCCGGTGAGTCTGTCCTGGACTACTTCGAGACGGATGTCGTCTTGAACATTGATCGGCTCGCCGACCTTTCCGCCATTCTCAATCTGTTTGCGGTCGCCCGTGAAGCCGGAATAAACGTCCAGACGCTCCAGGCAAAGATCCGACGCCGCAGCCCTCTGTCGGCGGATGAGACGCGGCGGATCGTCGCCGTCCTGAAGCGTCACCATCTGGAAACCGTCGCGTAGTGACGGGATCGCCAGCTTCAATTGATCTCTCACGCATGGAGTACACCGCGCGGAACCGGGTAGCGGTGAGGTGGGCGGGGTGAGATGGGCACTCTAAACAAGTGCAACAAGGAGAACTAGACAGCGGGGCAACGTTGTCGAGAATGAGCAATTCGCATGAGATAGCGCTATCCTTCATTTCATGAAGCGAAACGCAGTTCTTTGGCTTGCCTGGGCCGTCCTCGTGGTCGCCATTAGTGCCGGTTGCGCCACGACGGATGGTCGGGCGTCTTCCGAACAGGTATCGAGCGAGGCTACTCCCGTCGAGCACGTCGTGTCGATAGTCGCGACCGACGGTGGAGACGTCGATCCGGAAAATTCAGTTCGGGTCGAAGATGGCGAGAGATTGATGATCGCCGCGGTTCCAGAGCCTGGGTACGTGGTTGACTACGTCACCATTGATGGCGTGCGCGATCCGGATAGCTCGTATTGGATAGACCTGAACCCAGTCACCAAGGATACGTCAGTGCTCGTCTCGTTCCGGCCGGAGCGCGTATGCTTGGTGCTCTCCGTCGGTGGAGCCCAAGGACTGGCGCACATCGGAGCTATCGAGGCCTTTGCTGAAGCCGGATACACATTCGACTGCGTATTCGGGAACAGCATGGGAGCTATCGTTGGCGGCCTGTATGCATCCGCTCCACAGGAACCACTCACGGACCGGTACAGGAAGTTCATGACTTCGTATGTTGCCGAAACGACTGCCGAAATTCAGGACGGCGCCATTGAAGGTGGGCTATTGGCCGGTGTCGCGGCCCTTTTCTTGTCCGGCGGAACTCTTGGGTGGGGAACAATTGGCGCAGCTATCGCAGGCGGGGCCATTGGTGCGTCAGGACCTGCGGAGTTGGATCCCGCGCGACTCGCCTCGGTGTTGGACCGTTACTTTGAGGGTGCCGAGATCGCTGATCTACCATTGCCATTCGCCACATCCTACTTCGCGCGCAACGATATTGGTCTCGACTACATCGTAGCAGACTCCGGAAGCCTCGCAACGGCTGTGTCCCGCAGCGCGAATAACCCGTACGTCTTTGAGGAGACCAAACTTGACTTTGTGGATCCAGGCGTTGATCGCTTGTCTGCAGTACCTGTGGAACAGGCTGCCGAGGTGTTTTCGCCGGACACAATCATCGCAATCAATACTACCGGTGAGCCCGCAATATACGACTCCGGCCTGGAAGCAGTGGTATACGAAGTCATGGTGCCGAACGTACCTGACGTCGAATTGAGAAGCGCATTACTCGCAGAGGGAGAAGACTTCGAACGACTCTACACCGCCGGCTACACGGCTGCTTCACAGTTCGTCGCACGGCGGACGCAGAGGTAACTGCTAAGCAAGAACATCACAATCCGGATGTCACACGTTCGGATAGCCGCGAAGTGTTGTCCAGCGACTCAACATACGTCGCCCACGTCAGCGCCAAGTACGCCCTCCTCAGGCCGTTGGCCGTTCTGGGCATGCACTTCTAAGTCGTCGCGGAATCGCGTGGGAATGCGGCGGTCGCGCCGCTGTTTCCAACTCCTTTGAGCCGACAGCTCTCCCCTCACGCGTCCATCACCGTGAACGTCTTCCTCATCAGCTCGAATTGAGTAGGTGGGACAAGAATTGTCGCACCGCCGGTCCACCATCTTTATGGCGCTGCGAGAGGAACCGACTACCGGCCTATCGTCAAGCGCCCGGAGTCGTGTTAGTGTTTCGCTACATCGTAGCGAGAGCGACCGCAGGCCGATCCAAACAATCGTGGAACTAACGCCATATCATGCGAAATACATAGCATACTTCCTCACCCGCCGCGGAACCGAGGGTGTGGATCGCCTGGCGCAGTCCCTCTTCGATGCCTCCGTGGACCTCAACCCGCACCAGATCGAGGCGGCGGTATTTGCCCTGGAGAATCCGCTTGCCGAAGGCGTGGTACTTGCCGACGAGGTCGGTCTGGGAAAGACGATCGAGGCGGGGCTGGTCTTGACCCAGCTGTGGGCGGAGGGGAAGCGCAAGCTCCTGGTGCTCTGCCCGGCGTCGCTTCGCAAGCAGTGGGCCATTGAGCTTGAGGAAAAGTTCCACCTCCCTACTATCATCATCGACGCCCGCCAGTACAAGGCGGATCAGAAGGCAGGCCATCGAAATCCCTTCGACCG
>CAZZIE010000236.1:0-4703 GCA_964654185.1 uncultured Spirochaetaceae bacterium | reverse complement strand
CTCCCGGAGTGTCCCTATTGCTTCAAGGCAATCAACAATTCTGGCACCAGTTCACTGCCGACGCGTGGTGGCCTGTTGACAGGCCGCACGGGTGACGAAAGAATGCACTCGTGCGAGACGACGTCACGGTCGAAGTGCCTGCAGGGAGCGGTCACATCTCCACCAGGAGCACATGTGTCACACCAGAGCTTCTCCGCGAACCCTGATCCGCAGTCTCACGAGCAGTGGGAACTGCGGAATCTCCTGTCCAGCGCTGAAATTCCAGCGGCCATTGCAGAAGAGGGCGCGATTTGCTGGCAAACGAGCGCGTGGCAGCGCTTCTTTGCAGAGAATCCGCACGGCGTCCCTCAGCACGTGGATGGCTTCCTGGACGTCCTCGCACCGGCGGACCGAAAACGCGTTGCCGATGCCCTCTCCTCTCTGAGCACAACGCACTGCGTTGACCTCAACGAGGGCTTCCTCCACATCCCCGGACAACGACGCTACATCGTCACACTCCAGTCGGCCGGAAGCGTTGTCAACGCGGTCCTGCTGGTGATCTCCACCGCCGAGGACGCTCCCGACGCCGAGGGACCGTCTCGCTACCGTTACATCTTCGAGAACGCCTACGTGTCACTCTGGGAGGAGGACATCCGCTCCCTTCGCCAGGCGACTGCTCTCGCGGAAGAGCGGGGCGTAACGGACATCCGCTCCTTCCTGCAGGAGAATCCCGATGTCGTCCGCCAGGCGGCGCGGAACGTTCGCGTTCTCGACGTGAACGCCGCTACGCTGCAGCTCTACGGAGCGAGCTCGAAGGAAGAGATCATCGGTTCCCTGGATCGGATCTTCATCGATGATACGCTGCCGCTCTTCATTGAGGAGATCGCCGCGGTATTCGAAGGGCGGGAGCGCCTGGAGGCGGAGATCCGGGTCCACACCCTCACCGGTGAGGATCGCTACGTAATCATCAGCTTTGCGATTCCGAAGGAGTCCGACCGCTTCGATCACGTACTGGTGAGCATGCTCGACATCACCGAGCGGCGCAAAGAGCAGCAGGAACGGGAAGCGCTTCTGCGTCTCGAGCACGAGCGACACCTCCTGGCGCGAACCCTTGCCCACATTACCCTGTCCCTCACCTCCCTTCGGCAGGTCGACGAGGTGCTGGATGAGATCCTCACCGTTGCGTGCACCCTGGTACCCTTCGAATCGGGAAACATTGCACTCTTGCAGGGCGGGCTCGTTCAGGCGGTCAGGTGGATCGGGTATCGCGAGACCGGTGGCGAAGAGTTCATTCGCACGGGCCGGCCGGGCATAGAGGATCTGCCGGTGGAACAGCGCGTGATCGAGACCCGGCGCCCCCTCGCTGTCCAGGACACGGAAACCGATCCACGGTGGCGCCGCTTCCCGGGTACCGAGTGGATCCGTTCCTTCCTCATCGTTCCCATTCTATTTCAGAGCGAGGTGCGCGGCTTCCTCCGACTCGATTCGGACGAGCCGGGTCGTTTCTCCGCCGACGACGGAGAGAAGCTCCTCCCGCTGGCGAACGCGGCGGCCGTCGCCCTGGAGAACGCCCGCCTTGTCGAGCAGATGGAAGGGGAGATCACCGAACGGCGCAACGCCGAGCAGCGCCTCCGCAGATCCCTCGAGGAGAAGGACATCCTTGTCCAGGAGATTCACCACCGCGTCAAGAACAACCTCGCCATGGTAGCGAGCATCATCAGCCTGCAGCGCAACGAGTTGCCTGCGGACGACCGGGTTCACGGAGCCTTCGAAGAGCTCCAGTCGCGCATTCGCGCCATTGCCGCGGTGCACGAGCAGCTCCACCAGACCGGGAGCATCTCCCGGGTCCATCTGCCCGAGTACGTCGCCGAGGTGATCCGCGGGATCACCTCATCGGTTCTCCAGTCGGACGGCCGCATTGCTCTCAGTGTCGATGCCGAGGATCTTGCGGTCACTGCAAGCGAGGCTGCGCCCATCGGCCTCATGATCAACGAGGCGGTGACCAACGCGGTGAAACACGCCTTCCCCGGGGGCCGGGAGGGATCGATCACGGTGCGGGTCCGCGGCATCTACGAGCCGGGCAAACCGCGGCGCGTGGCGATCACCGTCGTGGACGACGGGGTCGGACTCCCGTCGGATGCAGATCCTGAAACGAGTGACTCTCTGGGCCTGATTCTCCTGCGCAGTCTCGCGTCACAGTTCGGCGGCGAGGTCGCCTTCACCACCACGGAGGACAGAGAGACCGACTCCGGTACCACGATCACCATCTCGATTCCCACCCAGGCCCTCCGAACCGGCGACCTCGAGTAGCGCCGCCGGGCCGGGCACCGCCGCCCGGGGCGCCTCTCACCCGCCCGGGCTGCCGTCGCCGCACCCGGTAGCCGTCCGGCACGCGGCGGAGGCCAACGGTAGACGGCGAACCGTCATCTTTCCCGGTATTTCCCGTAATCCCCGCTTGCATTCCTGCCGAGCCTCTTATATAGTGGCATAAATCGGAAAAACGGAATGGATAGCTCCATATATGGGGCTACCGCCTGGTTAAGAAGGTCGTGTCGTGCGTTGCCCCCGTTGCAAGAGCTTAGATGACCGCGTGATCGAGTCGCGCGCCCTCGCCAGTGGTGCGAGCATTCGCCGACGCCGGGAGTGCCTGTCATGCGGGTACCGCTTCACCTCGTACGAGCGTATCGAGGAGAAGCCGCTCATGGTCATCAAGAAGAGCGACAATCGCCGGGAGCCCTTCGACCGGGACAAGCTCGAGCGGAGCATTCAGCTGGCCATGCGGAAGCGCGCAGTATCGCAGAACCTCATCGAGGACATGGTAAACGAGATCGAGGAGAACGCCCTGATGCTCGGACGCGAGTCCCATGAGGTGCACTCGTACCAGCTCGGCAAGATGATCCTGGACAAGCTCTACGACCTCGATCGCGTGGCCTACATCCGCTTCGCGTCGGTGTACCGCAACTTCGAGAACGTGGAGGAGTTCATCCGCGAGATCGAGACGCTCTCCGACATGAAGGAACAGAACGCGACCATTGGACCATCCGTAAACATCGATCCAGATCAGGATTCCGGGGAGACTCCTGATGCAGAGAGCACCGACGCCTGACCGGACCACCGGCCGGCGCGCCTACTGAGGAGGGGCAGGATGAGCGAGAAACAACTCGATTGGCAGGAGATACTGGGTGAAGAGGCCGCGGCGCCTCCCGTCGTGAACAGTGTCATCAAGCGGGACGGCCGGGTGGAGCCCTACAACCGCACCAAGATTCGCGACGCCGTGGCGCGCGCCTTCGAGGGCGCCGGCATCGCGCCCCGGGACGGCGGCCCCGGCTCGGACGAAATCGCGTCGCGCATTGATGCGGTGGTGAAGCGGACCGAAGCGCGGCTGGCGGAGATCATGGCGGTTCGGCATCCGAACTCCGCACCGGCCATCGAAGAGATCCAGGACATCGTCGAAGACGCCCTCATCGGCGAAGACGAAGGGCGCGTCGCGAAGGCGTACATCATCTACCGCGCCCGGCACGAGGCGCTCCGGGATACCCGCAAGCTCATGCTGGACATCAACACCACCATGGACGGCTACCTCTCCCAGTCGGACTGGCGGGTGAACGAGAACGCCAACGTGAACTTTTCCCTGGGCGGGCTCATCCTCCACAACTCCGGGACCATTACCGCCAACTACTGGCTCAAGAACATCTATCCCGCCGAGATCGCCCAGGCGCATCAACGGGCGGACTTCCATATTCACGATCTCTCCATGTTCTCCGGCTACTGCGCCGGCTGGAGCCTCCGCCAGCTCATCGAGGAGGGCCTCGGCGGAGTCCCCGACAAGATCACGTCGAAGCCCGCCAAGCACCTCAACACCCTGATTCAACAGATCGTGAACTTTCTCGGCATCATGCAGAACGAGTGGGCCGGAGCCCAGGCCTTCTCCAGCTTCGACACCTACCTGGCGCCCTTCGTCAAGGTCGACAACCTGGACCTCGGCGAAGTACGCCAGTGCCTCCAGAGCTTCATCTTCGGGGTGAACACCCCCTCCAGGTGGGGAAGCCAGGCGCCCTTCACGAACATCACCATGGACTGGACCGTCCCGGGAGATCTCAAGGATCGACCCGCCATGGTCGGCGGCGCCGAGCAGGACTTCACCTACGGGGATTGCCAGGAGGAGATGGATCGGATCAACCGCGCCTTCATTGAGCTCATGATTCAGGGAGATGCCAACGGGCGTGGCTTTCAGTATCCCATCCCGACCTACAACGTGACACCGGAGTTCAACTGGGACAGTCCCAACGCCCAGCTCCTCTTTGAGATGACCGCAAAGTACGGGACGCCCTACTTCCAGAATTTCATCAACAGCGACCTCGATCCCGGAGACGTGCGTTCCATGTGCTGCCGGCTGCAACTCGACAAGCGGGAGCTCCGCAAGCGCGGCGGCGGCCTCTTCGGTTCCGACGAGTTCACCGGGTCGATCGGCGTCGTCACCATCAACCTGCCCCGGATCGGCTACCTGGCGAAGGATCGACACGACTTCTACGAACGCCTGGACCATCTCATGGATCTGGCGGCGCGGAGCCTGGAGATCAAGCGCAAGGTGATCAGCCGCCTCATGGATGCGGGGCTCTTCCCCTACACGGCGCGCTACCTGAGACACCTGAACAACCACTTCTCCACCATTGGTCTGGTGGGCATGACCGAGATGCTTCAGAACTTCATGGGCGTCACCATTG
>CAZZIE010000235.1:0-4737 GCA_964654185.1 uncultured Spirochaetaceae bacterium | reverse complement strand
AAATGTCTCGGTCGGCATGGTACTGACCTCGCCCTCGGGGGAGCTCCTGCGCGCAAACGCGGCGTTTGCACACATGCTCGGACGCTCGGTCGGGGAGGTCCAGGCAGTCAACTTCGTCGACCTGACACACCCGGATGACGTCGACATCAGCTTCCGCCACGTGCGGGAGATGCTCGCAGGTGAGACGGATACGGCGCGTTTCTCCAAGCGCTTTGTTCACCGGGACGGCCACCCCGTGTGGACCGACATCAGTACGATACTGCTACGCGACTCGGTGGGAGATCCCCTGCATTTTGTCACCCATGTGCAGGACATCACCGAGCGCCTTCGAAGCGAAGAGTATCTAAATCGGTTCGAGCACATCGTTTCGTCTACACGTGACGGAATTGCGCTCCTCGATCAATCCTACCGATACCGAATAGTCAACAAAGCCTACGAGCATTTCTCCGGCCGGACGGCGGAGAGCCTTGTCGGCCTCCACGTCCGCGACTACCTCGGCGACGAGTTCTTTGAGAACACTGTCAGAGGGCATTTCGATCGCTGCCTCGACGGCGAGACCGTGCAGTACAAGACCTGGGTTGAGTATCCGACACTGGGAAGGCGCTTCGTTCAGGTCACGTACTTCCCCTACTACGACGCGGATAACGAGATTGACGGCGTGGTCGCCAACACCCGTGACATGACTCAGGAACGCCTCATTGAAGAGGAGCTCGAGAAACAGAGGCGGGAGCATCACCAGCTCCTGCAGTCCGCTCCGGTTTCGATTCTCGTCGTCCAGGACGGCTCATATGTGTATGCCAATCCGTATGGAGCGGCGCAGCTCGGTTACTCTTCCCCGGAGGAGCTTGTCGGAGCCCCGGTACTGTCCACGATTGCTCCTGAATCACACGCTGCCGTGAAGCAACGCCTCGAAGAGATCGCGGCCGGCCGCGAAAACGCACCACGGGAGATGATGCTTCTGCGGAAAGACGGCGGCACTCTGTGGACCGAGTCGACCTCCATCCCGATCGTCTATGACGAACGGCCCGCGGCCCTGGTAATCGGGCGAGACCTCACCGCGCAGAAAAGAATCGCCGAGCGGCTTCGCGCCGCCGAATCCATCGCCCACGTGGGACACTACGACATCGACCTGCAGGCGGGTGAGGCGTTCTGGTCGGAGGAGACGTATCGCATCTTCGGGCTCGATGCGAGCCGCTTCCAGCCGACAATGGAGAACTATGCGGCCCTGATTCACGAAGAGGATCGGGAGGCGGTGTATGCCCAGGTGAAACAATGCGTCCGGCACCGGACCGATTTCAATATGGTCTATCGGATCCGCCGGGATGACGGAGAGTGGAGAACGGTCCATAGTATCGGCCGGATTCGCCTGGACGGCGCCGGCGCGGTAGTCGGGTTACTGGGGACTATCCAGGACATTACCGAGCGTAAGGCTGCAGAGGCCGAGTTGATCGAGAGTCGTAGCCGCCTCTGGAGCGTCTTCAGGGCAACTCCCACGGGAATCGGACTGGTGCAGGGCGCAGAGCGCAGAATCATAGAGGTCAACGACAAGCTCTGCGCAATGACAGGCTACGCTCGGGAAGAACTCGTCGGAGAATCCGCCCTCGTCCTCTATCCGAGCCGGGAAGACTATGACTTTGTCGGCACTGAGAAGTACCGTCAGATCGCCGAATCCGGAACGGGAACAGTCGAGACCCGATGGAAGCGCAAAGACGGAACCGTGATCGACATCCTCCTTGCGTCGACACCCCTCGACCCTGCCGATATCTCTCAGGGCGTAACATTCACCGCCATGGACATCACTGAGCAGAAGCGGGCCGATGCCCGCATCCGGCAGCTCGTCCACGAGAAGGAAACCCTGCTGCAGGAAGTTCAACACCGAGTCAAGAACAGCATGAACACCATGGTGAGCCTCTTATCCCTCCAGGCCGATACGCTTCAGAGTGCGGAAGCGGTCGCGGCGCTGAGGGACGCGGAGGGCAGATTCAAGAGCATGGGGACCCTGTATGATCACCTCTACCGCAGGGGTGCGAACGACGCCGGTTCGATGCGGGAGTATCTCGCGGATCTGGTTCGCACCCTCTCCGGTGCGTTTCCGACCGGCATCAATGCGCGGGTGACAACCGACATTGAAGATCGTGTCCTGGACGGAAAGCGCCTGTCGACGGTGGGGCTGATCGTCAATGAGCTGGTCACGAACTCAATGAAACACGCCTTCTCCGGCCGCGAGGACAACCGTCTTCATGTGCGCAGCAGTACCGACGGCGAGTACGTGACCATCCTGGTCGAAGACAACGGCCCCGGTTTTCCGGCACCGACCCCCGGAGAGTCATCGACCTTCGGAATGACCATGGTACGGACACTGGCCGAGCAGTTGGGCGGTACGATCAGTTTTGAACAGGACGGAGGGGGGACGAGGGCCGTACTGCGCTTCGTCGCTGAGTAGTTCCTCCCGTGACGGGTCGGATACGAGCGCAGGGCCGCACGACGGCGAGCTACTGCGAACGAACGAAGTCGCGGAAGCTCTTTCCGTGAACGACGTGAGCCTCAGGTGTTTAGGGCAGACTTCTCATGCTCAAGAGGGGGGACGGCCAGGACATCAACGGCGTCCTTACTCATCCCCCCAGAAGGCTCCCTCGTAGTGGTCGCGGATGGTTCGATCTCTCGTCAGCAGGGATTGGTTGGAAGCTACTGCCGCGGCCGCAATGAGGCGGTCGAAGGGATCTCTCGTCCAGGAGAGTGCCCCGGCGGCACGGACAACCACGACATAGGGCGTCTCATCGACGGCGAGGCCGATCTTGTCTGTAAGGAATGGGAACACCGTGTCCGGCCCGACCGTGATCCGGCCGGTTTCGTAGAGATACTGTACTTCGAGCTCAGCAATGGGGGAGTAGACAAGCCGCGCATGATCGAGTGCGGTTTGGGCGCGCGCCGGGAACCGCTCTCGGTCACCGGCATAGAGGTAGACGAGCACGTGCGTGTCGAGATGCAGATTCATGCCCGACCCCGGTCAGGGTCGGGCTCACCGAGCTCCGGCTCGCCGTCCCAGACGCCGTCCCACGGCTCCTCAATGTCGCCGGCGATCACATCGTGAACCTCGAGACGGTCCCAGATACCCGCCTTCCTGTCCGGGACAATCCGCACCGTCCCGCCCTTGCGTGCGACCTCCACAGGCTCTCCCGTTTCCAGAACCGTGTCGATGATGCGATACAGATTCTGGCGCAACTCCGTCGCCGTTACTCTCATACGTACATGATAGAATGACGTACGTACGTTGTCAACGATCTTCGATTAAGCGGCAATGCGCGGGTCGAGTGGCGGATGGAACCGGCGCGCTCCTACCGGCGCTCCTCCGGCCGAAGTCTGGGCAACTGGGGGAGGGCGTCGAAGTGGGCGTCCCGGCTGTACAGCAGGACGTCGTGCTCTACCACGAGGGCGGCAATCCAGAGGTCGTTCGTAGGAATGGGTGTTCCGGCGTAGCGAAGCTGACGGTACAGGTTCGCGTAGTGCCGGGTTGTGTCCATGGTGGGGAGCAGTACCTCCACGCGGGGGCGGTGCAGAAACTGCTCGAATACGCGCTCGTTTTGAGCACCCCGGGAACCTACTGCGAAACCGGCACGAAGCTCAACGACGACAACAAAGGGAATGAGTATGCGTGGACTGGTGCGGAAGACCGAGACCGCCTCGGGTGCGCCGTCGGCGAAATCCCGGTAGCGATTGGTGTCGATTGCAATATCTATCGCCATGCATCCCTATCAACTGTGTCCTGGTCCTGAATGGCGGCATCGAACTCTTCGTCCTGCTGCCAGCTACCGGCAAGGTCGTCGAGATCGTTGTAGACCTCATCGTTTCCAGATACACCGACACCCCGCTTGAGCGCTTCAATAGCGGCTTCGTTCAGGCTCTTTCCGCTCTTCCGTGCCCGCGCCCGAAGCTCCCGGTCAACCGAATCGGGGATGTTCCGAATTGTGTACTGAGGCATTTGCCGTCACCTCTTGCATGCAGTATATGCACGGGTTGCCTGCAGATCAAGTTGAGGGACCGGATTCGGTTGCGACGGGAGGATTGGCTCGGTGACTCCAGCCAAGGCGCGAATGTCGGCGGTCGCTGCGCTTTGGCCGCCGCGCTTACGCCTGCGCCTACGCCACGGCGACCTTCGCTTTCGGCCTGGCGTAGAGCAGCCCCATTACCAGGGCCAGGGCGGTGTAGAAGACGGCGCTGCCGCCGAGCACAACGATTTGATCGATCTCGACGAGCTGAATGGCGAAGTTCAGCATCTGGTGCAGGATTATGGCGTAGAGAAGATTCCTTCCGCCGGCCACATGAACAATGCTGATGATGACCGAGAAGGCCACAATGCTCACCAGAAAGAAGAGTGAGTAGAGCACCAGGTCGACTCCGGCGTACCCTGACACCAACCACAGAGGGAGATGCCAGAGGCCCCAGATGATGCCGACAATGAGCGCGGATACAACGAGGGAGCGCCGCCGGTTTATCTCCCCGAGGAGGTACCCGCGCCATCCGAGCTCTTCACCGAGGGGCCCGCGAATGAGGTTGTTCAGGAACATGATCGCGAAGGAACCGACGGTGAGCTCCGCCAAGGTGTCGCGGAGCGGCGCGCCGACGGCGACGGAGTATCCAATCCAGATTGCCACGACCGCGACCAGGGGAATCAGAATGGAGCCGATGAGGGGAAGCAGCCGCACCCGGGGAGCGAACTGCCGCACAATGAAGCGCCCG
>CAZZIE010000234.1:0-4835 GCA_964654185.1 uncultured Spirochaetaceae bacterium | reverse complement strand
GAGAAGCGTACGCTGTTCACCGTGATGGCCACCAGCTCCCGGTCGAGCTCCCCGATCAGCCGCAGCGCCTCGAGAAAGGCTTCACCCATGGGCTATGCGTCCGGCGTGAAGAGCTGCTCTCCCTCGACGCGGTAGTCACCGATGATCGCCTGTCCCTCATCCGAGACCAGGAAGTCGATCAGCTCCTGTGCCAGGTCGCGTTTCACGTGGGAGTGGACTTCGGGGTTCACTGCAATGACCGCGTAGGGATTGAAGAGGAGGGGGTCCCCTTCGACCACGACCTCCAGATCAATGTCGCCCCGGTAGGCGAGGTAGGTGCCCCGGTCCGCGAGGGTGTAGGCTTGCTCATTGTCGGAAACGTTGATCACGGCGCCCATTCCCTGTCCCGCTTCCCGGTACCACTGAGCCTCGGGCTCAATCCCGGCTTCGGACCAGACATTCTTTTCCTTTGTGTGAGTCCCGCTGTTGTCTCCCCGGGAAATGAACACGGACCGGCTCTCGGCAATGCGCTCGAACGCCGCGGCGACATCTTCCATCCCGGCAATGCCGGCGGGATCGGAGGGTGGTCCCAGTACGACGAAATCGTTGTACATGAAGCCGACCCGCTCGACGCCGTAGCCTTCCTCAACGAACTCCCGCTCGAGTCCCGGAGCGTGCACCATGACAATGTCCACGTCACCGTTACGGCCGAGCTCCAGAGCCTGCCCGGTGCCCACGGCAATGACATCGACAACAACGTTGTGTGCCTCTTCGAAGGGGGGCAGGAGCTCCGCCAGGAGACCGCTGTTCTCCGTGCTGGTGGTCGTGGCAAGACGCAGGCGTTCCGGATCCGGCTCCTCCATCTGGCCTTCACCAAAGGCCGTTCCGATTGTGAGCAGCGCCACCGCGAGAACGAGCAACACCTTTCGCATTCATATACCTCCTTGTCGATATGCTCTCGGCAACATAGCGAATATGGAAACCCACGGTCAAGATTTCGCAGGTGGCCCGAACCTTGGGGATGGGCGGTGCGCAGGTGGAAGGGTTGGATCAGCTGTGCGGGATCGCGTTGACGCCGTGGCATTCGCACAGCTCCGTGACGGTGCCGCTGCGGGTCCACGCATAGAGTCTGGATACGGGTGCGGCGGGATCCGGCTCTTCCAGCGCGGCGACCAGGGAGTAGACGTTTCGCGAGAAGGAGTCTTCAGCCGGGGTGCAGAAGGGGCCTCCGATCCGGCGGAGGAGCATTTCATCCGCCAGGGTGTAGCCCTCTGCCTCTCGCGCCATCTTCACGGCGCCCATGCCGCCGGGCTCTGTTGCACGGTGATACCAGCCCTCCCCGGAAGGGCAGATCTCCAGCTCCTCCCAGATTTCGAGCTCCCGCCAGTGCGTTCCCGACCCGTCTCCGCGCGTAACGAAGGGTACGCGCTCCTTCGCGATTTCGGCGAAGATGCTGTAGAGGCGGGGAGATTCGGCTCGGTCCGTCAGGGAGATCGGATCCGCGGATCCGCAGGCAAGCACGAACCTGCTTACCATGAGGGGGTGGCGGACCGTGAGCTTGCCGCGCTCCAGAAGACTGGTCTCTGCGTGGGGTGCGTGGCTCAGGGCAAGATCCGCGCGACCCGCCAGCACCATGGCCAGTGCCTCGCCGCTCCCCGTAGCGATATGTCGAATGTGGTAACCGGTCTCTTCCGCGAACCTCTGTTCCAGGGAGTCGAGGAGGCCGCTCTCCACAGGCTCCATGGAGGTGGCCAGGAGGATGTCCGCCGGGCGGGGCAGATCGACCGGGGTGTCCACTGCGGCGGCATGGCCTTCGCCGGGATCAGCCAGGCGCGAATGCGCGTTTCCGACCACTCGTGACAGCTCCGACTCGAGTTCACTCTGGAGCGTCGCAAGGTGCTCCCGCAGGCGTCGCGCCTGAGAGGTGGGGACGGAGCCGCCTCCGGCGGCTCCGCCGACCTGACTCTCAATGAGGGGAACACCGAAGAGCTCTGCGGCGTCGTGAAGCACCTGCCACGCTCTCCGGTATCCCATGCCCGTAGCACGCCCTGCAGCGTTGATGGACCCGCCGTCCATGATGTGATCGAGGAGTGAGATGAGCTCATCGATCCAGACGCCGTTTCGGTCCAGAACGACGCGCAGACGCGTGCCCAGTGGCTGCCGGCTCGTCATGGTGTGGCTACTCGGCCCCCACCATGACGTTCGATGCCTTCACAACGGCGTAGGCGGTTCCGCCCTCCTTGAGACCCAGGGCGGAAACGGAGGTCTTCGTGATGACGGCGGTCACCTCGACGCCCGGGGCAATCTCAATGACTACCTCGCTGTTCACGGCGCCTTCGGTGATCTTCTTCACCGTCCCCTTGAGCTGGTTGCGTGCGCTCAGTCGCATGCACTCCTCCTTGCACGTAACGGTCTGAGGATAAGAATACTAAGCGAGTCGGATCTCGTCGCCCCGTCGTACCCGCCCGCCGGTGACGACCGCGGCGAAGGCGAGATGCGCGCGAATCCGGCACTCCGAAGGGGGGAGACTGCACTCCGGGTAACAGCGCTTTGTCGCTTCGGTGATTCGAAGTCGGCAGGTGCCGACGACAAGGACATCACCAGGGCGGAGATCCCCGGGGTTCATACCCTCTACGAGGATGTTTTCCCGGAACCGAGCGTAGCAGAGCCCCGGCGCGGCCGCGCCGTCGATTGAATCCCGGGCGTGCCGGGCGAAGATGAGAAGCTGGCGATCCCCCGGACCGGCGTGCTTGTCGCCGACCACACCCCAGTCGGGGCGCAACTCGACTTCTGCGACGGGACGATTGCAGCCCGCGTCGGCATCGTCCAGAATCAAAGCAACAATGTGCGCCACGGTTTCAATCACCCGTTCGTTGACTGTGCGTCAGACCCCTGCTACTATATGCGCAGTTTAGCATATTGATCGTGTTTGTGGAAACGCCCGTATCATGATTTCCCTGCCTGAGGCTCTGGACATACTCGATAGCGCGGTTCGGCGATTTGCCACTGAAGATGTCCCCGTTGCGGATGCGCGTGGCCGATTCCTGGTCGCCTCCGTCACGGCGCCGACCGACGTCCCGGCATTTCCGCGTTCCGCCATGGATGGCTTTGCGGTTCGGCGGGACGACCTGGACAGGGAGCTTGCGGTCGTCGAGACGGTTGCGGCGGGGCAGTCTCCGCAGCATGCGGTTGAGGCGGGCACCGCCGTGCAGATCATGACCGGTGCCGAGGTTCCCGCCGGTGCCGACCTGGTGGTCCGTGTAGAGTACGCGGAGCAGCGGGACGGCCGCGTCAGATTCACGAGTCGCGAGTCCGGTACGAACATCATTGCCAGAGGGGAGAACGCGCGGGCCGGGGACCTCGTGGTGAAGCCGCGCCTCATAGGCGCCCACGATGTGGGAGTTGCCGCCGCCCACGGGTGCGGTACCGTTACCGTCATGAAGGAGCCCCGCGTCGGCATTATCTCCACGGGCGACGAGATTCGTGAGCCCGGTGAGGATCTCGGTCCCGGTGAAATCTACAACAGCAACTCGTCGCAGCTGATCGCCCATACCCGGAAGTACGGGTGCACCCCACGCTACTACGGCATTGCCGCGGACACCCCGGAGGCGCTTCGGGCCCTACTCAATCCGGCGCTACGGGAGAACGACATGGTCCTCCTGAGCGGCGGTGTGAGCAAGGGCGAGTTCGACTACGTCCCGGGGCTTCTCTCGGAGCTGGGCGTGGAGAAGCGATTCCACCGCGTGGCCATGAAGCCGGGCCGGCCGACGTACTTCGGGGTACGCGCAGGGTCCGGTGCGGACGCCGCCGGCGCCTCCGGGGCCGGCGGCGCCGGTAGTGCGGGGGGTGACCCTGCGGCGGGGGGCGACCCGGCGGCCGGCCACGACCCCGCGGCCGGCGACGCTTTCGCCGCCGCCGGCACAACCTACGTTTTCGGTCTGCCCGGCAACCCCGTATCGGTCTTCGTCGCCTTTGAGGTCTTCGTGCGGCGCCTTCTCTACGATATGGCGGGTCTTCCGGGTGAATGGGGAACCGTGCCGGTAACCCTGGGCGTCGATGTCAGTCCGAGCGACCCTGAGCGCTCCGAGTTCATACCGGTCTCTCTTGCCGATGGCGTTGCCCGTCCGGTACGCTACGGCGGCTCTTCTCACTTGAGCGCATTGAGCAGCGCCGACGCCCTCCTGGAGGTGCCCGTCGGTACATCAGCAATCACCGAAGGATCGCGCGTGCATGTACGACCGCTTTAACCGGGAGATCACCTATCTCCGGATCTCCGTCACCGACCGCTGCAACCTGCGTTGCACCTATTGCATGCCCTCATGCGGCATAGACCTCAAGAGCCACAACGATCTGCTCTCCTTCGAGGAGATCACCGAGATCGCACGGGTTGCTGTGGGGCTGGGCATCCGGAAGATCCGCCTCACCGGCGGTGAGCCCCTGGTCCGGCGCGGCATTGTGGAGCTCGTTCGGCAACTCGCAGGAGTTGACGGGCTCGATACCCTCGCCATGACCACCAACGGTATCCTGCTGCCGCGCTATGCGCGGGATCTCCGCACGGCGGGACTGCAGGCCGTGAACATCTCCCTGGACACGCTCGATCCGGAGCGCTACCGGGAGATGACCCGGGGCGGTCGGGTCGAGGACGCCGTCGCCGGAGTGGATGCCGCCATTGCCGCGGGCTTCCATCCGATCAAGATCAACGTCGTGGTTCCTGACACGGAAGGAAGCGGCGGGACGGCCGGGGCCGACGCGGCCACCCCGGCGGCCTCCGTCCAGGACGCACCCGCCGAGGCCGCCCCCGCGCCGGGCGCAGCCGCACCGCCGGGCGCAGCCGCACCGCCGGGCGCAGCCGCACC
>CAZZIE010000233.1:0-4902 GCA_964654185.1 uncultured Spirochaetaceae bacterium | reverse complement strand
GCAACTGTTCAAAGACCTCATCGACGAGACCTTCCGCCACATGCAGACCTACCTGGACCGCCTCCCGAAAGAGGATGAAGACGAAGAGTAGGCTGCCCTGTGAATGAGCGGGCCCGGGACCTGATAGCCGAGATCATTGCCCAGCTCCACGAGCTCTACTGGCGTAGCACCCGGAAGGACCATGCCGTGGGGCTGGAGCGGGTGGAGGATCTTCTCGGGCGCCTCCGGGAGCTCGAAGGCTCCGCCGCGGCGTCCGGGGCCCGGCGGTCCGGCGGTGGGCGTCGGCTCCCCGGCATTGTCACCACGGATGATGAACCCTCCCTCCTGGAGCAGGTGAGCTCGGAGCTGGAGGAGGCAGCCGAGCTACGGATTGCCAGCGCCTTCCTCTCCGGTGGGGACACCAATCCCATTATCAAGCCGCTGCGGGCTCTTACCGGGGGCCGAAGAGCGGTGCCGGTGCGGATCCTTACCTCCGTCATGGGCTTCATCAACCGGCCGGATGCGCTCCGGGCCTTCCGGAACTGGCCGGGAGTCGAGCTCCGGCTCTATCATGAGCGGCCCGGTGCTCCCCAGGAGCTCCTGACCGGGCACTCCCGGGGCTTCCACGCAAAGACCATGCTCATCCGCAAGAGGGGACCTCCGCACACGGTGCTGGTTGGGTCGGCCAACCTGACCGGGGCGGGCCTGGAAGGCAATGTTGAGTGGAACTACCTCAGCGACTTCGAGGTGAATGTCGGCCTGGGCGAGCAGCCGAGTCCCTACGACCGGGCGGAGGCGCTCTTCGACGAGATCTGGGAACACCGGAGCTTCCAGCCGGACCAGGACTTCCTCCAGGCATACGAGGAGATCTTCAACCGGGGGCGCAGCCTCCGGCGACAGCTGAACCGGCTCGGCGCAGACCTTCCGGCACCGGCGCCCGGCGCGGTGGACGACCGGGACACTGAGACAAGCGTCCCGGCGGTAACCCCGCGGCCCGCGCAGCAGCAGGCGCTGAAGGCCATGGCGGGAATGCGCGCCGGCGGCAGCACCCGCTACGCCGTCATTGCCGCTACGGGCATTGGCAAGACCATGCTCAGCGCCTTCGATGTCGTGAACACCGGCGCTCGCCGCGTCCTCTTTCTGGCCCACCGCCGCCACATCCTGGAGCAGGCCGCCCGGGACTACGCCCGGGTGACCGGGGAAGATGCGCGGCGGGTGATCCTGCAGGGGCGGGACTCCGCGGCCGAGCTCGCGGGGGAGCGGCTGCAGGTCTTTGCCATGGTCTGGACACTCGGAAACGAGGAGGTGCTGGAGCGGCTGCCACGTGACTTCTTTGAATACATCGTCTTAGATGAATTTCATCATGCCGCAGCGGACACCTACCGGCGGGTCCTCCGGCACTTCAAGCCGCGCTACCTCCTGGGCATGACGGCGACGCCGGAGCGCACCGACGGGCAGGATGTGCTGGAGCTCTGTGACCGCAACATTGCCTACGAGCTGCGCCTCCTCGAGGCGGTGGACCGCGGCTGGCTGGCGCCCTTTCAGTACTACGCCCTCTACGATCCCACGGATTACGACCAGGTGCGCTGGACGGGGCTCGGCTACGACGAGGAAGAGCTCCAACACCACCTCTCCACCGACACCCGGGCGGACCTGATCGTGCGGAATCTGGCGGTCTATCAACCCGCCCTGGAGAGCCGGGCGGCGATCGCCTTCTGCTCCAACGTCGGCCACGCCCGCTGGATGGCCCGGGCATTCCGGGCGCGCGGCCTGGAAGCCGCCCCACTGACCGGCCAGACTCCAGAGGAGGAACGGGCCGCGCTGATCCGGCGCCTCCAGGACCCGGAGGACGCCCTGGAGATCCTCTGCACGGTAGATGTCCTCGGCGAGGGCGTCGACATGCCATCGATCACCCACATTCTCCTTCTGCGCCCGACGCACTCCTTCGCCGTCTTCCTCCAGCAACTCGGCCGCGGTCTGCGCCCCGCGCCGGGCAAGAGCTTCGTCGTCGTCCTGGACTTCGTCGGCAACTACCGCAAGCGCTTCGTCGCGCCCCTGGCCCTGGCCGGCCACAGCACCGTCCCCGACCGGCTTCCCCGTGTAGACCGCCCCGGCGCCTTCAAACTGCCCAAATCCTGCCATGTCGATGCCGACGCCCAGGTCCGCCGCATCTGGCAGGATGAGCTTACCGCCATTGACCCCCGGACGCGGCGCATCGAGCCCATCCGCACCGCCCTGGAAGAGCTCGCCGGCACCGACCGCCTCCTCGCAGAGGTGGGACTCGCCGAACTGTTCGTGTTCGCGCCTTCCGGCCAGGATCTTCCCGGGCGCATTCGCAGCATTGGCGGCTGGCTCCGGGTCCGCCACGAGCTCGACCTCGCCGTCGAGTACGAGACCCGCGTGCTCAACACCCCCGGCGAAACGCTCCTGCGCCACGTGGAGGAGGAGCTCAAGCCCAACAAGTCTTACAAGATGGCCGTTCTTCACACGCTCCTGGATCTGGCGGATCGGGACGGGCCGGGCGCACGGGTGGAGTGGCCGGTGGACGAGATCGCCCGGGGATTCCTGCAGTACTACCTGGTGAACCGGAGACGAACCGAGGACTACACAGATCTGAAGAATCACGTCGAAAAAGGTGGCGACCCCCGGCAGTATCCGCTATCGAAGGTCGCGGCGCACCTCAAGAACATGCCCCTCGATAAACTATCCAACTCTCCCGACAAGCCCTTCATCCTGGACAAGGACCGGAACGTGTTTTTTCTGAAGGAGCCTTATCACCGCTACTGGAGGGACCCGGACTTCCGGGCCCTGATTCGAGAGCGAGTGGAGTATGCGGAGGCGCGGTATTGGAATGGTCGTTAATTCGTTGACGCAGCAACCAGGCCAAGACTCAGCTTGCGCGCTCACGAAAAGAACTCATCTAACCTATCCGATCACGTGAAAAGAGAGGGTGGGTCGGATCGACGCCACCTACGTCCGAAGGGACTACGCAGCAGGCCATTCTTGCGACGTGAGACATCGAGTACAGTGCGCAGATTCTTGAAGAAGTCATGGTGAGAACGCCCGTTTCACCTCCGACGCAACATATTCAGCCCATCGCTCGAGCAATACCGCCTCTCTCGTTTGAAAGTCCGTCGCTGGATGGCTGATGTGAAAGTCAGTTCCGTCAGCCTGGGTATCGAAAACAACGAATGCATACTGGTGATTCAGCTCGAGGACCGTGCGTTCGGGCAGGGGTTTCGAGAGAACGTGGTATCGCAAGGTATAGTACGCGATACCAGCCGCTGTGTGCTTGGACCACTTCTGGCCGATTGACTCTTCGCCGCGACTTACAAAAGCGTGGTGCTGGGCGGTCGGCAAATCAATGGGTGTGTACTCATATTTCATGGCCGGGCGAATGTCAGCATCCATGTTCAAGTCTTGAGCACTCACCGCCTTGGATACCATGTATTCAAGCTTGTCCGAAAACGACACAAGGGCATTGTGGCCTGTGGCGACCTCTTCATACGATAGACTGGAAAAACTCTCCCGGTCCAGAAACACCGGCAAATCAATCCTCGTTGAAGCGAAGAAGACAGAGGAGTCTGCTGCGTTATTGTCAACGGTAAGTTGCACACCAGGGTACTGTTCTTGGAGTTGTCGCTGTCCCCGATGGACGGATTCGGCCGTCCAGTTTCCGAATGTTTGTTTGTCCGCCAGTGGGCTGACAAGCGAGAGAAGATAGACCGTGCCCTTGTCGACCCCGGAAACTTCGGGTTGGTACTCGAGATGGAAGAACACGGGTTGGCGGCGGCCGACCATGGCGCCGTCCTTGTCCAGAGTGGATTCAATAACAAAGATCGTAGTATCGACGTCGGAATCGCTCCGAAAGAATCGGGCTGTCCGGCTCCTTGCGAGGGTTTCGCCATAAGCTTGTATTGTCTCCGACACCTCCGTTGCCGAGGCGGTTTGCACGCGGGCTTCAATGGCGGAACGATACCGGCTTTGCGGCCAATCCTCTCGGCCAAGAAAGCCCCTTCTTGTGGCGGGATAAGGATCTTCGGTTAGATGCGTGAGAGTGGACTCAGCGCCCGAATCTGGATCCAGCAAATACTTTCTCTGCCAGTTCGGATCCTCGTCAGTATCCACGTAGGTAGAAGTGGTATCCAACTTGCATTCGTCGATTTGTCGTTGCGCACGAAATTTCTTGCGTGCGAAACCGGCAACCTGGAGTTCATCCAGCGTTTGTCCAAGGTATGGGTACACAGATCGAACTCGTCCGGTACTGCCACCTGCCTTCATGTCTCGGTGGGCCTTTCCGAAGAAGCGGTCAACTCGGCCCACCCGCTGCTCGTTATCGCCAGCGGCGTGGGCTATGCCGTAGTGATAGACCGTGTCACAAAAGAGATGGAGGTTGACCCCCTCCTGCAAGACCGACGTTGCAATTAAGACGTTCGGGAAGAACGGAGTGTTGAAGGCGTGGAGTACATTCTCGTTCTTACTCTGACCGTGATACCCGTATGCCGAAGGTTGGTTGTTGAAGAGGCTCCATTGCCATCTGTTCTTCGCAAGCAGTTCAGCATCTCTATGAATGGCAAGTTCCTTGGTCTGGATAGACCGAAACAGCTCTACGGACTTTCGCATGATATGGAACAGCCGACTGTCCTTGGCATGCATGAGGGCTTCGATGTGGGATACAAGTCCGCGGTAAAGAGCTTCCTGGTTGTGCTGGAGATTCACGTCACCCAATGAGGAAGCTGCTTCTACGTAAACTCCAAAAAGGTCGATAACCAGCTCAGACGCATTTAGGATGCCTTGTTTGACAAAACGTGCAAGCGATTCCTTCTGAATCGCGGAAAATTCATGGTACTCCTCTCCAATGTCCTTGCTGTTTTCTGCAAGCCCTTCTTCCCCGAAATTGCAAACAGAATTCCCCAGGCACCG
>CAZZIE010000232.1:0-4914 GCA_964654185.1 uncultured Spirochaetaceae bacterium | reverse complement strand
GCGGTCGTCGGGACGCATACCCACGTGCAGACCGCGGACGAGCGGATTCTCGGCGGACGGACTGCGTACATTACCGATGTCGGCGCCTGCGGGCCCCGGGATTCGGTGATCGGGTTCGAGCCGAGGATCAGCGTCGACCGTGCAAGAACGCAGCTCCCTCTTCGCAACGAGGTTTCGGACAACCCCTCCATGATCCACGGCATTGTCGTCGAGGTAGATCTCGATGCCCGGAAAGCTGTAGGGGTCACCCGCATTCAGGAGGAGTCCCTCGTGTGAAGCGTCCGCCGCTTCTCGATCTCCTGGTTGAACGCTATCCCGACATCCCCCGCGAACGTCTCATGTCTTACGTCCTTGCCGGGGAAGTCCTGGTCGACGGCGAGCTCGTTCGTGAACCGCGCCGGCGGGTTTCTGCAGACGCTCATATTCAGTTCGAGGACGAGCGCTTCGTCTCGCGGGGAGGGTTGAAGCTCGATCACGCGATCACCGCGTGGGGGCTGCCCGTGGAGGGGCGGGTCTTCATTGACGCAGGCGCCTCGACGGGTGGCTTCACCGACTGCCTGCTCCGGCGCGGCGCCGCCGCGATCCACGCAGTCGACGTCGGATACAACCAGCTCGCCTATTCACTCCGGCGCGATCCCCGGGTCGTCGTGCACGAACGGACCAACATCATGCACCTAGCCTCTGTCGATCCACCTGCCCATGCGGCGGTGTGCGACCTCTCCTTTCGAAGCGCCGTGGGGGCGGCGAAGCACCTTGCCGGCCTGCTCACGCAGGGATGGTTGATCGCCCTCGTGAAGCCTCAGTTCGAGGTCGATCCGGATACACCCGGCTTCGACGGTGTTGTGCGGGAGGAACGGTTGCTCCGAGAGACGCTGGAGGCTACGGCTCAACGCCTGGCGGGCGCGGGCCTGGACGTATGTGCGGCGGTGCCATCGCCGATTCTCGGACGCCGGGGCAATCGGGAGTTCCTCTTTCTGGTGGGGCGGCCGGTCGCTAACGTCACCTCCGGTCCGCTGCGGCCGGCCGAAGTTGTCGCGGCGTGCCTCTCCGACGGCTCCTAGCCGAAAGAGTCCCTGGTCAGGGGCTCCCCGATGTACACACCCTCGCCGCCGAGATACTCCCGGCGGCTCCCGTCGATGAGGAACTGGACGCGCTCCACGGTGTCGAACTCGGTTGACGAGAATACGATCTGCTGGAGCTGTGCCAGTAAGCCTTCCACGCCCATGGGGTTGAAGCGGAAGGACTCGTTGAAGTTCAGATACGCCGTCCCGTTCTGTACCCGTGCCGACAGGAGCTCCGTCCCCTTGGGAATGAGATTGAGGAGACCCAGGTTGAGCTCCTCCATGGTCGGACCCGAGATCAGCGTCTTGATCGTCTCAGTCATGGGACTGTCTGCGTAGGATACCCGGCGGTCGACCCGGTGGGGGTGGATCTTGCCGTCGTCGGTGACCCGGATGAAGTAGATCCCGGCGTCCCTGACCCGGCTGACGCCACGCTCGGCGTCGCCGTCCGGTCGGGCGGGCTGGGTACCCGGGTTCGTCTCGGCGTCGTCGGGAGTGTCTTCCACGGGGTCCGCAGACTCACCGGGTCCGGCGTCCGGTTCTTCCTGCGGCGCCCGCTCCGGCGGTGCTCCCCCGGGCTCGCGAACCTGAACAACCCGCGGTGTATCCTCACTTCCGTCACCGTCCCCCGCGTCCGGTTCGGGGGCGGGCATGCCGTCGGTGCCGTCCTCGACAGTGGGCGGCTCCCCCTCATCGGAGGTACCGATCCCGACTCGATCCTTGAGAACTTCAACAAGCTCGGTCTCGTTGAGGACGCGAGCTATCTGGTCACGGTTGTAGAGAAAGATCGTTGTAATGAGCAGAATGAAGGCTATCCAGAAGAGCACTCCAAAGGATGCGCGTCGTTTTTTCTGTTTCCGTGCCATGGCATCTACAGTATCGACAGATCGAGGCGCCCCATAGAGGGTCGGTGGCCCTCGATTCGCCCCGCCCCGGATTATCCCTCGCCCGGCGTCTCGCCGTACCGGGCGGCGCCCTGCTGAACCGCGTCGTCGAACCAGTCCGGGATGGCCGAGGGGCGCCCGCTCTTCGCGTCGATTGCCACCAGAACGGTAGAGGCTGCTGCGTAGACCGTGCCGTCACCATCGATCAATTGATAGGAAATGGTGAAGCTGGCGCGGCGCTTCTCGTGGACCCACAGGCGCACGTAGATGGTCGAGCGCAGATTGATCGGGCGCTTGAACTCGCACTCCACGCGCTTCATGACGAAGGCGGTGTCGGCGCCGTCGCCCTCCAGGGAGAAGTAGTCTCCCAGAATCTTGACGCGGGCCTGTTCCAGGTAGGTGAGAAACACCGAGTTGTTGACGTGACCGTAGGCGTCCAGGTCGCGGAATCGGACCTCCACGGGAATCACGGTAGTGGCAACTTCAGACACGACTTCCTCCTCGCGGCAAGTTTGACGAAGGTTTCCTTACCCCGTATCATTACGCGAACATGCAAGAACTTAGAGGGATTTCAGTTTCCCCCGGTATTGCCATAGGGCCGGCATTCGTCCATCACGACGAGCGTCCCGCCATTCCCGAGTACGAGGTCGAAATCGAACGCCTTGCCAGCGAGATGGACCGCTTCCACACCGCTGTGGACAAGGCCAAGGGCGAGATCGAGGACCTGAAGGATAAGGCGGAGGCGGAGGTCTCCGACCACTCCACATCGCTCCTGGACTCGCATCTCCTCATGCTCCAGGACCCCGAGTTCATCACGGCGGTCAAGGAGAAGCTCCAGGAGAACCGCAAGAACATCGAATGGGTCCTCTACCGCGCCGTCGAGGATATCATTGAGCAGCTCAACGCCACCAATCAGGAGTACTTCCAGGAGCGCGGCGCCGACGTTCACGATGTCGCCAAGCGCATCTTGAACCACCTCCTCTATCGCGATCAAGTATCTCTGGCGGACCTCTCCGAGGAGGTCATCCTCGTTACCCACGACCTGCTGCCCTCCGAGGCGATCGCCATGAACAAGCGGATGGTGCGCGCCATTGCCATGGATGCCGGTGGCAAGACCTCGCACACGGCCATCCTGGCGCGGAGCTTCGAGATTCCCGCAGTGCTCGGCCTGTCGAACATCTCCTCCCTTGTCGAGCAGTCGGGCACCATGATCGTCGACGGCAACGCCGGCCGTGTGATCCTGGATCCTGACGATGATACTGTTTCCCGCTACCTGGAGGCCCAACGCGAATGGAAGCGCCATGAAGTTCAGCTCATGGGGCTCAACGAGCTCAACGCCGAAACCAACGACGGCAAGCTCATCCATCTCATGGCGAACATCGAGGTTCCCGAGGAGGTGGACGCGGTTCCGGCACACGGCGCCGACGGAATCGGTCTCTACCGGAGCGAGTTTCTCTTCCTTCAGCCGGGGCGGCTCCCCACCGAGGAGGAGCAGTACCACGCCTACAGCTACGTCCTCGATGCGCTGAACGGCAAGCCCGTGACCATTCGGACCCTCGACGTCGGCGGCGACAAGGTCGTGCCGGAGCTCGAAGGGCTGGGGGAGCGCAATCCCATTCTCGGCTGGCGCGCCATCCGGTTCTGTCTCTCCCGTATCGATCTCTTCAAGACGCAGCTTCGGGCACTTCTCCGCGCCAGCACTCACGGCAATCTCCGGATCATGTTCCCCATGATCTCCGGGATCGAGGAGCTCTCCCGGGTCTACGAGATCCTGGACGACGTTAAGGAGGAGCTCCGCACCGAAGGCATCCCCTTCAAGGAGAACATCCCCGTCGGGATCATGATCGAGGTGCCTTCGGCGGCCATGACTGCGGACATCCTCGCCCGGAAGGTGGACTTCTTTTCCATTGGTACCAACGACTTGATCCAGTACACCATTGCGGTCGACCGTGGGAACGAAAAGATCGCCTATCTCTACGAGCCCTTCCACCCCGGCGTGCTGCGGCTCCTGAAGCTCATCATCGACAGCGGCCACGAGGTGGGTATTCCCGTCGGCATGTGCGGTGAGATGGCGGGCGACCCCCTGGCAAGCCTCATTCTCCTGGGACTGGGGCTGGACGAGTTCAGCATGAGCGCCGCCGGCATTCCGGAGGTCAAACGCATTATCAGGTCCGTGTCGATGACCGACGCCGAGGAGCTCGTCGGATCGGTCCTCGACATGCGCTCCTACGACGAGGTGGACGCCTTCGTGCAGGACCTCATGGAGAAGCGGTTTCAAATCCATGCCTATTGATACTCGAACACTGCCGCTGGTTGCCGTGGTGGGCCGCCCCAACGTGGGGAAGTCCACCCTGGTCAACAGGTTCATCGGCAAGCGCCGTTCCATCACCGATCCGACCCCCGGGGTGACCCGCGACGTCGTGGAGTCTCGCTGGCACCTTCGCGGGAGGACTGTCCGGGTTGCCGACACCGGCGGATACACCGACGGGCACGCCGAGTACGACCGCCTGGTGAGCGAGCGCAGCCTCCGGGCGGCGCAGGACGCAGACATCGTTCTCCTGGTCATGGACGTCACCGACGTGACCCCCGAAGACGAGACGTTCATTGAGGCTATCCGGCCCCACCAGGAGAAGGTGGTCCTGGTGGTCAACAAGGTCGACAACGAGAAGCGCGAGGCTGCGGCGTGGGCGTACTACGAGTACGGCTTCGAGACGGTGATTCCCGTCTCAGCCGAGCACGGCCGCAACATCGATGCGCTGGTGGATGAGGTGATGCGCAGGCTGGGGGAGTCGGACGCCGGCGCGGGCACCGCCCCAGGCGGCCCGGGGGCGGACGAACGCACGGGTGCCCCCGGCACCGCCTCTGAAGGCGGCGAGGCGCCCTCTGAAGGTCCCGCCGCTCCTCAAAGTGGGGACGCGGCCATTCCGGGGGCCGCCACGGCGATCATCACGCCGGGCATGTGGAGCAGA
>CAZZIE010000231.1:0-4918 GCA_964654185.1 uncultured Spirochaetaceae bacterium | reverse complement strand
GGGGCACGTCTGCATCCGCCAGCCAGACTACGACCGACTCGGCCGGTGCCTGCGCGGCATCAAAGCCGACCGACACGGCGTGCCCCGTTCCGAAGGCCTGGCCCTGCTCGGCGTAGGTGATCGGCAAGTCCCCGTACATCGACCCGAAGTACTCCCGGATCTGTTCCTGCTTGTGCCCGACCACGAAGACCAGCCGGTCACGGCCCGCCGCGAATGCGCCGGAGCTCATCAGGCTCTCAAGCGAGTACTCAACGAAGGGCTTCAGCCCGACCGGGTACATGCACTTCTGGAGGTAGGAGCCCAGGTTCCCGAAGCGGGTTCCTTTGCCGGCGGCAAGACAGATGTAGGTCATGAAATCAGCGTGATGGGAGCTGAACGGACCTCGCCCATTCGCACCGCACTCGTTCTGAGCGCGCCGCGTCGGCGGGGCGTGCAGACACGAACCGAGACGGCGCCGCCGAAACAGGCTGCCGGAGGTCTCGTGTCGTTGTTCAGCTTGTGAACACTATAGCGCGCCCCCGGGATTAATCAAGGACGAAATCCGGAATTTGTTTAGAAATCGATGTAAACGGCGGGAAGCTGCCCGTCTCAACGCTCCACCTCCGAAGCGTCACGAACACCCTGTCGAATTCAGTATCACATTGACCGCAGCGGCGCAACCCCAAACTGAACCCGTCAGGCGGCGCGCTGGGGTCCGCAGACACGCGGGGCGACTCGTTGGTACCTTGAGTTTCGCGCCGTCATCTTAAGGGATTCTCGACATGGAAGAACCCGAAGCCGGCAAAATCTTTCGCGTTCCGTGTGAAGAATTTCGTGACGCCGTGGGCCTTCAGGGTGACCGCAAGTACGGCATCGAAGGTGTTGCGGGCAGCGAAGTCTGTCTTGCCCCATAGCGAGGAGAGCTCACGCATCATGCCCGGTTCCCAGGCACAACGCATCCAGCCCGACTTGTCGTGATACCACCGAATCGTTTCCGCCGCCTCGTCGGCACTTAGTGGTTGTTCCAGAACGAGAGGGTTCCTGAGCAGACGGTACAACTCAAACCAGACCTGGTCTGCCACAACCCACAGATCTTTCTCCTCCAGCGCACGGGAAACAAGGGCTTTCGCCGCTTCGTGCTCGGTACAATCCGTGTTCGTCGCGTACAAAAGGACATTTGTATCCAGGCTCTTCATGACGGTGCGCGATCCTCGTACGCCCTTTCGCGGAGTGTCGCGGATTCGGACCGAATAGCTCCGCACTGGTAGGTGGGTGGCGTCTCCCGAACCTCGAGATCTCCTCGTTCGCTCTGTCTCGCAAGCCAGAAGTCGACGGCGCTTCGTACCAGCTCGCTCACAGGTCGATCCTGAGCATCAGCAATGTGTCGAAGTTGGCGGAGTTGAGGTTCCGGGAACAGAATCTGCATCTTTTGCATGGATACATTATATGCATGGATAGCCGAACTGTAAAGGCGAAATTCCCACCGGGAGTGCTACGCCCGCCGCACCACAAACCACGGATTACGCAAATCGGGCTTGTTGTACTCCAGGGGTGCCCCGGTTGCGTAGGCCACTACCTCGGCGCCGGCTGAGCGGACCACGGCGTCGCCGGCGCAGGTGTCCCACTCCATGGTGGTGCCCAGGCGAGGATAGACGTCGGCGGAGCCCTCGGCGACAAGGCAGAGCTTCACGGCGCTTCCCGCGGTGATCCACGCCGGTTCGCCCCGGGAGGTCGAGAGCCAGGAGATGTAGCGCCGGGTGGGCTCATTGAGATGAGAACGACTCGCGGCAATGGTGAAGGGGCGGCCGGCGGCGGGCGACGCTGCGGGGCGACTTCCCGCGGCCGGATGCGGTTCGTCGCTGTGGCCGGGGGCCGGCGGGCCGGCACCTGCCGGCCGGGTTTCACTGCGGGGCTGCCCGGTTCGGCGCGATTCTCCGGCGGCTGCGGCCATGAGGGGCAGCCGCCGACCGTGGCTGCGCAGCCGGTCGGGGGCGTCGCCATCGCTCGCTTCGGCGTGGACCGTGGCGCGGAAGGCGCCGGCGCTTTCACTGCCCCAGTAGATGGTCCCGACGGCGGGAGCGTACACCACGCCGAGGGCCGGCCTGGCATCGACTATCAAGGCTATATTGGTCGTGAACTCGCCGTTCTCCTTGAGAAACTCCTTGGTGCCGTCCAGCGGATCCACGACCCACGCCGTGCGCCAGTCCCGGCGCGTCTCGTAGGGGATCTCAGCCTGCTCCTCACTGAGAATGGGGATCTCCGGCGCCTCGCGCTGCAGGATCTCGAAGATGGCCTGCTCCGAGGCCAGATCCCCATCGGTAACCGGGGAGGCATCCGCCTTGGATGACACGGAGTAGTCGGTGCGGTAGATCGCAAGAAGCTTGCGCCCGGCCTCGAGGGAGGCGGCAAGGGCCACGTCAAGGAGCCGGTCCAGATCGGGAGTCGCTTTCATGGTGAAAGGGTAGCACGTCTCGAAAGGCGGGGGAACGGAGGGGGCGGGCCTGCAGCCGCAGGCGGCGGGGCCGCGCCCGGCGTCGCTTACAGCCGCATCTGCATGGGCCGGAGCTCGCGCTTGAAGGGGTCGAAGACGACGCCGAGGTTCTCGAGGGTGATCACACCCATGAGCGGTTCATCGCCGGGTTCGCCGAGGATCACCGGGCTGTGTCCGTCGATGTCCTGGAAGCGGAAGTGCGCTTCCGACGTGCGGCGAGTGACCTGGATCCCATCCGCAAGCACGAAGGAGGCTTCCCGCTTGGGCACGAGTCCGAGTTCCTTCCATGTGGGCTCCGGGATCAGTGACAGCGTAGCTCCGCTGTCGACGAGCAACGTCAGAGTGCGGCTGATTCCGGTCGGTCCCGAGACCGTTGCGCGAACTGTCGTTATGCCCATACAACTCCTGTCGCCCCACGGGTTATCGCGGCGGTGCACGACGCGACACGGCGCGGCGGTGCCCGCCACCGTGCGAATCCCCTCACAGAGGGTACACCTGCGGCCCACAGGTCTTCCACAGGTTATTCAGTCTTGTCGAACAGAGAGATTGCGGCCACTACCGCACCAGCAACTCCGCCAGGGTCTCTTTCTGGCGAAGCGGCAGCTACTCCTCTTCGCCGCCGCTCTCCAATCCGAGCGCTACGCTCAGCGCGGTGTTCAAGCGCCGCATGGTCAGATCGTCGAGCGATCCAACAAAATCACTGAGGATCGTCTTTGGCAGACTGATCAAGCCGTCGCAATGGATCGCGCTGTGATGCTTCAACCCTGCCTGAGGACCGACAGCGACTTGCGTAGCCAAGCCGCCGTGTTGGGTGTACACAGGGGCACATACGACAGTTGCGTACTTGGAGTCGATGAGTACTTGACGACTGACGACGACGAAAGCCCGCCTGCGCTTTGGGTCCTCCCGCGATGGGTTCCTCACGAGATAGATGTCGCCGCGCGTCATGGAAATCTCTGGTAATCCAGGACGTCCGCTGCTTCTGCATTCAACGACTCGGCGTTATCATCGATAAGCTCACGCTCCCTCCGGTCGCGAAGTTCTCGCTGTCGCGCTCGCAGGTAGCGCCAGGTCGCCTCTTCGATGATCGCGGAGCGGGGTCTCTCACCGGCGAGCCTAGAGATCGCGTCCAGGAGTTCCTCAGATAGGGTGACGGAGGTCTTAACTTTCATACCACCATCATACCACCGATGATGCCGGCAGAACAGCGGCGACGTCCGTTGCTCCCTAAGAGAAACCGTGCGTCTGAGGCGGCGCACGCCGTTCGCCGCCCGCCTCACCCCGTCCCGTGATCGGAGATCAGGCCGGTCAGCGCCTCGTGGAGGTAGAACGCCTGGGAGAAGGCCTGGTCGCGGTACGCGTTGCCGGCCAGGTGGCCGCGCTCATCCAGCAGCCAGAGCCAGTAGAGGCACTCCTGCATGCGGCGCCGCGCTTCCAGTGCTCCGACGGTGCGCCACTCCTCGACCTCCGACCGGAGGACGCCGGCAACGGCCTCGCTGAAGATGCAGGCGGCCCGGAAGAGGTGGCGGGAGGCGACCCGCTCACTCTCGCACAGCAGGTCCTTGTAGATCTCAATGACCGCGACGTTGAACTCGTACAGCGCGGTTTGCAGGTCCGGCTCGCTCGCGGCGGCCGTGGCGACGGTGGTGTCGGTTTCCATGCTTCACTCCTCACGGCTACTCACACCGGGAGTGGAGCTGCTGCTTCAATTGGGACGATGATTACGTGCCCGCACCGCCGAATTCGTGCCGGTCGCGACTCTACAGGAGGATCCGCGGCGCCGCCGGGCTCCCGTCGCCGGCCGGGCTCCCGTCGCGGCGAGCGGGCCCCCGCGACGACGCGCTCCCTCGGGGCCGCCGCCTGCGGGCGAACGGGGCCGCGCCACGGCGGCCCGCCCCCAGTGCGCCCTAACTCGGGCAGTAGCGCACCACCGGTTTGCGGGCGGCGGCGACCTCGTCGAGGCGTTTGAGCGGCATGGTGTGCGGGGCCTGGTGCAGCGCCTCCGGCGCCTGCCGCGCCTCCCGGGCGATCTCTTCCATCGCCCCAATGAAGGCGTCCAGGGTCTGCTTCGACTCCGTCTCGGTGGGCTCGATCATGAGCGCCTCTTTCACGATGAGGGGGAAGTAGACCGTCGGTGCGTGGATGCCGTAGTCCAGGAGGCGCTTGGCAATGTCCATGGTGTGGATGCCGTCGGTGACATCGCCCTGGGCGACGAACTCGTGCATGCAGGTGCGGTCGTACTTCACGTGATAGGTGTCCCGCAGGGCGACGCGCAGGTAGTTGGCGTTCATGACGGCGTTCTCGGCGACCGTCGGGAGGCCGTCGCGGCCGTGCGCCAGGATGTAGGCGAGGGCGCGGACGAACATGCCGAAGTTGCCGTGGAAGGCCTTCAACCGGCCGATGGAGTGCGCCGGCATCCGCCAGGTGTAGCGCCCCGTCGGGACGGCG
>CAZZIE010000230.1:4271-4965 GCA_964654185.1 uncultured Spirochaetaceae bacterium | reverse complement strand
GAGCCCCAGATGAAGGGGATGATGTAGAAGAAGAGCCCGCCGAAGACGAAGATCAGCAGGGGAAACCACTTGAACAGCGACTTGTCCCGGGCGGTCATGCACCCGATCGTGACGTGGGGCCAGCTGAAGGCCAGAAGCCCGACAATAAAGGTCCCGCCCATGACTACGGCGGTGTACTCGCCGGTGGGCCCCGGCGAGGAGAGAATGGCCGGCGCGCGCTCCTCCAGGACGCCGACCGCTTGCACGAGCCCGCCCTCCGGAAAGAGCGCGACCACCGCCCAGATGAGGCTTCCCAGCAGGGCGGTGACGTATACCGTGCCCAGGAAGATGTTGACCCAGGCGACGATCCGCATGCCCCCCAAGAGCACCAGAACAATGAGAATCACCGTCGTGTAGAGGGCGCCCCAGAACGCCGGCAGCCCGGTGAGCGCCTCGAAACCGGCGCCGACCCCCAACGGCTGAATTCCGACGTAGGGCACCACGAAGGCCAGAATGCTCAGCGACAGGAGCAGTCGCAGCCCTTTCGACTGGTATCGCTCTCCAAGAACCTCAACCGGCGACAGAAAGCGGTTGATCTTGGCCAGCGCCCAGAGCCGCGGCCCCAGGAACATGTAGAGCGCCGCGAAGCCCGCCACGCTTCCCCAGATGAACATGACGTAGCCGGGGCCCTGCGTGTAGAGGAGCCCCGGAAAGC
>CAZZIE010000230.1:0-4261 GCA_964654185.1 uncultured Spirochaetaceae bacterium | reverse complement strand
GTAGAAGGTCCACGCCGAGGAGATGGCGAAGAGCACGAAGAAGAACATGACCACCACGCCGATGGTCCGCCCGCCCAGCATGAAGTCCTCGGCGGTTTTGGCGGAGATCCGATAGCCGTAGGCCGCCATGAGAATGATCACCGCCCCGAACAGTGTGAGGGCAACTGCGGTTGTTACCATGACGCCTCCTATCGATAGGGCCAGAAAAAGAAGAAGTAGATGATGTAGGCGACCAGCCAGAAGATCACAAAGAAGACGCCAACAACGAGCGGCATGGTCATCCACCCCAACAGAACGGTCGGCTCACCGTCCTCCGACGCGTCGGTCACCCCGAGCGCCAGCAGGACAATGAACGCGACAATGCTGAGCAGCAGCGCAATCAAATAGACGCGCCCCGCCGTGTGCCGAGCGATCTCTTTCATGACCGCAATGATAATCTATCTGGCCTATCTTTTGGGAAGCGTTTTTCGTGTTTTATGCTGCGCATTTTTCCGCCTCTGGAAGACACTGGGACGATGCTTACAGTGTCCCCGCTACCGCCCGGCGACCGACCATCGTGCCTGCCGAAGGTCCACCACCGCCGGACATTCCGTCACCGTCCGGTACCCTTTTCACATGAACCGTAAAACGGTTCGAACCATTTTACGACATATCGTAAAATGGTCTTGCCGATCGGCACTGCCGGGCGTATGCTTGGCGTGTGGACAGGATCTACGAAGCCCTCATGCGTGAGCATCTTCGCGACAACCGCCAGATGGTCTTCCTTTCAGGGCCGCGACAGGTGGGCAAGACTACCAGCGCGCGCACTGCAGCCGGAGCGCACACCTACTGCAACTGGGACGAGCAATCGGATCGGCGCCGAATCGTCCAGGGCGTGGAGGCCCTGCGAGAAGATCTGCAGCTGGACGTGGTCCGCGAGAAGCCGACGCACATAGTCTTCGACGAGGTCCACAAGTACGGCCGCTGGAAGAGCTTTCTCAAAGGGCTGTACGACCGGTATGCCGACCAGACGCGGATGGTCGTGACCGGAAGTGCCCGTCTGGGATTCTTCAGCCGTGGCGGCGACAGCCTCATGGGCCGCTACTTCCCCTACCGGATGCATCCGTTGTCACTGGCGGAACTGCAGAGGCAGGAGCTCCACGAGAACACGATCCTCCTTCCGCGCAGGCCGCCGGAAGACGCGCTCCCGCATTTGCTGGAGTTCGGCGGCTTCCCCGAACCCTTCCTTCGCGCGTCTGCGCGCTTCTACAATCGCTGGCGAAAGGTGCGCACCGAGTTGCTCTTCCGGGAGGACCTCCGCGACCTCACCCGGATACAGGAGGTCGGCCAGGTAGAAGTGCTCGCCGAGGTCCTTTCGCAGAGCGCAGGGCAACAGATCAACTACAGCACCCTCGCCGGGACGGTCAACGTCTCCGTCGACACCATTCGCCGGTGGATGGCTGCCCTCGAAGCGCTCTTCTACTCCTTCTCCCTCCGCCCCTGGTCACGGAGCGTTCCCAAGTCACTCAGGAAGCAGCCGAAGGTGTACCTCTGGGATTGGAGCCTCCTCGAAGACCGGGGTGCACGGCGGGAGAATCTCGTTGCCTGCCATCTCCTGAAGGCGGTTCACTGGTGGACCGACATCGGCCTCGGAACCTATGCTCTCCACTACCTGCGGGACAAGGCGAAGCGAGAAGTCGACTTCCTGGTGACAAGGGACGGTGAACCGTGGTTCATGGTGGAAGTGAAGTCGTCGGACAGGCAACTCTCACCCGCACTTGTTCACTTCGCCGGGGAGCTGAAGGTGCAGCACGCCTTTCAACTCGTCTTTGACCTGGACTACGTGGAGCGCGACTGCTTCAGCATCGACCGGCCCGTGGTTGTGCCGGCGTCAACCCTGCTGTCCCAGCTTGTCTGAGAATGCGGCGCCGCCAGGGCGAAGGACGCCTTCGCCGGCGGCCTCGGCTTCCCGCCGACAACTCCACCGCTTCCCGGCTACATCCGCTCCACCGCCGCCCGCTCGATCGGCAGGCCGTGCGTGTACCGCTCGAAGTAGGTGTTGAAGCCCTCGACGTCCTCGGGCCGCGGCTCCAGGGCGACGCGCGTGCTGTCGGCCAGGGCGGCGTCCAGGAAGTCCGGGAGGCTGCCCGGCTCGTCGCCGGCGGCCCCGGCGGCGGTGGCCGCGCCCGCTCCGGGCGCCCCGTCACCCGAGCCTGAGAGCGCCCCCGCCCGCGCGGCGGCGTACGCCGCCAGGAGGGCCATGCCCCAGGCGCCGCCCTCGCCGGCGGTGTCCAGGACGCTCACGGTGCTGTTGGTTGCCGCCGCCATGATGCGCTGGCCGACCTCCGGGGTCTTGAAGAAGCCGCCGTGACCGCGGATCTCATCGACCTGGACCTTCTCCTCCTTGGTGAGAATGTCCATGCCGGTGCGGAGGGCCGCCAGGGCGGAGTAGAGGTGCGCCCGGATGAAGTTGGCCAGGGTGAAATTGCCGTCGGGGCGTCGGACGAAGAGGGGGCGCCCCTCGCTGAAGCCGGTGACGTGCTCGCCGGATACGTAGCCGTAGGTCAAGAGGCTGCCGGCGTCGGCATCGGCCCGGAGGGCCAGAGGCATGAGAGTCCCATAGAGCTTCTCCGGGTCCGCGTCGGCGCCGAGGGCTTGAGCCGCCTCACCGAGGAGGGACATCCAGGCGTCGAAATCGGAGGTGCAGTTGTTGGAGTGCGCCATGGCGACCTGCTTGCCCCCGGGGGTCAGGATGACGTCGATCTCCCGGTGGTAGTGGGCGAGCTTCTCTTCGAGAACCAGCATGACAAAGGCCGATGTTCCTGCTGAGACGTTGCCGGTCCGGGGCCGCACGCTGTTGGTGGCGACCATGCCGGTGCCGGCGTCGCCCTCCGGCGGGCAGAGGGGCACACCCGGTTCCAGGTCGCCCTCGGCATCCAACAGGCGCGCCCCTTCCGGTGTGAGGGTGCCGGCGGTCTCCCCCGCCGCGACGATGGGCGGCAGGATGTCTCGGGTCTTCCAGGGCACGTCGTACGAGGCGACGGCGTTGTCGAAGGCGTCGATCATGGCGGCGTCGTAGTCCTGGGTGTCCGGGTCGACGGGGAACATCCCCGAGGCTTCGCAGATGCCGATGGCCCAGGTTCCGGTGAGGTGGTACTGCACGTACGGCGCCAGGGTGGTCAGATGCGCGATCCGGGAGACATGCGCCTCTCCGTTCAGCATGGTCTGGTAGAGATGCGCAACGCTCCAGCGCTGGGGAATGGCAAACTGGAAAAGTTCGGTGAGCTTTGACGCCGCCTCTTCGGTGATGTTGTTCCGCCAGGTCCGGAAGGGTGCCAGGAGATTATCGTCGGCGTCCAGGGCGAGATAGCCGTGCATCATGCCGCTGAAGCCGCCGACGGCCACCCGCTTCAGGGTGACGCCGTAGTGCTTCCGGACATTCGCCTTGAGATCGGCGTAACAGGCGACGACGCCGGTCCAGACGTCCTCCATGTCGTAGGTCCAGACGCCGTCCTTCAGCTTGTTCTCCCAGCCGTAGGACCCGGAGGCAATGGGTTTGTAGTCCCGATCAATGAGGGTGGCCTTGATCCGGGTCGATCCGAGCTCGAAGCCGAGAATCGCCTCTCCCTGCTCGATCAACTCCGCGGTCGGTGCCGTCCCGGGAGTCGCCTTCGTGCGGTCCGCCGCGGTGCGCTCTGCGTTGGTCCCTTCCGGCGCGGTGCGCCCCTTATCGCCTGCCTGACTCACCTCGTGCCTCCTTCCGTCGTCCCGATTCTGCAGGTATTGTAGCAGGAGAAACGGCGCCGTGACGACGCCGAAGCGAGGATGCACGAATGAGCTACGACCGGATCCGGGAAGAGGCGTACCGCGCCAACATGGAGATAGTCGATGCGGGACTGGTCCTCCTGACCTGGGGCAACGCAAGCGCCTGCGATCGGGGCGCGGGTGTCTACGCCATAAAGCCCAGCGGTATCTCCTATCATGAGCTCTCACCGGAGCGCATGGTCGTGGTTTCGATTGAGAGCGGAGAAGTCGTTGCCGGAGAGTTGCGCCCCTCCTCGGACACGCCGACTCACACCGAGCTCTACCGCGCCTTCCGGCGGATCGGCGGAGTAGTGCACACCCATAGTCACTACGCCGTCGTCTACGCCCAGGCGCGCGTCCCGGTCCCCGCGCAGGGGACGACCCACGCCGACCACTTCCGCTTCGATGTGCCGGTGACACGAAGGCTTATCGAGGCGGAAGTCGCCGGCGACTACGAGGCGGCGACGGGCAGAGTGAT
>CAZZIE010000229.1:0-4969 GCA_964654185.1 uncultured Spirochaetaceae bacterium | reverse complement strand
AGAATGCGTTGTCCCTCCAGGGTATCATCTTTGACCGTCGCCGTGATGGTTCCCGTCACAATGCCCACTTTCATGATACGTGGACCTCATCGACAATGGCGACGATAGTGGCGTCTACCGGCGCAGAGTCAACGGGTAGAGGGATCACCGCTTCCCGACTGTCGACCAGCAGGACCCGATCGCCCGGACCGGCCGCCTGTGTCGCGTCGCAGGCGACAAGCGTCGAACCTATCGCGGATCCATCCGATCGCTGCAGCTCTACCCACTGCAACTTCATTCCCTCCAACCCTTCGCACACGAACGTGGCCTGGAGATTGCCAATCACACGACCCAAATACACTACTCGACTCCCGGCAGAAACGGGACTATGTCGGAACTGAATTGAGGGATTACTTCCTCTGCTATTCGCATGTCCGCGGGGATCCTCGTTGTTGCTGCAGCCACTGCCGCCTGCACGTCGGTGAGGTCACCGGCGAAGAGCGCGTATGCCTTGCCGCCGAGGCCCTGCAGTAGGTTGACGCTTTCAATAGTTACTTCTGCAGTCTTTGCGGCGGCGTTGGCAGCGTCCAGTATCGCCGCGGCAGAGAAGCTCTCAACGACTCCGACAGTCTCAACGGCATCCAGGTGCGTACGACGGTTGATTGCGGCAACCACCTGCTGCTCCACGTCGGGAATGAGGAGCCACGCGAACATGGAGGAAGCGGAAAAGTCGATTGCGGCCTGAACCGACTCTTCAACTGATGCCAGATCTCCGGAAACTACGACGAGAAACTTGCCGGGGCAGTAGGCACGAGCCTCGAGCAGGAGGCACGGCGCCTTCTTCATCATGACGTCCGTGATCCGATATCCCTGGGCAATGCTCGTGAGCTCGACGGCGCCGAGGGTCTGGGTGGTTGGTGGTACGCGAAGCGCTTGGAGCACGGATCTTCACCTTCTATATGATGCTGTAGTCTCCCACAAGGGAGCATCGTCGTCTCCGGGTGAACGTCCGAGCGGTTGTCAATCCTTCACCCGTGGGCGACGCAATCGTGAACGACGTATGTCCTTCACCTCCTAATCCCAGCCCGGCGAAGCTCGGTCCGTTCTTCACGTACACTGAACAGTTGATCCGGCGACCCATTTCGGTGAGCTTGTCAATGTACCTCGAGTGCATGGTAGCAGTATGCCGGCACCCCTGCTCGATCTGCACGGCGTAGGCGATGGCGGAATCCACGTCCGGCACCCGCACCACAGGCATTATCGGCATGAGCATCTCCGTCCAGGCGAATGCATGGTCGAGGGGTACCTCGCACGTAATGAGACGCGGGTCGTGATCAGCGGACACTCCAATGTCCCCTAAGATGTGTGCTGCGCTCTTCCCGATGAGCTCGCGACGCACCGGTGTTTGCCGATTCGGCTTCACCGGCTCCACAAAGGCGGCATCGACCAGTCGGCCGGTCTCACGACGGGAGGCGCGGTATGCCCCTGCGTGTTCCATTGCCGCGAGGAGATTCTCGGCGACCGAATCGACCACAATCGTGACCTTCTCCGCAATGCACACAATGTTATTGTCCAATGATCCACCCGAAACAATGCTCTTCGCTGCCTGCGCAATATCCGCGGAGTCGTCTACTACTGCCGGAGGATTCCCCGGTCCGGCAGCGATGACTCGCTTTCCGCTGTGCATCGCAGCCTTCACAACGCCCTCTGAGCCGGTTACGACCAACACCGGGACATCGGCGTGGCGCATAAGAGACTCGGCTGTCTCGATTGAGGGGCTCTCCACGGCCGTGAAGCAATCCGATGGTCCGCCTGCGGCTTCAACCACCCCGTTGAGGAGACGTATCGCAAAGAGTGAACAACGCGCGGCCGCGGGATGAGGATTGAACACCACGGTATTGCCGGCGGCAAACATGCTGATGCCATTGTTCACGACTGTCTCAGTTGGGTTGGTTGAAGGAATAATGGCGCCGATTACGCCGTAGGGAGCCAGTTCCTCGAGACTGATCCCGCAATCGCCGGACTTGGCCCATGTGGTCAGGTCTTCGGTTCCGGGAGTCTTCTCTGCAACCAGTCGGTTCTTGATAACCTTGTCTTCGACCCGGCCCATGCCGGTCTCATGACACGCCATTTCAGCCAACCGATCCAGGTTGCGGAGGACAGCTTCTCGCATGAGTCCAATGATTTCGTCACGTTTGGACAGGGGCAATTCAGGTAACGCTGCTGACGCACGTGCTGCGTGTGCAACGGCATCATCAATGGTGCTGTATATGCCCTTCTCTGCTTCTTCGGGGGTGCGGTGGCCGCGGAGTCTTGTCGGTCCGGCGCCGTCGAGTGCACCCGATCCACCGGAAGCGGGCCGGGCTCGGTCGCGCCGCCGCATCGTCATTGTGTCTCGCGAATCCTCCTCGTCCACAATGACCTGCTCGACAATCCGCCTAATGTCACGCTCGTGAAGAAGCATTACGGCACCCTACCTACTTGCGGTAAACCATCACGTCATGGATCGAAAACGAGTCGACGATCGCCATCACGACAGCGTCGGTCGGACTGTCCTTTGTCAGATATGTTTGACGAGCCGATGACCCTGACGCGTACAGAACAACCTCACCCTCGCCGGCGCCAACCGCGTCTACTGCGACAAGGAAGTCTCCGATGGAATCCAGTTTCTCGTTCAGTCGTTCCAGGACCAGGAGTTTCGACCCCGTGATAGTCTCTTCCTTTCGAGTGGCAACGACAGTGCCGACGATTCGTGCGAGATTCACGTGGACCTACCTCCGCTATTCTTCGCCCGATTCAGCGTGTTGCCGCCCGAGCGGAAGGGTGACGTCGATGTTATTGTGCGGACGTGGAATCACGTGTACCGCAACAACCCTGCCGACACGTTCCGCGCTCTTTGCTCCTGCGTCCGTAGCGGCCTTTACCGCAGCCACGTCGCCGCGCACGATTGCCGTCACGTAGCCTCCGCCGGTCTTCTCGTACCCAACCAACTCGACCCTGGCAGCTTTCACCATTGCGTCAGCCGCTTCCACCATTGCTACAAAGCCTTGGGCCTCAATCATTCCGAGCGCATCTTGTGCCATGTTGCACCACTCCTTTTCTAGCTGTGTTCATCAGCGTGTTTCCAAAGAGAATTGCCATGCCGGCGGCAACCACGGTCTATCGAACAGTCGCGTTCATTCTGCGACCGTTGTTCGGACGGGTGCTACTCCAGGGTTCGTCCCTGGATGGACTCGATTGCACTGCCGGCGGCAGCCTCGGCTTCCAGCACCTCGGCTTCCTCTCCGCCAATGTATACGCGACCAAAGGCACCGATGGCGCGAACCTCGAGAATGTTGATCCCGGCAGCCTTCTCGGCTTCATTGGCTGCAAGTGCCGCGTACGACGCCGGCTTCGTCTCAATGGTCAGGAGCGTCTCACCGGGCAGGATCATGTTGCCGTGGCGCATTCGGTTTATGAGCTGACACTGGAAGTCCGTGATGTTTTTGATCGTCTCCAGGCCGACAATGCGCGGCGCGGCACGATCTTCAAGGTTCAGGCCCATTGATCGGAGGATCGCTTGTCCCGCTTCGGTGACCGCACCCTGGTCAAAGCTGTGAATCTCCAGCACCCCTGCGGCGCGCTCGACATACATTATTCCAGGCTGTACGTCGTTCGACTTCAAGGCCACATCAGTCAGACGATTGATGTCCATCCCGGGACGGATCTCGATCCAGAGACTCGCCTGGCCGGAGAGCGGCAAATACCCCTTCGCGATGGTAGCTACAAACGCCGTGAACTGCGGTTGCAGTGTATCAAGGTAGGCATATGTCAGAAGCTCAGTCATGGTCTCTCCTGCACCCCGGGTCTCGCGAAGATCCGCCGGAATTATAGATCGCAAACCAGCGCAAGTCAACAATAGTAAACATAAAACCACGAGAGTGGACATATGAGTGGTCGATCAGTATACTTCCGAAGTACCGGGAGGGTGGACCGTGACGCGAGCAGAGTGTGCGGTCAGGTGGTGCCTCGCACGGTGGATAGATCGGTGCTCGGGTCTGCCCCCAGGCAACAACTGTGATGGAGAGTGGGAATGGAACGCGATAATGGCGGGACGTCGCAAGAGGCAAGATCCACCATGCTGGCGGTGGACCGGAGGCGCGTGATTCACGACCGGCTCCTTCGAGACGGCAGTGTCATCGTGGCGGATCTGGCGCGGGAGTTCTCGGTAAGCGACGAGACTATACGTCGTGACCTTGCGCAGATGGAAGGTGACGGCCTTCTGGTGAAGACCTACGGAGGCGCCTACATCCAGGAAGGCATGCACCGCGTAATACCCTCGAAGCTGCGCGAACGCACCGGCGTGGAAGGCAAAAGGATAATTGGAGAACTCGCATCCGAGCTGATTCAAGATGGAGCTACCGTGTTCCTGGACTCCAGCACAACGGCCCTCCACGTGGCTGAGCAAATACTTACAAAGCAAAATGTTGTAGTGATAACCAATAGCCTTCGGACGGCGGAGGCTCTCGCGGAAGGCGAAGGCATTCGCGTGATCGCCGTCGGTGGAACCGTGAGACATTCTACCCTGTCTACGGTTGGACGGGCCGCGGAAGAGCTGCTTGGCCAGTACTTTGCCGACATCGCCTTTGTATCCTGCGATGGTCTGCACCTCTCTCGCGGTATCACCGATTCGAGCGAGGAAGAGGCGGAGATTCGAAGAAAGATGATTGAGCAGGCCAACCGGGCCGTCCTAATCGCAGACGCTACCAAGTTCGACCGGACCTCCTTCGTATCGATTGCCCGGATGGAGGAATTCGATTGTGTGCTCACGGATAAACCACTTGATGATCGGTGGGCGGCGCTTCTGAGCCAGTTCAATATCTCATTTGGGTGTCAGCATCTCCAATGCGACGACGAGGAAGTTGACCTGCCGGCAAGGTGATCCGGCGTCCCGACGCCCCGTAGCGAACTCCACCGGACCCTCGATTGCGACACGGTAGTGTTCCCTCGA
>CAZZIE010000228.1:0-5071 GCA_964654185.1 uncultured Spirochaetaceae bacterium | reverse complement strand
GCAGAACGGCCACTGGGCGTGGGGCTCGCCGGTGTTTGTGCGGTAGGTGCGAAGCGCTACGCACGCGATGCGTGCGCGGCCCCACCTGTGCGGCGCGGGGCGAGCTCAGTCGCCGCCAGCGCGCGTGAAGGTGCCGGAGCCGTCGTTGATGTAGAGGGTGGCGCTCGCGTCGTTCCGGGAGGCGGTGCCGGTGATCAGGAGATCCAGGTCGCCGTCCCCATCCACGTCGGCGAAGGTTGCCGAGCCTGTGCCTACACCCGTGAGTGCGGCGCCGGCGTCGGTGAAGGCTCCGTTGCCGTCATTGATGTAGAGCGTCGCCGTGGGGTCCTCGGACTGATCCGGTCCGGTAATGACAAGGTCCGGATCACCGTCGCCGTCCACGTCTCCAAAGGCGGTTGAGGCGCCGTAGTCCACAGCGGTGAATGATGCCGTGGCTCCGGAGAACGTTCCCGATCCATTGTTCAGGTACAGGGCCGCCGACGGTGAGTAGTCGGCATCCTGGCCGGCAACGACCATGTCCAGGTCACCGTCACCATCCACATCCGCCAGACTTGTCGACACAACAAGCACCGCGGGGAGCCCCGAATCGGCGGCGGTGAACGCTCCACTGCCATTGTTGAGGTAGACGTTGGCGGTGGGAAGGTCCCGGTCCCCCTGGCCGAGAACCGTCAGGTCCAGGTCACCGTCCCCATCGACATCTGCAAAGTGGCTTGAGCTTCCGAAGACGCCGGCGAAGTCGGTGGATCCACGGCTGAAGCTGCCGCCGCCGTCGTTCACGTAGAGCGTCGTCGAAGCCTGGTAGTCGAGATCCTCCCCGCCTATCAGAAGGTCGGTGTCACCGTCCCCGTCCGGGTCACCCGTGGCAAGAGAACCGGAGTAGACCCCCGTGAGGTCGGCTCCCGCGTTGGAAAAGCCGCCGCTGCCGTTATTGAAGTATGCGGTTGCCGTGCCGGAGCCGGCGATTCCGCGGTCCTCTCCGATAATGACCACATCCAGGGCGCCGTCACCGTTGAGGTCGGCCAGGGCGGTGCTCGTCATGTAGGTCACTCCTTCGAAACCGGCGTCCGCGGCGGTGAACCCGCCGGACCCATTGTTCAGATAGAGCGTCGCCGAGGACTGCCCGGCGTCGTTGCGACCGGACAGGACGAGATCGAGATCGCCGTCGCCGTCGACATCGCCGAAGGCGGCGGAGCCCCATTCAAGACCGGTAAGGTCGCCGTCGTCGGTTCCGCCGAACACGCCGCCGAGAAAACCACCGCATCCGGTCAATGCGATTGTCAGCAGAGCGAATAGCGCCGATTGTCCGGCCCGCCCCAAAGCACTGATGGACATCATCTCCCTCCGTACCAAATAATGACCAAAATACTAAGCGAAAGACGACAAGGTGCACAACGGCTGCGGTCCCGGTCGGTGCTCCATCTGTGCCGAAGTGCGACACTTGCGCCCCGCACCTCCCGGCGACTACCATGCCCCTACCATGTCCTATGTAAAACTGATTCGTGACGACTACATGCGCCGGAACGATCTCAACTGCGCTGAGGCAATGCTCTACGCCGGGAATGAGGCGTATGGCCTGGGCCTGTCGAAGGAGGCGCTGAAGGTGACCGCCGGGTTCGGCGGCGGCCTGGGGACCGAGCACCTCTGCGGGGCGGCTTCGGGGGCGGTCATGCTTCTGGGGGTGCTCTTTGCCGAGGAGCGAGGCCACACCTCGGCGAAGCTTGCGGCGCTGCGGGACGAATTCCTGCGGCGCTTCACCGAGCGCTTCGGCAAGCTGGACTGTGCCCACGTGAAGGCGCATCACCGCAGCCTCTACAGCGGGTGTCAGCCCGTCGTGGAAGGTGCTGCCGAAATTGTTGACGACATTGTCGGGCGGGAGCGCGACGCTGCAACCTGAGGACGCGCTTCTGCTTTACCGTCGCGCGGGCCGGGGGCATACTTGAAGCATGGATCCTGCACGAGACGATACGGGGTACACCTGGCGCGACTATCTTGCCTGGCCGGGGGATGAGCGCTTCGAGCTCGTTGATGGTGTTGCGTATGCCATGTCCCCGGCCCCGCGGCGGCGACATCAGGAAGTCAGCGGCGAGCTCTTTCACCAGATGTACGGCGCTCTGCGCGATGGCCCATGCCATGTCTTCAACGCTCCCTTCGATGTCAAGTTGAGTTCGGATGAGGATGACGACGCCCCGACGGTTGTGCAGCCGGATGTGACCGTCACCTGCGATTCCGGGAAGCTTACTGAACAGGGGATGACCGGTCCGCCGGATCTGGTGGTCGAGGTGGTCTCGCCGGAAAGCGGACTCGCGGATCGGCGACGAAAGTTCGAGGTGTATCAGAGGTTCGGCGTCCCCGAGTACTGGATCGTCGATCACGACGAGCAGGTGGTCGAAGTCTATGTGTTGACTGCGGTTGGAGAGTACCGCCGCGCCGGTGTCTACGGTCCCGGCGAGCGAGTGGAGGCGACGGCGGTGGAGGACGTAAGCATCGATCTCAAAGAGGTCTTTGAGGAAAAGAGCACATAGGGTGATGTTCCGCCGCCGGGCGGGTCAGTCGCGGCTGTGCGAGGGCAGGTCGGTGTCGGCGGGGTTCCACTGGTGAATCCGCATGTCGATGCGGTCTTCAATTGTGAAAGCCACGCATTCAGCTTCGAGACGGGCGCGTTGCTCTTCGTAGCCGCCGCCGCGAGGCAGGGAGATTCGACCGTCGCGATCGACGACGCGGTGCCAGGGCAGGCCGAGGGAGTTGCTGGCGGTGTGCAGGAGCCGCACGACCTGGCGGGCGCCCCGCGGGCTGCCGGCCATCACCGCGACCTGGCCGTAGGTGGCCACGCAGCCGACGGGAATGGCCTTTATGACATCCGCCGCGCGCTGGGTGAAGGTTGTGTACGTCCTCGTTTCCGCCATGCCTACAATGTACGCCATCTCGGCCTCTGCGGCGATCACGAATTCGTTTGAGCGCTGAATTGCTCTTGCCTTTCGCGTGTGGTGTGGGATAATCGGGACGACACAGCACAAATCGGAGGAACAATGGCATCGGCAGCAGCCATCCAGGCATTTGTATCGCAGAAGGCCCTCGCCCTCTTCGGGGCGTCCCGGGGGGGCAACAAGTTCGGCAACATTGTCATGCGGGAGCTGAAGAACAAGGACTACACGGTCTTTCCCATTCACCCCGAGGCGGACTCGATCGACGGCGTCCGCAGCTATCGCAGCCTCGACGAGCTCCCCGAACCGGCGGGCGGCGCAGTGATCTCCGTCAAGCCGGAGCAGACCCTCGAGGTGGTGAAGGCGGTGCACGCCGCCGGGATCCCGCGCGTCTGGATGCAGCAGGGCGCGGAGTCGAAGGACGCCATTGCCTACTGTGAAGAGCATGGGATCGATGTCACCTCCCGGGAATGCATTCTCATGTTCCTGGAGCCGGTTCAATCCATCCACGCCTTCCACCGCTTCCTGCGCCGGGTCTTCGGGAAGATGCCCGCGTAGGCGGAAGGAACCCCAATGAGTACTGATATTCTTCTCAAAGAGGTCAAGGACGGCATCTGCACGCTCACCCTGAACCGGCCGGAGCGGCGGAACGCACTGTCGTACGCGCTGATTGAGCGGTTGCGCGCCGAGCTGGAGGAGATCCGCTATGACTCGTCGGTGCGCGTGGTGATCCTGGCGGCGAAGGGTCCCGCCTTCTCCGCGGGGCACGACCTGCGGGAGCTTCTTGACGACCGGTCCCGCACTGCCTACGAGCGGCTCTTCGAGCAGTGCAGCGAGATGATGCAGCTCATCGTGCATCTGCCGCAGCCGGTCATTGCGCAGTGCCACGGCATTGCCACCGCGGCGGGTTGCCAGCTCGTCGCCTCCTGTGACCTGGCGGTGGCCGGGGCGGGGACGCGTTTCGCCACGCCGGGCGTGAACATCGGCCTGTTCTGTACTACTCCCGGCGTTGCCGTGTCCCGAACCGTATCCCGGAAGCATGCCATGGAGATGCTCCTCACCGGGGAGATGATATCGGCGGAGCGCGCCCGGGAGATCGGTCTGATCAACACCGTCGTCCCGGACGAGGAACTTGCCGCCGAGACCTGGTCCCTGGCTGAGAAGATCGCCGCAAAATCCGCCATGACCGTGGCAATGGGTAAGGACGCCTTCTACCGGCAACTGGAGATGGACCTTGCCGGCGCCTACCGGTACGCCTCAGAGGTCATGACCAGGAACATGCTCACCCACGACGCGGTTGAAGGCATCTCCGCCTTTCTCGAGAAGCGCCGGCCGGAGTGGAAAGACGAGTAACCGGCGCGGGCGTTGATCGGACCAGGGACGGCGGGAGGCGCGAGTGAGCGGCGCTGCGGCGGGGGCGCCGCGCCTGCCGCATGATGGTCCTTGACTGAGACGTAATTACCACACATAATTATGCCTGTTATGACTAAACAGCGTACGAGCTTCGCCCTGGACGGAGCGACGATCTCGGCCATTCGGCGGCTGTCCCGGATCTGGGGCGTTTCTCAGGCGGAGGTAGTTCGTCGGGCAGTCAAGCGTGCGGCGGAGCAGACGGAGTCCGAAGAGCTCTCTGTCCGAGAGCGCCTCGAAAGCTACCGCGCGGAGAGTCCCCTTACGCAAAGGGACACCGATCAGTTTCTACGAGACATTGATGAGGACCGGGAGCGCTGGCGGGGGCGTTCATGATCCTTCTTGATACGAACTATCTGATTCGCTCACTGATCGCCGGGACTCCCGAGGCGGAGCGCGTGGACGCCTGGCTGGACGACGCAGAACCACTCTGCACCGCCGGCGTGTGCTGGTACGAGTTCCACTCCGGCCCTGTCGATGAGGAGGCCGTGTCGATCATCCGAGGCATCCTGTACGAGAGAATACTGCCGTTTACGGACGAAACCGCCGTCGAAGCGGCGCGTCTCTTCAATGCCGCCGGTCGTCCCCGCCGCCTCCGGGTAGATGCCATGATCGCCGCCACGGCTCTTCTGGCCAACGCCCGCCTTGCCACCGGCAATACTGAGGATTTCCGGCTCTTCGCCGCTGAAGGGCTCGAGTTGGTGTAGGGCGAGAGGTGCTGCAGGGGCTATCCGGGATCG
>CAZZIE010000227.1:0-5103 GCA_964654185.1 uncultured Spirochaetaceae bacterium | reverse complement strand
GGACTCGAAGAAGGCCGCACCAAGGGGATCCAGGAAGGCCGCCAGGAAGGCCGCCAGGAAGGCCGCCGGGAAGGCCGCCGGGAAGGCCGCCGGGAAGGCCGCCGCGCAGCCGCAGTCGAGACCGCCCGGAAGCTCCTGGCCAGAGACATGGACCCCGAAGAGGTTGCTGAGCTGGTCGAGTTGAGTATCGACGAAGTGCGAGCCTTGCAGGAGGAGCAGTCCTGACCGGCACCCGAAGCACGAGGCGACTCCGCCCGGCTCACTACCACCTCACCTCCACCAGTCGGCCCTGCCCCGCCATGTTGATCCAACAGGAGTCCATGGACGTTCCGCTCGTCCGTTCCAGAACTCGTGCGTAGGTCATGAGCTGTCCGGCATAGTCGAGCGCGCCTTCGGAGGGGATGTCCAGGCCTCCACCCATGATCTTGTGATCAACCAGGACAAGACCGGTGGATGTGGTGAGCAACACATCGGCAACGCCGTTGATGAGCCTGCCCTCCCCCTTGAGGAGGATCGGGACTTCGGTCTCCAGCTTTCGAACCGTCCAGATTCCATGAACCGTCGCGACGAGCTGCCGAATGCCGGCGGCCACAGCGTCCGGGCCGGTTGTTACATCTTCAATACCGCGGCTCTCCAGGATCGACTGAACGTAGGCGCCGACCTCCTCGGCGACCGGTTCCTGACGATCCCGTCGCTCGGGCCTGGATTGCTCGGGCCTGGGTTGCTCGGGCCTGGGTTGCTCGGGCCTGGGTTGCTGACGCGGCGTTTGCTGAAGGTAGTAGGCGAAGACTGCATGGAGGGCGTCGCCCAGGTGAGTGCGATCCAGCGACCCCGGAATGCGGAAGCCGGAGCCGTACTCAATGACCCGGGCGACGACGGCGTCGCGTGACCCGGCCTGGTCGCCCGGAGCGCCACCGACGTCGGACGGAACAATGCGGTACGGCAGATGCGCCACCGGGCCGGGTCCCGGCGGCATGACCCTGACGGTATCGCGCCCGGACGCAGGAGATGCAGCCTGCTCCGGGGCGGCATCCGCGTCCGGGGCCATGGCAAAGCTCCGCTCCTCGACTTCCACGCGGCCGCCGCCGTCGGTGCCGCCGTCGACACCGCTTGCACCTCCGGGGTTCGGGAGACCGCTTGCACCTTCCGGGTTCGGGAGTACGTTGCGCGGATCCGGCGACCCAATGCAATCGCTGATCCAGTCGGCAGAGAGGCTTCCCTTCTTCTCCCGCACGCACAGGATCAGTCTGTCCCGGGCGCGGGTGAACCCGACATAGAGAAGACGGCGCGCCTCGGCCCGGGCAGCATCACTGGCCCGCGCCCAGGCTTCGCTCGCCTCGATTCGCTCATGAGGCGGCACACCGGCGTGCGCCCGGCCGAAGGGGTGCAGCCAGAGGCGGATCCATCGCTCGGCGAGGGGCTCTTGGATGTCGATGCGCTCCCGGTCATCCACCACCTGAGGTCCGTACGTGGATACCCGGGCGTTGCGGTCCAGGTCAAGCGCAACGACCACGGGCCACTCCAGCCCCTTCGAACGGTGGTAGGTCAGCACGTTCACTGCCTCATCACCGCGGCCCGCCGCCTGCTCGTCGGTGCCCTCCTTGCCGAGATCCTCGAGCCGGAGGGCGAATCCCCCGATTGTCGGACTGCCGCCCAGCCGCGCGGTCGAGTCCTCGTAACTTCGTGCACGTCCGCGCAGCGCCTCCAGATTGGCGCGGCGTCGCTGTCCGGCCGGAAATCGACCGACGACATGATCCAGTTGCAGGAGTGAAACGAGGCGGTCCACCACACCGGACACGGGCAACCCCGGAATCTGCTCCCCGAGTGCATCCAGTGCCCGGAAAACCCCATGATCACTCCGCCAGTCCCGACCGTCCGCAACTGAGTCGATCCGCTCCTTAACAACTGAAGCAGCTTCCGGGCTCTCCGAGGTCAGCATTATGAGCTCCGCCTGAGCAAGGGTGTCGCCGGGGTCGGACAAGTATCGCAGGGCGGCAAGAACCAGGATTCCTTCCGGTGACGAGGTGAGGCCCGCTCGGTTCAGGGCGCACTCGACGCCACGAACCGCGAGGCGCTCCGCGACCGCGGCCGCGCGGGGGTTTGTATCACAAAGGACGGCAACGTCCCCCCGTTGAGCCGGACGCGGCCCCTCATCTCCCTCGACGATGATCCTCCCTTCCTCAAGCGCATCCACCAGGGCATCAGCGACGGCATCGACATGGAGGTTCACGTTGTCCTTACCTCCCTCTGCAGGGCGGAACCTCCAGAGCGATACGGGCGAACCACACTCGGCCACCTCCTGACGATTCGCCTGGAGCTCCACTTCTTCGGCCGGGTGCGCCCCCGCGAAGGCGCGCGTGAAGAAGGCGTTTGTGTACGCCACCAGGGAGGGCCGCGACCGGTAGGAAGTTCTCAGCACTCCGCCCCTGGCTGACGAACCGAGCGCCGCCAGAGCGTGGGACATGAGGGCCGGGTCCGCCCCGCGAAACTGGAAGACGCTCTGCTTAGGGTCGCCGACCCAGACCGAATGCGGCAATAACTCCGAAAGGGCCAGGAAGATCGCCAGCTGGACGGGGCTGGTGTCCTGAAACTCGTCGACCAGAAGGACGTCGAAGTCCTCACGCAGGCGTTCCCGAACCCGCGGAAGCCGAAGTGCGTCGAGAAACATCGCCTCCTGATCAACAAAGTCGATGAGACCGCGCGCGGACTTGTACTCCTGATAGGTGGTCATGGCCTGTGCGGCAACGGCGTATATCTCGTGGATGAAGTCGCGAATGTCCTTGTGCAGATCCGGATGGGCCGGATAGCGGGACGCAGCCTCGACCAGGGGACGAACCAGCTCCCGAGTATTCTTGTCGGGGTCCGCATTCGAGAGCTCCCGCCACACGTCCCAGGTGGCGAATCCGCCCTCACGATATCCGGCAACTGCATCATCTACGGTGCGAATGACCTTCTCAGCCTTTTTCGTGCCCGCAAAGTGGTGCCGTTCCTTCTGCAGGCGAAGCAGCTCCCGGTACAGGGTGGCGGTCAGCGCCTCACCGTTCTCGTCCGCCGGTGTGTCGTAGAACGACAGGAGTGACTGCGTGCTTCGTTCGGCGTGTCGCGGAAGCTCTTCGGGAGAAATCGTGTTCTGCCGCGCGAGCGCAATGATTGAACGAACATCCTCACGCCAATCCCGGAGATTGCCGAATCGGTCCTTCTTATCGTAACCGAGCCGCCTTGCCAGCGAGCCCAAACGCTCGACGCGATCCGGCGTGAGAATACGGGAGAGGGCGCGGTTGAAGAGAACGGTCCCATCCTCCTCAGCGATCACCTCCAACCCGGGCGACACACCGATCTCGTAGGAGTACCGGGAAAGGAGGGCGCCGCAGACGGCATTGACGGTTCCGATGGTGGCTCCGCCGAGAACCAGCGCGGCGTCCACGTACCCGCGTTCGGCAAGTCGCCCTTCGGCGCGCTCCCGCAGGTTCGCCGCGGCGCGCCGCGTGAAGGTCGTGGCAAGGACGCCCTCGGGCCGCACCTTCCGCCCCGACGCCTCCGAGCGCACACTCTCCTCGTAGCTCGAGAGGAGATTCACGAGTTCCTCCGTGAGCCGGTACGTCTTTCCCGTCCCGGCCCCGGCTGTGACGACTGAAATACCGGAGCTCTTCATGGGTTCTCCCACCCCAGGAGGGTCTTGAAGTCATCATAGCGGGACGGCTCCGCGGCGACGGGAAAGACGTATGCATCGCCCTCTATCTCTTCCTCCTGCCCCGCAATCCTGACCAATCCCTCGCTCAACTCACTGCGGCGGGCGGCGACCGTCGTTTCGAGGCGGTGCAGGATTTCGCGCACCCGTTCATGGTAGTCGCCACCCTCCGCTGCGACCGCGCCGGGAAAGGCGTTCGGCGTCCACGAAAGGAGGCGCTCGCCATCCAGCATGAAGTAGCACGCTGCCGGATAGATCGGGCCGGTCCGCGCAAGGAGGGCGTACAGCGGTAGCTGCAGGTCCACTCCCGACCGGAGGTCTTCGCGGCGGCGGTCGAAGCCGCTCCACTTGTGGTCCACGATCCCCACATCCGCGCCCGACGTGGCCGGGCCACCCGCGGACTCCCCGCCGGCACCCGATGTGCCGGCTCCCGATGTGCCGGCTCCCGATGTGGCGGCGCCGCCTTCCGCCCCGCCCGCTCCGTCGCGCCTGAGAAGCAAGTCAATCCGACCGGCGAGGTAGTTGTCGCCCAGGGTTCCCTCCTTCCACACCTCAGCGCCATCCACCTTCCAGCCTTCCGCGGCAAGGCGTGTGCAGAGCGCCTCCAGGCCGTCAACTGTGCGCGAGAAGACGCGCAGGCGCTGGGCGTCCATTCCTTCGGCCAGGAGGGGAAGCGCGTACCTGGCGAGAAGGTTCGCGTCTCCGCTGAACCAGACCGGACCGGTTTCGCTCACGTCGGCGGCACTGAAGTCGGGTGCGAAGTGAGTGCCCGCAAGCTCGTTGAAGTAGTCCCGAAACACTGCGTGAGCGAACTTACCGGCCAGCAGCGGGCCGGACGGCAGCGCGTGGAGGTCGCTGCGCCGCAGCTTTCCAATCTTTCGGAGGAACCAGATGTGCGGGTAGAACACCAGGTTCTGCAGACTGGAGAATGACTCGCGAGATCCGGACTGGTCCCCTGCCTCGGCGACCGGTCCCAGCCTCCACGCCGTAACCGGCGCCGGAAGGGGAACAGGCGCCTCCTCCCGCGCCTCCGGGTAGGACGCGAAGAACCTCCCAAGATCCTCGGGCGTTGCCGTAGCGGGAGAGAGATCACCGACACGGCGTGACAGGAGCGTGAGAAAGGGGTGCGTCTCGGTCCTCTCTCCGGCCAGCGTGTCCGGGACAGCGAGGACCACTCGCCGACGTGCCCGCGCGACAGCCGAGCGCACAAGAGCGCGGTACCGCGCCTGGGATGCATCCGCTGGTGGAAGCGGCGCTCCCTCCTCCGCCAGATATGAACGCTCCTCCTGCGTCCAGAAGCGGTCCACCGCCGGCTCTTTCCGGACGAAGGGGAACCAGACCAGTGTATCCGTGCCGGGGCCGCCGGGCACGGCGGGGGCGGCGGAGGCGCCGGGGACGGAGCGGACGGCGGGGGC
>CAZZIE010000226.1:0-5114 GCA_964654185.1 uncultured Spirochaetaceae bacterium | reverse complement strand
CGTGATCGTGTGGCATCCCGCCATCTGTTACGGCGGGGGCAACGCTGCTGCTTCAGTGGAACAGCGACATTTCTCAAGGCCTACACGCAGATCTTGTCCGGCGTCGATACGTTGCGTATAATTCTGATCTTGATGCTCGGCCAGGAACGGGCCGGAAGGAGGTTGGCCTTGGCGGACAATGGAAAGGGACTGCTTATCTATGAAGCACTCGAATTGCGGTCGGAGTATGATGCAACTACTGAGACTTTGCGGAAGTGCCTGCCGGAATCGCGGGGCGCCTCGCGCACGTCCTTTCTCGAACGCGTTGAGACCGGTACGTACCGGCCGGCAGAGGGATTCGATCCGAGTGAGGTGCGGTCGGAGATTCGCACGATCGAGCACAAGCGCCACAAGCTGAACGCCGCCATCCAGGCTACCAATTTCAACAACACGCTGAGCGTCGACGGCGAGAAGCTAACGCTCGCCGAAGCGCTGGAGTTGCGAAAGGCGTCCAATGTTCGCATCGGGGAGTTGAGCAATCAACTCACGCGCAGTGCCTTCGTCCGGGTTACCCACAAGGAGGATCGGGACATAGAAGAGGCACCGGATGTCGCGTATCCGGATGCGAGACGCGACTTGGAGGAAGAGCGCACGACGTTCCGGCGCTTGAATCGCGCCTTGCGTGAGGCGAGTTTTCGGGTGTCGGTAGACTTCACCGATGAACCGGACTCCGGCCATTAGGACGGAGCGTCCGCATTGACAGTAGATTCGGGAGACAGGGGGGCAAGTGCGAACGCCTCGGTGACGAGGCGTAGCCCGGTTTTTCGGGACCGCAAAACCCGGAGCATGATTGGGGACTGCAAATCCTCCTAAGGTGTCGTCTGAGCACTTGAGCAATAGAGCTCATGAGCTTCTGAGCAGGCACAGCCATACACACCAGAGCCTCATGGCCCCGCGTCTCCCTTTTCTTTGTTTCTCACGCCGCGGACACACGGGTACAAGTTGATCATGTGAATCATTACGACGAACTCTGCGGCACAGGGGGCTGCAATACCGCGGAGGGTGAGCGGCGGAGTATTCCTTCTCCGGGACAATCGCTTCTATCGAACAGAACCCTCACTGAGCCGGATCCTCTACACCCATGTTCCCCGCGAGGATTCCGCGTCCTTCAGGACCGGATGCCGGCTACTCCTGCAACACCTCATCGACTGAGACTTCGGGGAACACGCGCTTGATTCTGGTGACCGTGGTCAAGCTTCGGTTCGCCAGTCGCCGGATTCGCTGGTAGCTGTAGACATTTCTCCTATCCAAACGGTTCGCGACGTCTTGTTACGTGTAGTTGTGCTCGCATCGCAGATGGCGAAGTACCACTGAAAGGGAAACGCCGGGATACGCTGCCACTTCCAGAAGGCATTTCTCGGCCACTTCCCTGGGCAAGGGAGTACGAACATCCAACTCAAGCAGGCTCATCGAGGTAGAGGCACAATGCTTTAGCAATGGGCCAGACAGATCACCCGAACGACACCGGAATCACCTCCTGCTCAACTCCGATCCCGCGCTCGTGAAGGGTCTTCGCGATGCTGCGCAGATCCGCGTGCGTGACCTGACGGAGCCGTGCACGTGCGTGCCGGGAGAGGGGACGGCCGAAGGCTTCGTATCGTGAGAAGGTGTCGACGTCCATGGCGAAGGGGCGCACGGGAACACCGCTCGATCGTTCCAGCTCCTGGAGAATGAGCAGACCGTCGGGGTCCATGTCGCCGAAGTGCAGCGTAGCGGCGGCGGATTCGCCGAGGAGTGCCGCCGCCCGGGCGGTGACCGATCCCGGGTGGCCGGCGGTGTAGAGTAGTGCCGAGGGCGGTGCAGCCCGAGCGGAGAGCGGTGCGGACCAGGCTGCGCGGGCGGCGTCACAGGCGGCGTAGAAGCTTTCCTTGTTTTCCACCGACAGGACCCAGGGACTGCCGGTCGCCGGCGGTCGGTCAAGCTCCACCGTTGAGACCTTCTTCAGAGTCTCCGCCGCTAGGGTGACAAGCTCACCGGAGACGCGCCAAGTCTCTCCCGAAACGCCAAGCGTGCCGAAAACGCAGAGGGTGACCTCCGGAAACGAGCGCGTGAGCCCAAGGCGCGGGGAAATGGGCTCGCCGAAGGTCTCCTCGGAGAGGCGGTCGGCGGCGCGGAGCAGAGCCTCCAGGCGCTTGCTGTCGCTGAAGAGTCTCACGCTGAGGGCGCGAACGGCGTAGCCGCGGCAGTCCTCCGGCGAAAGCAGGAAGATGCGGCCGACATCCCGGAGATCCGCAGGGTCATGAATGACCGTGGGGTGGTGCTCCTGGAGGAGCGTCCGAAGCCGCTCGGCAAGGGGGGCGAGCTCGTCTCGACTCCACGGTGATTCCCCGAGCACGGCCAGCAGCTCGTCCCGCCGTTCGCCTGGAGATGTACGGCCGAGGAGGCGATAGAGCGCCGCAGGATCCTCGAGATAGAGCGCTTCCACGGCCTCGCCGCTGCGGAAGCGCTGCCACCGCACCGAGATAACTCCCTGTGCCGCCAGGTCCTCGACCGCGGCGAGGAAGGCCTCCTTCGCCTCGACATCCGTGAGGGTCCCCGGAAAGCGGCGATCCCAGCCGCCCAGGCGTAGCTTCCTGCCGCCCCGGTACTGTGCCGACTGAGGATAGCCTGAGGCGAACTCCTCGAGGATCTCGCGCGCCGTCTCGCTTAAGGTCACGGTTCTGCCTCGGGAAGCTGTTCGTAGCGCCGCACGACGGCGCTGTTGTCCCGTCGAATCACGAGATTGGTGACGTCCATGTGCGGGGCGACCGCCTCGATCTTCTCCGTGGGAACGGCGGTGAGCACCTGCATGTTCAGGGTGCGGAAGAAGTCGAGCATCCGGCCGATCCGCGCGTCGTCCATCTTGCTGAAAGCCTCGTCAAACAGCACGAGTCGGATGGCCTCAGGATTATCCCGGTAGAAGCGGAAGAAGCTGGCGGCAATGGCGACGTAGTAGGGCGTCTGTGTCTCGCCTCCGGACTTTTCCCGCAACACCCGGGAAAGGAAGGACTCCAGCGCCTTTCCCGTCTCCTGGTCCACCCGCTCCGCGTCCCGGATCTTGATGTCGTACACAAAGTACTGCCGGTAGTCGCAGATCTCCCGCACCTCCGGCGAGTCGAGCTCGTTTGTCAGGATCTTCTCGAAGACGCTTTCCACGCTGCGTCGCTCATCCTCACTCTTGAGTGCGGCAAAGAGCGTTCCCTCGACCTCACGCACCTCCGCCGCCGTGGCAATGGCGTGCATGAGCTCCCGCTTGTCCGGACGCCGCTGAATGGTGAAGCGGTAGGAATCCTTGCCGAAGCTGATCTGCTCGAGGATGAGGTTGATTTCCTTGAAGCTCTCTTCCGCCTCCATGAGGTACTCGTTGAGACGGGCGACGAAGTGCTCCTGGAACTGCCGCTCCGCCTCCGCCCGGGCCCGCTCAATGCGTTCCCGGTACTCCGGGAGCTCCGTGCGGGTGTACTGGTGGAGGAGCTCGAGGTACTCCCTCGATTCGTCATCATCCACTCCCAGGAGGGCATTGTACTCGTAGTTGTAGCGCTGCTTCGCCTGGACCAGGAGATGGCGCGCCTTCTCTTCCCGGGTCCGCAGGCCCCGGAACGCCGATTCGTAGCGCTGGATAATCTCGTCGTAGTCGGGCTCGTGAGATTCGCCCCGCATGCGATCGCGGTAGTAGGACTCAAACTCCTCCCGTCGGCTTGCGTGGTCGGCGAGGAAGCCCTCGAGCGTGGCGGCGTGCCGCTCCCCTTCCCGGTGGTGCTCGTCCAGCCGCTGCGTGAGATTTGTTACCGTCGTGGTTCGGCGCCCCCGCTCTTCGAGTTGCTCCTGCACTCGGGAATCGAGCTCACGGAGCATTGTGACCACCGCATCCAGCTGCCGCTGCACACTCTCGAATCCGGTGGTATCCATGTCCGCGATCCGTGCCTCTATGCTCTGCAGCTCCTTCTCGATCGTGGCAAGACGTGCCGCGGCGTCGCCGAGCTGATCGAGCTCGGCAAGAAGCCGTTCCGCCTCTCGCAGCCGGGACAGCTTGGCCGTAAGCTCCTCTTCGTGAGCTCTCTCGGCACGAAGGGCGGCTTCATCGGCCTCAATGGCCTCTTCTACGGCGGCGAGCCGCCGTTCCCGGGCTCGACGGCCGAGATACCAGCGCAGGCGGGCGTCTTTCTCGGCGCGTACGACCGCCGCGTCACGGTACTGCAAAGCGGACTCGGTGACGCTGCGGTCTTCTCGAAGCAGCTCGGAGAGCTCCGTACGGATGACGTCGCCGAGGTGGTGCGTGACGAGCCGGCGAGCGTCCGGGTTTGCCGCCGCAACCATTTCGGCGAGAGACCCGGGACGAATCTCCTTTTCGTGGATCGCGGCCAGATTCGGCAGGAAGACCCCGTCCACGTCGGATTCCTGTTCGTGGTATATCTCGAGAGCGCGCGCGTAGCGGTCACGGGGAACCAGCAGCGCAAAGCGGCTGTTGCCGAGCCAGCTCTCGACAAGCTCCTGATGCTGTTCCTCCGTAACTTCGAGAAGCTCCGCGAGGACCTCCGGTTCAATGCCTTCGCTGCGAAGGGCAGCCCGGAGTTTTTCAACTGCGGCGGGGTATCGCAGCAGCCCTTCCTGGAGCTCCTTCCGTTCCCGGTAGCTCTCGTCGAGGCGCTCCTTCAGCTCGCCGATCCTCAAGTCGGAACGCGCCTTCTCCATGCTTGCATCCGAAACCTCCGCCGTGACGGTCTGCGTCTCTGTCGCCGGATCGGCGGGCTCTCGGCCAATGAGTTCCGCCACCCGTCTGCGAATCTTCTCGGCCCGGTCTGCACGCTCCTTCTGCAGCGTCTGCTGCTGGAGCAGATCATCCCGATCCCGACGCAAGCGCTGATAGGCCTGTCGAGTCTCATCGCCGGCGAGGGAGACCTGCAGCTCGTCACGCTGTCCCTCGAGACGCTGCTTCTGTTCGGCGTGCTCTTCGAGGGAGACCGACAGGCCTTGGAGGGCAGTCTTCTCACTCTCGAGGGCGGCGGCGGTCTCCTGCGTCGCGCTTTTCTCCTTCTCTAGAAGCAGTCGAAGCCGCAGGTACTCCTGTCGTCGAATCTGTCCGACCACCTGAAAGA
>CAZZIE010000225.1:0-5185 GCA_964654185.1 uncultured Spirochaetaceae bacterium | reverse complement strand
TCCCCAGGCGCTCCCGGACGAGACGGTAGGGCGTGGATGTGTTCCGCAGCTCCTCGGGAAGGTCCGCCCCGTGGGCCGGGAAGAGTGCGGCGTCGTCGAGCCGACGGCGCAGGGTTGCCAGGGCAATCCGCTCGAGCGCGGCGGCCTTCCGGTCACTGCGGCGTCGGGCGAGCTCGCCGTTTGCCCGGTGTTCCCCTATAGTAGCAAGAATCTCATCCGCGAGGGCGGCGACGCCGGTGTCTTCCGTGGCGGAGGTGAGCTGGATGCGCGGCTCCCTGTCCTCCATCCGGAGTGCCGCCTTGAGAGTCGCCGCGAGCTCTTCGGCGCCGTCGCGATCCGCCTTGTTCACCACGTAGATGTCGCCGATCTCCATGATGCCCGCCTTGAGCGCCTGGATCTCGTCGCCGGCGCCGGGGACAATCACGACCAGGATCACGTCCGCCAGGGAGATGATCTCGACCTCACTCTGACCGACGCCGACGGTCTCGACGATGATCGTGTCGAAGCCGGCGGCGTCCAGGACGGAGATTGCCTCCCCCGTCGCCAGCGCCAGGCCGCCGCCGTGGCCGCGGGTGGCCATGGAGCGGATGTAGACGCCGGGGTCCTTTGCGTGGCGGCCCATGCGCAGCTTCGCGCGGACGACGGCGGTCAGCGGGCGCGCCTCCGGAAAACGGACTTGTGGGATCCACCGCAATGACCGCAACCCGGTCGCCGGCGCCGCGGAACTCCCCGATCAACCGGTCAATGAGGGAGCTCTTCCCCGCGCCGGGCGGCCCGGTCACCCCGATGACCCGGGCGGTGCCTGTGTGTGGATGCAACAGGTCAATGAGAGTTTCCCTGGCGGGATCATCGCTTTCGACAATGGTGACCGCCCGGGCAATGGCGCGGGTCTTCCCGGCGCGCACCCGCGCGGCCAGGTCGGAAAGCTCGTCGGAAGTCACGCCGTTGTCCGACACCGCTCAATGAACTCTATGACGTCTGAGATTGGGGTCCCGGGTCCGAAGACCGCGGCCACTCCCGCCTCCTTCAGACCGGGGATGTCTTCCTCCGGGATGACGCCGCCGCCGAAGACCACAATGTCCTCGGCACCCTCTCCGCGGAGGAGCTCGACCACCCGAGGAAAGAGCTCGTTGTGGGCGCCCGAAAGGAGACTCAACCCGATGAACTGCACGTCCTCCTGGATTGCCGTGGAGACAATCGTCTCGGGAGTCTGGCGAATGCCGGTGTAGATGACCTCGTACCCGGCGTCCCGGAGCGCCCGGGCAATGTACTTGGCGCCGCGGTCGTGGCCGTCCAGGCCGGGTTTGCCGATCAGTATCCGTACGCTCTGTGATGGTGCCTTGTCAGCCATTGATGTCGCTTCCTTTCCCTACCCGGCGTACTCGCCGAAGACCTCCCGGAGGACTCCACAGATCTCGCCAAGGGTCGCGTATCCCCGGACGCAGTCGAGGATGGGCGGAAGGACGTTCACGCTCTCATTCTCGGCGGCGCTCTTCAGGGCCTGCAGAAGATGCGTGACCTCGAGCTCGTCCCGCTCATACTTCACGTTTGATAGCCGTTCGGACTGCGCTTGCTGGATGCGGGGATCCTGCCGCATGACCTCGAAGTGGGGCTTCCCCTCGGTTGCGTACTTGTTCACCCCGACAACGACGCGGCTCCCGTCTTCGACGCCCTGCTGATAGGCGTAGGCGGCGTCCTCGATCTCCCGCTGGACGTAGCCCGACTCAATGGCCTTCACCATGCCGCCCATGGCGTCGATCTCGTCCAGGTACTCCTGGGCGCGCCGCTCGATCTCGTCGGTGAGCTCCTCGACGACGTAGGAGCCGCCGAGAGGATCAACAGTATTCGCAACACCGGACTCGTGGGCAATGATCTGCTGCGTCCGAAGGGCTATCTGCACGGACTCCTCCGTCGGCAAGGCCAGCGCCTCGTCCCGGGAGTTGGTATGGAGGCTCTGGGCGCCGCCGAGGACCGCCGCGAGGGCGTAGAGGGTCACGCGCACAACATTATTATCCGGCTGCTGCGCCGTCAGGGCGGCGCCGCTCGTCTGGGCGTGGAAGCGAAGCTTCATGGAGCGGTCGGACTGCGCCCCGAAACGGTCCCGCATGATCCGCGCCCACATGCGCCGGGCCGCCCGGAACTTCGCCACCTCTTCAAGGAGATCCGCGCCGGCAATGAAGAAGAAGGAGAGCTGCGGGGCGAAGTCATCCACCTGCAGGCCGGCATCCAGAGCGGTTTTGACGTACTCAATTCCATCTGCCAGGGTGAAGGCGACTTCCTGCACTGCCGTCGATCCGGCTTCGCGAATGTGGTAGCCCGAGACGCTGATGACGTTCCACCGGGGCAGCTCCTTCGCGCAGTACTCGAAGGTGTCGCGAATGAGCCGCATGGACGGCTCAGGCGGAAAGATGAAGGTGCCCCGCGCCACGTACTCCTTGAGGATGTCGTTCTGGATGGTTCCCCGGAGCTGCGACGGATCGACGCCCTGGTTCTCCGCAACGGCAACGTACATGGCCAGAAGCACCGCCGCCGGGGCGTTGATGGTCATGGACGTTGAAACCTGGTCCAGGGGAATGTCCTCGAAGAGGGTCTCCATGTCACGGAGACTGTCCACGGCAACGCCGACCTTGCCGACCTCGCCCATGGCCAGGGAGTGATCGGAGTCGTAGCCCACCTGAGTGGGCAGGTCGAATGCGACGGAGAGCCCGGTCTGTCCCTGCTCCAGGAGGTAGCGGTAGCGCTTGTTCGACTCTTCCGCGGTTCCGAACCCGGCGTACTGCCGCATGGTCCAGAAGCGCCCGCGGTACATGGTCGGTTGAACACCCCGGGTGTAGGGATACTCCCCGGGAAAGCCCTCGCGCGGCAGGTAGGTGTCGGGATTGTCGGAGCGGGGATCGTAGAGCCGATCAAGCGGGATGCCCGACGCGGTCTTGAAATCGCCGTCGTGCCGCTCGGGATGCCTGGAGAGCGTCTTCTTCAGGGCAGACTCTTCCCAGCGCGACCGGGCCTCTTCAATGTGGGAGAAATCTCGTTCATCACTCATGAGGTGCTCACTTTGGAGTTCGCGGGCTCTGCGGGGAACTGAGTCAGTATGGCCGGGGGTTTGACCCCGCGTCAACAGTACCGACACCGGCGGGGGGTGCGGCCGCGGAGGAGACCCCGGCCGGAAAGGTCACCGTGCAGGCGAATCCGCTACTGTTGGAGAAGGACACCCTGCCGCCGATCTGACGGGTGAGCGACTCGACAAGGGTAAGGCCGAGGCCCGCCGCGGGCTTGCTCGCACCGGATCGGCCCGCTGCACTCTCCTGGTGGCCGGGACCATTGTCGGCGACGGTCATTGACATGTGGCCGTCGGCATTCTCCTCAAGAATCATGTCGATGCGGGGCCGTGTGCCGTCGGAAGGTGTACCGTACTTCACGGCGTTCGTCACGAGCTCATTGGCAATGAGCCCGCAGGGAATCGCGACGTCCATGGGAACCTGCCGGCTTTCGCCGGTACCGGCAAAGCGGATGGTCGAGCGGTCCGCACTCAGGCTCGCGGCGACGGAGGACGCCAGATCCTTCAGGTAACCGACCAGGTTCACCGTCGCCAGGGTTTCGCTCTGGTAGAGGCTCTCATGCATGAGCGCCAGGGCGCGGACTCGATTCTCCGTCTCTTTCGCAAAGGCATCCGCATCCACGGAGCCGTCCTTGCGGCCCAGATGGATCATGCTGGAGATGATCTGGAGGTTGTTCTTCACCCGGTGGTGGACCTCCTGGAGGAGGGCGCGGTTTTCTTCCAGGCTCCCTCGGAGCGCCGCCTCGACGGCGTGGCGGCGCCGAACGGTCCACACCAGAAACCCGATGAGCACCCCCTCGAGGATGACCAGGATGATCGCACCCATGATGGGCCGGCGATACCGATACCAGGGTGAGTCCGGCGTGTTCACAACGCGGCTCCCCTCCGGCAGCGCACGACGGGGAATGCCGAACCGCCGAAGCTGTACGTGATCGAAGGTGAAGGTGCTGTGAGACGATCTCTCCACCGGGACGACCCGGGGCGACTCACCCGCGAGCACCCGAAGGGCCTTCTCCGCCGCACGCTGCCCCTGCATCCGTCCGGAGACGACCTTGCCGCCCAGGACACCGTACCCGAGGTAGAACGCCGCCTGGGTGAAGATGGGAACCTGCGCCGCCGCGGAGAGCCGGGGCAGCAGGCGCTCATACGGTACCGCCTGTTCCAGGTTGTCCCGAAAGAAGTCCGCGTAGTAGATGAAGCCCCCCGGCTCCACTGAGGCAACCATTCGCTCCAGGCGTGCCGGGGTCAGAGCGGGGTCGTCGACGGCGTAGCGAGCGCGGTCCGGGTCGATGCGGGAGCGCAGAATCGCTTCGATCTTGCGCCGGTTGGTGCGGCTGGTGGTGGTGCGGTCGGTAATGACCAGGATGGACGGTGGATCAGGATAGAGCTCGAGAGCGAGATCAATGGTCTCGGCCAGATCGGTCACCTCCCTGACGCCGGTGTACTCGCTCCGATCGAGGGATCCGATCTCTTCGAGGTGGTTGATACCGCAGAAAACGACAGGCGTCTCACCGAAGAGCGCCTGCTTGTGCCGCCGCAGAAACCGTAGCGCGTTGTCGTCGGAGGCCAGGATGAGGTCGAACTCATCGCGTTCGTACCGCAGGCGCAGGCCCCGAATGATGTCCTGAACAAACCGGCCCTCCGGACCGTCGAAGTGGCGCTTCGAATCCATGTACTCAATGACGGGCTCAATGCCGGAATAGCGCGAATCGAGGACCTCGATCATCCCGGTCATGATGTCGTCGGACCACTGGAGGCCGGGATGGTAGGAGTTCAGAATCAGCACCGCCGGGGTCGTCACTCCCTCGGTGAGAGAATCAGCCGGTTGGGGCTCTGCCGCAATCGGTCGCGCGCCGCCGAGGGCTGAGAGCACGGAGAGAGCCGCTGCCAATACGATGACTCGAACGCCCGCCGGTGTGTGCATGGATAGGCGCCACCCTACCGTGTTTTGGCGCAATTGTCAACATTTCTCCAATTTATGTGACCGCGGCTCGGGGTGGCGCGCCGGGGCTATATTCGCCGAACGGCGATTCGCGGCCCCTCTCCCTCCTCGCTTCCGAGGTGAATGCCGCACTCCTGCGCGAGGCCGCGGAAGCGCGTGGCGCGTTCGTCGGTCTCTCCCGGGGC
>CAZZIE010000224.1:2835-5191 GCA_964654185.1 uncultured Spirochaetaceae bacterium | reverse complement strand
CTGAGCCAGCGCCAGGAGATCCACCGCCGTCAGCTCGTTGCCGCGTTTGACGTAGGCATTCTCCAGGGATGCGTTTTGAGCAAACAGGTCTCCCAGGTCCTGGATGTACTCCGACAGGCGCTGCCCCGGAATAATGTCGGTAGCTGCGCGCTGCGCTCCGTCTGCCGCCGGTGCGGCTGCAGGGGACCCGTCGCCGTCCTCCGCGGCGGAAGCACGAAGAGCCCCCTCCACGAAGAACACCGCCCGTGCCTCCAGCCGGTCGGCCACCCGGATGGCGTCCAGATGTTCGAGCTCCGTCTGAACGAGCTCGTCATGAGGCAGGTACTTCGCCTCCTGGGGCCGGCCCTCCGTCGCTGCGTTGTCCCGGCCCTCCGGTACGAACCGCGCCAGGCGAATGGCCCGGGTGTTCGCCGTGGTCTGATATCCACCCGCAAATTCCAACAGGTCGGTGTAGGTCTCGTCCGGCAGCAGATCGTACGTTCCCGGCCGGTGCACATCACCTTCAATGCTCACTCTGCGATGGAAGCGCGGCACCACGATCGTTTGTCCGGGCTTCAGCAGCGGATTCTGGTCCAGCTCGCCGAATCTTTGTGCGCGAAACAGATCGACAGTTCGCTCGGACCCGTCCGGGTCTATGATCAGCACCTCGCGCTGCGACGCTGCCGGCGTAAACACGGAATCCGGGAGGGAGCTGACATGACTCAAGCCCCAGGCATAGATCTCTCCCGCCTGTTGCACTTCGCCGCGAACGAAGATGGGGAACTCACCGGTTTGCTCCACCGTCAAGCGCATACTGGCACCGGGGTAGGAGTCCTGGACGATCCGGGTCACTCGAGTACGAAGCTCGTGAAAGGTAAGCCCTCTGGCATCCACGTTGCCGAAGAAGTCCATGTTCACCTGGTAGTCCGGGCTCACATATAGAAGGAGCGTCTCGTTCTCCGTGGCCTGTGTGAACGTAAGCCGGTACACATCTCCCGGCGTGGCCGGGTACCGGGAGTCCGACATGGCGCGCAACACCCGCAGCTGCGGCGACGGTGCCAGTGAGGTCGAACCATCCATCTGTGCCGCCGCGGTCGCGGAAACCAGCAGCAGCAGTACCACAACCACACTACCGATGATACGTCTGAGTTGTCTGTACATGTTCCACCTGAAGTTGCTTGCCAAGCCGTGGTGATGCATACCTACGCCGGTTACCCCTTGTACAAAAGCATAACACACGGCGACCGACCGTGCGAGTCGTAACCCCCGTGAGCCGCCGACCGGGCGCCATCAGGCCGAACGCTGCACCGGCTCAATCGAGCGCAGATCCTCGGCCAACGCCGCCGTGCGGTTGCGAATGTCGATATCATTCTGCAGGTTCAGCCAGAACCGCTCAGTTGTCCCGAAGTACCTGGCAAAGCGCAGCGCCATGTCCACCGTTATCCTGCGCCGGTCATGCACAATGTCCAGCACTGTACTCGTGGCCACATGGACGTCCCGGGCAAGGCGGTACGGCGTGATATCGAGGGGCTCGAGAAACTCCTCCTGGAGAATCGCACCGATCGTCGGCGTCGGTATTCGCTCTTCTACATTGGCGCTTTGGTTCTCAGCCATGACACCCCCCGTTAGTGGTAGTCCTCGATTCCGACATCAATGGCGTGCCCGTTCTCGAAGCGAAAGCAGATCCGCCATTGATTGTTGGTGCGCGGCTACCTTGTCGGTACAGTGCATCTCACACACAGATATATCTGTCAAGTAGATATAGAACCGGTCCACTCCGGATTCCGGTCGCCACCGTGGTCGACCTGCAGGCATAAGACATCCACCAGGCATTGCGGTATGCAGCGTTTCTCACGAAGGAGAGGTGCATCCTACCGTCTACTGCCGGGTCTCCTCGAGCCGCTCGGCCAACCACACCTTGATAATCGACTGCCGGGTTACCCCCAGGCGTCGCGCTTCTTTGTCCAGGGAAGCGATCATCCACACAGGGAAGTCCACGTTCACTCGCTTCGTTTCCTGATTGGGCCTGCGCGCCGCGCTCGTGTCGAGGGACTCTGCGACCTCTTCGCCTGCATCAAACCGTCTATCGAACTCACTCGCCTTCATACAACTCGACCTCACTCCGACGCGACCGCCGCACCGATATGATCCGTACCAGCGAATCCCGTGTATAATTATTATACCTTTTCGGCTCAAGCGACAGCCCGTGGGCTCGCCGACTTCATCGGCACCGAACACATTGACATCCGTTGATACGGCGCGTTCCCTCCCCGCACTTCAATCTCTTCGCAGTTACGGTGACGCTCCGCACGCTGATCGGTCCCGGTCGCGTTGGGCGGCCGCCGCCGCACGCCCGTCGGCATCGATCACAGATCAT
>CAZZIE010000224.1:0-2825 GCA_964654185.1 uncultured Spirochaetaceae bacterium | reverse complement strand
CGATATGATCCGTACCAGCGAATCCCGTGTATAATTATTATACCTTTTCGGCTCGATCGGCAACCGCAGTGCGGGTTGCCCTTCGCCAGTCTGAACTGGGAGGCGGGGCCGGCCCCGGCCATACCCGCCCCGCCCGGGGTCCCCCTACGCATTCCGGCCGGCCCCGGCCATTCGCGGCGGCCGCCGCCGCACGCCCGTCGGCATCGATCACAGATCATTGTTTCTTCTCAGGCTCGGGCGGCCGCGACGGCGCGCCCGTCGGCATCGATCTCAAGGCTCTTGTCCTGGTCCGGGCGGATTTGTCTTGTGGGGTTGGGGTGTGTAACTTCAGGTGTCGCGCACATGGTGGTGAGGCAGCCTGCGGAGAATCGGCGTGAATTCCCTTGGAATGTTGAGCCGGGTATTTGTAGAATTCAGAGTGGAGTATGAACAACGGAATGCTTGTCGAAGCTGAGATCTGGACTGTCGCCCGCACTGATAAGGGCAATGCGGTGCTCGTGAAGCCGCTGGGCTCCGAGCGTGCCGTGCCCATTTTCATTGGGCAGCTCGAGGCGCAGTCCATCCTCATCGGCCTCGGCAACGTGCCGATGCCGCGGCCCCTGACCCACGACCTCTTCATCTCCATGATGGACAAGATCAATGTCAGCGTGGAGCGCGTCGAAATCACCGACCTGAAAGACGGCACCTTCTACGCCCGCATGCTCATGAAGCAGGGCATGAAGAAGCTCTCCATTGACTCACGCCCGTCCGACGCCCTGGGCATTGCCGCCCGGATCCGGTGTCCCCTCTACATTTCTGAAGCTATTGTCGATGAGGCCGGCGTCGCCATCAACTTGATCACCGAGGAAGAGACCGAGCAGTCTCCCCCGGATGAGAAGGAGATGGAGCGCAACCGCCTCGAAGAGGAGCTTCAGAAGGCAATCGAAGAAGAGAACTACGAAGAAGCCGCCCGCATCCGCGACGAGATGAAAGATTTGTAGGGCGCGGCCGCCGGGCGGCACGGCTCCCTGCGGGGCGGTGGCGGTTCGCTGGGCGGCACGGTGCGACCCGATCGGCGTGGACTCCTGCGGTCCATCATGTCATACTGTGGTTGTGACGCCGGAGCAAGCTGTCGGTCCAATCGTGAAGCGCCTTTCCGAAATGGATGTTACGCGCGTCATCGTCTTTGGGTCTGAAGCTTCGCATGCCGCCGGGCTTGACAGCGATCTGGATATCGCCGTAGTCGTACCGGATCCTGCCGACAGTCAGTCCTTCAATCGAACTGAGGCAGCACTGCATTTCCGTCGTCGCCTTCGCGACATCAATGCCAAGGTTCCCATTGACCTTATTGTATACACCGAATCAGAGTTCAAAGAGATCGGGTCTCACCAAAGCTTCCTGAAAACCGAGATCATCGAACGGGGAAGAACCGTATATGAAAGAGCTGGCTAAACGTTGGCTCTCATACGCGGAGGCGGACCGAATTGCCTCTGAGCAACTCCAAGGAACCGCGGACGTGGAAACGGTAGTCGCATTTCACGTCCAACAGGTGATCGAGAAGTCCTTGAAGGCCGTTATCGTCTACCACGGAGGAAACCCGCCCCGCGTGCATGACCTTCCTCGACTTGCCGCGCTTATTCGGGAGCACGAGCCAACAGCCGATTTTGACCTCGACACGCTTGAACGAGTTACCCAATACTACGTCGAGTCTCGATACCCCGTTACCGTCGAGACGCCGACAGCGGGTGTTCCTTCAAAGGACGAAATCGACTCTATGGTTTCGTTTGGCAAGTCCATACTGTCGTGGGCCCGGACCCGAATAGGGTAGTATCCGTATGCAAGACTACAAAGATCAAATCGCTCTAGCTCCGGCAATTCGATCCGGCAAGCCCCACATCCGCGGAACTCGTTGCGGTTACCCGGAGCGAGTGACAGCGCTCCATCAGCAAAGCCACGGCCAAACGCCTTGCGGCGGTGTTTGATGTCTCCGTTGAGAAGTTCGTGTAGCGGCCTACTCCTGCGCCTTCCGATCACGTCGCACGGACTCCAGTAACTCAGTCGGCGTGACGACGCGCGGGTCCTTCGGGAAGTGGCGCTTGTTGCCGGTCACCAGGTAGTCTGCACGGCCTGAAATGGCGACTTCGAAGAACGGAGTGTCATCAGTGTCTTCGAGTGCTTCCTCGACGGGTGTGGCGGCAATGTACTCGCCCTCGTGTTCGATGAAGTCCAGAATCGGGTGCACATCTTGTACCGGAAAGCCAAAGCGCTCTCTGCTCAGTACGTCCTGATACTCGAACAGGATTCGATTGTCGTAGAGCAATCGGAGCTCCCCGTTCAGCACCATGTTCAGAGCTCTTGCGGGACCTCGATCAGGGTTCAGGAGCGCGGCGACAAGAACGTTGGTGTCAAGCACCACCCTCATTTCTTCCGTTCTTTGCGGGCAGTGTCGATCTCAGCTTGAATGTCATCATCCGAGAGGTTCTGCAGGTTTCTTTCTCGCGCAGTCTTCTGCAGCCTCCGCACCGCCTCGGTCGCACGTGCGCGGCGCACTGCCGAAAGCGTGCCTTCGAGCGTCTCGTCCGAGAGGGGCGTCAACAACGCAATGGGTTTTCCATTGTTCGTGATCACCATCTCTTGCTCCTCGCCGAGCTGTTTCCAGATCTGCGACGGGGTCGTTCGCAGGTCGCGTACCGTTACGAATTTCATCTTCCCTTCCTTCGAGTACAGGGTGCCAAGTTGTCACCCATTTGTCAACGAAACCCTCGCTCTCACGGACCCGACCCCGGCGTCGCCGGCGCCGCCCCCGCGCCGCCCCCGCGCCGACCCCGCGCCGCCGGCGCCGCCCC
>CAZZIE010000223.1:0-5197 GCA_964654185.1 uncultured Spirochaetaceae bacterium | reverse complement strand
GAGGTAACGCCGAACATGCCCAGATTGGTGACGCTGAAGGTTGCACCTTCGAGCTCCTCCAGCTTCAGCAATCCCGCTCGAGCCGCCTCGGCGAGGCGGCGCCCCTCCGTCGCCAGGTCCGCCAGATCTCGCTCCGCCGCGCCGGTAATGACCGGAACGACCAGCCCGTCATCGACGGCAACGGCAACGCCCAGGTTCACGGATTCGAAGAGGAGAAGCTCCTCACCGTCGAGGTGCGCATTCACCTGCGGGTGCTCCGGGAGCACCCGGCTCACCGCGTAGACAACCAGGTCGTTCACCGAGGGGCGCACCGTCGGTCGTGGGCCGGTCCCCGCCGGGCGCGAACGCCCGTCGTCGCCACCGGGGCTGCTGCTGTCGCCGGCGCCGCCGGTGGCCTCGCCGCGGCCGGCGGGAAGCGCCTCCCGCCGCACCAGCAACTCCGTCACATCCGCTTCCGCGTTCAAGGTCACTGCCGGAACGGCGGCGTGACTCGCCGCCATGTTCCGGGCAATGGTGCGGCGCAGGCGAGAGAGGGGCCGCCGGGTGGCCCCGGCTGGGGTCGTACCCGCGGCGGGGGCGGCAGCACCGGCGCGGGTTTCCCCGGGGGCCGCCGCCGGGGCGGAGGGCCGCCCGCCGGGCGCATCCGCGGTGTCCACGTCGTGCGCCTGGACCGCCCCGCCGGGCCCGCTGCCCGCCACGGACGACAGGTCGATTCCCGCCTCCGCCGCGAGGCGCCGCGCCTTCGGGGTCGCCCGCGGCCGCGCCTCGGCGCGGCCCGCCGCCTGGTCGCCGCTGTCACTGCCGGAGCCGGCCGCCTGGTCGCCGGCGGGCGCGGCGGTCCCCGCCTGGTCGTCCGCGGCCTCAACGGGTGCGGCGCCGCCGGCCGGGGCGGCAGCGGGGTCGCCGTCGGCGCCAGGGGCGGCCGCGGCGCTGTCGCGGTCGGTCGGGGTCTCGGCGGCGGGAGCCGCCGGGGAGGCGCCGTGAGCATCGTCCTCTGCGATCTTTTCTCCTTCCTCGCCCAGGTAGCCGATGACCTGCGTGACCGGGACCTCGTCGCCCTCGTCGTGGAGGATCTTGAGGAGGTAGCCGGAGGTCTCGGCTTCGACTTCCATGGTGACCTTGTCGGTCTCGACTTCCAGGACGGGCTCACCCTTTTGCACGTAGTCGCCGACCTGCTTCAGCCAGGAGACAATGACGCCGCTCTCCATGGCCATGCCGGCCTTGGGCATGATGATTCCGGTAGCCATTAGGGCAGCATCTCCCTGACGGTGGTGCGGATCTGCTCGACGGTGGGCACGACGTTCCGCTCCAGGTTGGGGTTGTACGGAATGGGCACGTCCATGCCGCCGAGGCGCCGGATGGGCGCGTCCAGGTAGTAGAAGGCGTCGCTGTCGGCAATGATGGCGGCGATCTCCCCGCCGAAGCCGCCGGTGAGGACCGCCTCGTGGACAATGAGCACGCGCCCGGTCTTCTTTGCCGAGGCAATGAGGGGTCCGCTGTCCAGGGGCCGGAGGGTGCGCGGGTCGACGACCTCGATTTCGACGCCCTCGCCGGCGAGCTCCTCGGCGACCTCCATGCTCCGCTGCACCATGCGCCCCCAGGCAATGATGGTGAGGTCGCGCCCCTCGCGCTTCACATCGGACTCGCTCAGGGGAATGACGTATTCCTCTTCGGGGACGGGCCCCTTCGTCCGGTAGAGGAGCTTCTGCTCCAGAAAGATCACCGGGTTGTTGTCCCGGATGGAGGCCTTCAGGAGCCCTTTGGCATCGTACGGCGTGGAGGGAGTGACGACCTTGAGGCCGGGAACGTGGCAGTACCACGCCTCCATGCTCTGGGAGTGCTGCGCCGCGGCACCGGTGCCGCTCCCCTCGGGGCTGCGCACCACCATGGGCACCTGGGCGCGACCGCCGAACATGTAGCGGATCTTCGCCGCCTGGTTGGCGAGCTGGTCCATCCCGATCGCAATGAAGTCGCTGAACTGGATCTCCGCAATGGGCCGCATCCCGGTGACCGCGGCTCCTGCTGCCGTGCCGATGATTGCCGCCTCCGATATGGGGGTGTCCAACACTCGATCGGGACCGAACTCATCGATCATGCCCACGGATACCCCGAAGGCGCCCCCGTACACGCCAATGTCCTCTCCGAAGAAGATGACGTCCTCGTCCCGGCGCATCTCCTCGCTCATGGCGTCGCGGATCGCCTCCGCGTAGGTCTGTTCACGGTAGGTTTGCCGGTGGTCGGTTTGTTCACGCATAGACATCGTCCAGTATGGTGTCGACCGAGGGCTCCGGGCTCTCCTCGGCAAAGGCGACGGCGTCCTCAATGGTCTGGTACGCCTCCTTCTCAATGCGGTCGAGGGCTTCCTCGTCGGCGAGTTCCCTCTCGGCCAGGACGGTGCGCAGCCGGGGAATGGGGTCCTTCCGCATCCACGCCTCGATCTCCTCCTTGGTGCGGTAGCGGTTGGCGTCGCTCTTGGAGTGGCCCTTGTAGCGGTAGGTGTTGCACACCAGGAGCGTGGGCCCGGATTCGCGAACGTACTCCCGCGCGTCCCGAACCGCCTCGTACACCGCCAGGATGTCGTTGCCGTCCACGGAACGCCCCGGAATGCCGTAGCCCTTCGCCCGGTCCGCCGGATCCTCCAGGTTGACGGCCTTCGATATGTGATAGGACATGCCGTAGGTGTTGTTCTCGCAGAGGTAGATCACCGGCAGCTTCCACACCGACGCCAGGTTCACCGACTCATGAAAGACTCCCTGGTTCAGGGCTCCGTCCCCGAAGAAGCAGAGCACCACCCGGTCGATCTTCTTGAGCCTGGTGGTGAGGCCCGCGCCGGTCGCAATGGGAATCCCGCCGCCGACAATGCCGTTGGCGCCCAGGTTGCCCTGACTCACATCCGCAATGTGCATGGAGCCGCCCTTGCCGCGGCAGTAGCCGTTCTCCTTTCCCAGGAGCTCGGACATCATGAGATTGATGTCTATGCCCTTCCCGATGCAGTGGCCGTGCCCACGGTGCGTGCTGGTTATCAGGTCCTCCGGCCCCAGAGCGCCGGTGGCGCCGATCGCCGTCGCCTCCTGTCCAATCGAGAGGTGCGTCGTTCCGTGAATCTGTCCGCGGGAGAAGAAGTAGGCGACCTTCTCCTCGAAGGCGCGCACCAGGAGCATCTTCCGGAACATCTCCAGGAGCTCTTCACCGGTCGGCTCCGCGCGCTCGGTATGCTGTGCAGCCATTGCCGCGCTCCTTCCGTGCCGTACCCGGCGCCCCGCACCCGGTGCCGCAGCCGCGGATGCAGCCGTGGATGCAGCCGCTGCGGCGGTGGCGCGTCCCTGTACTTTTTGCACGGGTTGCAAAGAATTTCACGCCAGTCTACCACCGGCGGCTGGTGGTGTCAACGATCGGTCACCGCTGTGCGTGACAAGAGCGAATCCCCCTCGGGCGCGGCGGCGGGGGTGTCAACGACCGGGAGCCGGTATCCATGATGAGAGCGAATCCCCCGTTGGCGGTGGGGCCGGCCGTGAGCATCGATCCAGATCAAGGATCCCAGAGACCCGCAGGAGCTGGAGGGTGTCGGACAGGTGGGTAGTACAGGGCGTGGGGTCGTGGGAACTTATTGTGAATTGCGTGTTTTTAATCATCTTATTCTGTCCATTAAACGGATATGAGGCGCTTAAATCGTGCGCCCGTTCCCTTAACGGCTTGCACCAAACCGGCCCGCCCATTATAGTGATGGTACACGGAACAGTCAGAAACCCGTGAGCCAACGGCTCGTCGGCCACGTTCTGTCGACGTGCAACCAGCTCCAGGTCCGTCAATCACATACGCAAGAGGAAGCCTCTATGCCACAAAAAAACACGGTCATGATCGATGGGAACACGGCCGCCGCTTATGTTGCGCACGCAACAAACGAGGTCATTGCCATCTACCCGATCACGCCCTCATCTCCTATGGGCGAACTCTCCGACCAGTACTCGGCGCAAGAGCGCCCCAACATATGGGGGACCATTCCCCACGTCGTGGAAATGCAGTCCGAAGCGGGCGCGGCGGGAGCCGTCCACGGCGCGCTTACCACCGGAGCCCTGACGACCACCTTCACCGCCTCCCAGGGCCTCCTGCTCATGATCCCGAATATGTTCAAGATCGCCGGCGAGCTTTCGCCGACGGTTTTTCACATTGCCGCACGGTCGGTGGCCGCCCAGGCCTTGAGCATTTTCGGCGACCACAGTGACGTCATGACGTGCCGCTCAACCGGGTACGCCCAACTCGCCTCCAACAGCATTCAGGAGGTCATGGACTTTGCGTTGATTGCCCAGGCGTCGACGCTGGAGTCGCGCATTCCCTTCCTGCACTTCTTCGACGGCTTCCGGACCTCCCACGAGATCCAGAAGGTTGCCGAGGTTCACTACGAGGTCATGAAGGAGCTCATCAAGCCGGAGGCGATCCGCGCCCACCGCAAGCGGGCATTGGATCCGGAGCATCCGGTCATTCGCGGAACCGCTCAGAACCCCGACGTCTTCTTTGCCGCCCGGGAAACGGTGAACCCCTTCTACGACGCCGCGCCCGGCATTGTCGAGGACGTCATGGAGCGCTTCGAGAAGCTGACGGGTCGTTCCTACGAGCTCTTCCAGTACGTCGGCGCACCGGATGCAGAGCGCATCGTCGTCATGATGGGATCGGGCGCCGAGGCAATGGATGAGACGGTCACCCACCTCGTCGAGGACGGCGAGAAGGTCGGCATGATCAAGGTCCGCCTCTATCGCCCATTCTCGGTTGCCCACCTGGCGAAGGCGCTCCCGAAGAGCGTGAAGTCGATTGCCGTCCTGGACCGCACGAAGGAGCCCGGCACCTACGGCGAGCCCCTCTACGAGGACGTCATTGCCGGCGTCGACGCCATGATGAGCGACGGCTCGGCTCCCTTCTCCGACCGCCCGGTGATCGTCGGCGGTCGCTACGGCCTCGGCTCCAACGAGTTCAACGCCGGCATGGCGAAGGCCGTTCTCGACAACCTCACGGAGAAGCAGCCGAAGAACCATTTCACCATCGGCATTAACGACGACCTCACAAACACCAGCCTGGCCTGGAACGAGGACTACCGCCCGGCGGACAAGAAGTTCCACCGCGCCCTTTTCTACGGCCTCGGTTCCGACGGCACCGTCGGCGCGAACAAGAACTCCATCAAGATCATCGGCGAGAACACGGACAA
>CAZZIE010000222.1:0-5216 GCA_964654185.1 uncultured Spirochaetaceae bacterium | reverse complement strand
CATGACGTCCATGAAGGCGGCAAGGCTCGTGAGGATGGGGAGTGCCGGCAGCAGGATCAGGAACACCTCTTCCATGCCGCGACCGAAGGCGGTGGCGAGCATCGACAGGCCGACGAGCACTCCCGTGGCGGGTGACGCCCCCAGGAGGAAGCCGATGCCGAAGCTCGAGAACATGACCCAGACGACCTGGCCGAAGGTGATCTCGAGCGCCGTGTAGGACTGCAGAATCACCAGGAAGCTCGCCGTCGTGACCAGGGTCGTTCCCGCCCGGCCGAAGACCGCCGCAAGGGATACCACCGCGGAGCCGACGGAGCGGCGCATGCCGAGATTCTCCCGGCCGAGCCGCACGAGGGTCGGCGTTGCGAAGTAGATGTCCCCGGAGACCAGAGCGGTGAACGCCGGCGAGAGCATGGCGTAGACCCAGACGTAGGGATTCTCCCGGCCGACCAGGAGATAGAGGATGAGCGGGTAGATGAGGAAGACGACGACGACAATGCTGATGCCCAGGATGAGGAAGGCTTGTCCGAAGATCTGGATGTCGTTGATCTCCCGAATCTGGAAGATCAGGTAGGCCGTCACGGCGATCATGCCGATGGCCAGGATGTCGACGATGAAGGCGCCGATCCGGTAGAAGACACGGGTCGCTCCCTCGAGCACCGAAGTAAGCGCTTCGCCGTGCGTCTTCTCGCGGCTCAGGGCAATGCCGAAGATGAGCGCCGCGACGACCACCGGCAGGAGGAAGCTCCCCTCCGTGACGATCGCCTCGAAGAAGTTGGTCGGGAACACCCGGGTGGCGAGATCGTACGCATCGATCGCCGCGACGGATGGAGCCTCCTGGAAAATGGGCGGAATCCGCCCGGGCGCGAGCACCACGACGCCGGCGGCGCCGATCAGCGCCGCGACGAAGGAGGCCGCCGCAACGAGGCCGATGGCCTTGCCGTAGACCCTGAGGATCTTGTGCTCCGCGATGAGCTCGGTCGTGCCCATGAGCACGCCGAAGAAGAGGAGCGGAAACAGACTGTACCGGCCGATGTTCACAACGAGCCCGGAGATCCGGGAGAAGACCGCCGCGGTATCGCCGCCGCTCTCGGGCAGGTACAGCGCCAGTATCGTCCCAATGACAATGCCGGCGAGGAGGCGCATCCAGATTTTCATGGCGCAAACATTAGCGTGATTAGAGTCCGAGGGACAACAGGCGGCTCTTCCCGGTGTAGCGGAACCACTTGCCCAGGCCGCGCCGGGAGTCCCCGGTCAGCTGCTCGAAGACGAAACGGGCGAATTCGCTCCCGTCGCCGCCTTGAAAGCGAAAGCCCCGGACCGACAGATTGGTGCCTTCGGTGGCCAGGAAGAGGGAGTCCCCGAGCGCTTCGAAGGCGCCGATTGCCGTGGCATCCAGAGGAGCCTGCGTCGTCTCCGAGGTGACCGATACGAGAGTGAGGCTGCCGCCGCCCCGCTTCTCCAGGTAGGCTGCAAGCTCCTTGAGAACGAAGAGGCGCCCCTTTACGGAAGCATCGATCGTGTCCTCAATGGCGCCGCCCGGCGTCTCGGAGATCGCCGCGCCGTGGCGATCCGGATTGCACACCACAATGGCGGCATCGAAGCCATCTTGCAGATTGGCGGCCTTCATGACCACCGCCCGGGCGCTCACGGGGGAACGGGGGTTCCAGGGGAGCGTCCGCAACCCCTCGCCGGACCAGTCGAGCCTGGCGGCCGGCTGCTTCGCATCGCCGTCCTGTGCCGCGCCGTTCTCAGCAACGGCCTCCCGGGCCCCACCGCCACTCACTCCTTCGTGGCCGGTATCCGTCATGACGACGTGGAACTCCGCCTCGGAGGCGGCGGCGGCAAGCTCGCTGAGCAACGGAGATGTTCGTGCGGCAATGAGGATGCGGCGGGGCATGGCAGGTATAGTAGCACCCGCTATCTCCCCAAATCAACAACAGGGTTGGCCGCCGTGCCGCCGGGGCGGCCCGCCGGCGGGCGCGAAGGCGGCCCGCATCAGACGCGCGGGCGTCATGCGCCCTCACGAAATCCTGACATTCACGGGCCATGCTCTGCCTCCCCGATTGCAGCGAGACCAGGGTCGTATGGTGAAGACAAAGTGGAACAAAGTCATAAGCGTGCCGATCCGGTTGCTCCTGACGGAGCGCGGGGTGCATCACTTCCTGAAGAGCAATCAGCCGCTCAGCCGTTTCCGCCTGTCGAATGCGCAGCAGGAGTACGGCGTCGAGTTGCGAGACTTCACACCCGCCACGGTTCAGAAGATGATGCGGCTGGATTTCGTCGGAAAGATCGAGCTTGCCGTCACGGACATAGCCGAGAACCGCGCCGGATTGATCGATTTTACAAAGCTCGTCATCTACGGGATGCTGTATCGTCAATTCGACACGGAGATCTTCGAGGCCCTCATGGAGTCGGATCTCGTTCGGACGTGGAATCGCCACAACGCCAAGAACCCGATCGACTTTCAGACGAACGTCAACACCGCCTACCTGCAGCGCACGCTCCAGCGAAACCCCGACGGCGTCGCGGCCATGAAGCGGGACGTCCTGGAAGAGGTGTTCCGCAACATCACGCGGAGCACAACACTCATCACCGAGGAGAAACGCCTGCATTCTCTCATCGCAGAGCGCTTCCTCGACACCCTTGGCCCGCTCACGCAGTTCCTCCTTGTCGCCCATCGCGGCTCCCCCCCGTACCACGCCATTACCGCGCTCATTCAGCATCGCCTAACATCTTATCTCCAGAAGACCTCCGTTGCGGAATACCTGGCACTCATGCTTCTGGAAGTGCTGACGAGCCTCAAGCACGGTGGCAGCCTCGTGCGGGGCCGGAGCCCGGACAACGGCAGAAGAAATGGGGACGATGCGTACGGGCCTCGCCGTGCCGGGGTCACGACCGCCGATCCGGACGGCGCCCGTGCTGGATCCGGCGTCTCCGGCGGGCACGGCGCGCCCGGCGCCTCACCCTCCGACGCCGAAGTCGACGCCGAGTGCGGCGCCGAGGCGATCGGGCTGCTCTGGAAGATCAGACGCCACTCACGGACGCCCGGCGATCGGGGCCGCCTGCAACTCGTCATCTCCAATCGCCGCAACCGCTTCGAAGAGGTGAAGCACGCCGTCAACGACAGGGCGAATCACGCGGTCAACCGCAAGAGCCTCAACGACTTCTACCTCCAGGACCCGGAGGCGGCGGACTCCAACAGTCTCGGCCTGTACTACCTCTCCTTCCTCCACGAGGCGTGTCGAAAGGTGGGCATCCACTTCGAGTCCTTCGTCCACAACGTCCCGGAGGAGGACCGCACCATGGTGAACCTGGTGCTTCACTTCTGAGGCGTGCCGCGGTCCTTCCCAGTCCCGCTGCCGGTGCCCGCAGCACCGCTCTGCTTGCCGCCCTTCCCGCCGCCGGCGCCCTTCTTGCCGCCGGCGCTCGACGTTTCATCCGTGGCGGTTTCCCGGGTCGCCTCCTCGATGAGGGCGTCCACCCGATATCCCGACGCCGCTTCGAGCTCGCGCCATTCGGCGTAGACCTCGTCCAGGGCGTTTCGCAGGGTGCTGCGGGTAGATCCGTCCTGCTCGGCGAGGACCGTCGTGTAGAGGGCCTGGAGGTAGAGCCAGCCGGTAATGTCGTCGAAGAGCTCCTTGTTGAACCAGACGACGCCTTCGTGGCTGTGCACGTTGAGGTAGCTCGTGACGGCGCTGTCGAAGAAAAGCTCCCGCAGGCTCTCCCGCGGCGCCGAGCCGGCTTCGTAGCTTCGTCGAAACCAGTGGAGATGCCCCAGCAGCACGTTGAACCGCTGTTGCCAGCGTTCGGCAAAGGAGCTGCCAAGAAGCGCCTCGAAGGTGCGCTGGAACCGCGCCGGGAGGAGCCAGCTTCCCGCCAGGTACTGCACCTTGGCCTGCCGCGCCGGCTCCTCCTGCACGCCGAAGCCGCCGAGGGGCAGCGACAGCGCCAGCGAGAAGAGCGTTGCGACCCCTGCGGGGTCGCGCACCGTGTCGGCGGTGTCGGTGCGGCCCGAACCGGCGCGACCGCCGGCGCTGGGTCCGGCGCCGGCACCGGAGCCGGCGGCGGTGTTTACTCGACCGGCAGCGTCGGAACGGCCGCCGCCACCGCGGGAGTCGGAAGCGGAACGGCCGCCGGCCCGCCCCACCGACGCGCTCGACGTCGTGTCCGCGCCGGGCCCCGTCGCTCCGGGCGTCCCGGTCTCGTCCGCCTTGCGCGGACTGCCGGCGTCGCCCGCCGCTCCAGCGGTGGGCGCCTGAAGCATGCCGCCCGCCTCGTCGAGGAGGGAGAAGACCCGGCGAAGGTGGCCTTCGAACTCGGCGGAAAGGGTCTCGCCGTCGACGCTGCAGTTGCAGTACTCCGCGGCGCGATAGAGGAAGGTCTGGTAGGCGCGCCGGAGGTCGATCAGATCGACCTCGCTCTCGGCGGGGTGCCCCTGACCGGAAACGGCGGCGGCGACGAGGTCGCGCATGGCGGGGTGCTGGATGACGGCGTCCAGGGTGCGGTGGAGGGGCTCCATGACCACCTCCTGCAGGGCGTGCTCAATGTCGGGGACGCCCCGGCCGGCCAGGCTGTCGGTGAGGGTGGCGTAGTGGCCGAACTCGTTCTCGGCGACCTCGTAGATGTCCATGAAGACCTGGCTCTCATAGCCGTTCAGGTGAACGAAGAGGCCGTCCTCGAAGAGCTCGTGGGAGCGGCGAATGAAGTGTTTGCCGCTGCGCTGCTCCCTGAAGATGGTGAAGTGGTCGGCGTCCTTGTGGAGGCCGAGGGCCTCGCCCAGGACTACCTGCTTGGAGTGGCGTTGGCCGTTGGAGCCCTTCTCGACGAACTGGGTGGAGCCGCGGATCCATCCCCAGGCGGCCTCGTAGGAGTTGTTGAAGAAGACCATGCTGCGCTGGTCGTGGTAGGCGTTGGTGTAGGCGTAGACGTTCTCGTTGACGCGCCCGTCGTCGCCGAAGAGGTCAAAGAGGACGAAGCGCTGGGCGTCGGCAAAGAGCTCCCGGCGCTTCATGAGGGGGAAGATCTCCCGCTCGTGCCGGCGAATGAGCTCCTGGTTGGGAACCTCGTCCCAGTACGCCTTGCGGTACTCCATGCCGTATTTCTCCGCGAAGCCCTCGATCTGGCCGTGGCCGAACATGGGCAGCCCCGGCATGGTGACCATGAGGGTCGCAATGCCGAAGTACTTGTCCCCCTTGCCGAACTGGGCGACGGCGGTC
>CAZZIE010000221.1:0-5282 GCA_964654185.1 uncultured Spirochaetaceae bacterium | reverse complement strand
ATCGGGCCGCGGCACTCGGTGTGGAAGCGGCCGAAGCGGGTGTACCAGCGCTGGTGTGAGGCGTGGCTACGGTCGTGGTACCGGCATTGCGGGTTGGGGCAGAACTCCGGGAGAAGCGGGAGTGATTGCAGAGCTGGGAGTGATTGCATGGTGGATACCTCCGCCTATGCTCACTCCCGGAGTGTCCCTATTGCTTCAACGCAATCAACAATTCTGGCACCAGTTCACTTGGTTAGAGAAGCGTGTCGAAGAAGATCTCGCAGACCGCGCAGGGCACCTCAATGCCCCAGGCGGTGAGGACGCGGGGGTGCACCTCACCGATGATGCCGATCCGCTCACCGTCGACGTTCACCGAGGCGGCGCGGCCGGGGATGAAGCGCCGGTCGGTGGCCTCCGAGAGGGTGTACTCCGTGTTGAGAAAGTACATGAGCGCGGTCAGCTGCGCCGTGACGGTGTTGAAGTCCGCCTCGGCGTCGGCGGTCAGGAAGGCCGCGGTGTTGTGCGTGGCCGTTCCCTGGACGGTCCCCTCCGCGACGGTGACCGCCTTGCCCACCTCGAACATGTGGTGGGGATAGACGGCGTTGGCCGAGACGCTCTCCGACTCCAGAAGGAGCGGCAACGCGGAGTTGCGAACGTACTCGTACTTCTCCGAGACGGGATTGGAGATGCGGACCAGTTCCTTCGCCATCTCGTCGCGCTGCTCCTCCGGATACATGCGCAGGACCAGTTCGTCGTAGGAGGCGAGGTAGTTGAAGACCATCTCTTGGAAACCGAGCCCGACCAGAATGCTCTTGATCTGACGGGAGAAGCGATCCACCGGAGAGAGGCGCCCGACGGTGAACTCCGAAGACATGTCCGGCTCGAAGGCGTCCATCCCCATGCCGATCATGATCTCCTCGACGACGTCCACTGAATGCAGGAAGTCGTTCCGGTAGATCGGCGGATACGCCAGGATCACGTTGTCCTTCGCTTCGGCGCGGATGCCGACGCGACGCAGCCCTTCCACGCCCTCCTCGGCGGTCACCTCCCGCCCGAGAAGCTTGCTTGCGTGGCTCACATGGGTCTGCTGAGGCTGCTGGAAGTAGAAGGGCGTCACGATTTCCCGCCCGAGGGGTGTGTCGTAGGGATAGCGGATGCGCACCGGCCGGATCTCATAGCCGAGGTCCGCCAGGTCCGCCGCAACAATGGAGCACGCCAGGGTGAGAGTGTAGATGTCGGTCCCGGTCAGCTCGACGAAGAGCGTCGTGTCACCGGGCTCGACGGCACCGATGTCCGCGCTGTTGATGACCGGTGGGAAGCTCAGCACCCGCCCGTCGGCATCGATCAGAAGTGGATATCTATCCATGCCCTTCATGATCCAGCCGAACTCCTTGCCCTTCTCGTGAACCCGCAGGATCTCGGCGAGGTCCATGGGGCGCTCCATGCCGAGGGGAGTGAAGCTGACCGAGGTCGGATCGACCGCGCGGAAGCGGACGGGGTAGGAGAAGAGGTCGGAACGATAGACGCCCATGGCAATGGCGCGACGCTTCTGGCCGAAGTTCCAGGAGACTTTTTCCTGGGACTGGATGATGTCTTCGAGGGCCTCCTCGGTGAGCGCGGGGCCGTGGAACTCGAAGGCCACGACGTAGGGGCGGACGGCTTGCGTCGAGTCTTCCACTTCGACGACGCGCTGACCGGCGGCCTGCATCTGATCGCGCCGGGAGACGAAGTCGTAGCGCGGTGCATCGCCGCCGCGATAGATCCGAAGTTGTCGGGCCAGACCCGGCGTGGACCAGAGGTCGGGGCGGTTGGTGTCGTTGAGCTCGAACTTGACGATGCCCTCGGCGTTGACCGGCTCATCCAGCTCCGCCTTGGCGGTGGTCAGGAGCTCCGCCAGGTCCGGATCCGGGAGATCGACGCCGAGAAGGCGGACGAACTCATCCTTGCGAGACTCTATCTTCGGCATGATTACTTCCTTCTCCGCAATCGCACGCGCTCGAGGTCGGTTGAGAACAGCTCCCGCAGGTCATCCAGGCCCAGATGCATGAGCGCCATCCGGTCGATCCCCAGACCCCACGCCAGCACGGGCACGTGAACGCCCAGCGGCTCGGTCACCTCCGGCCGGAAGATGCCGGACCCGCCGAGCTCGAACCACCCCAGCACGGGGTGCTTGATGTGCACCTCGACGGACGGCTCAGTGAAGGGGAAGTACCCCGGCACGTACTTGATGTCGGTCGCGCCGGCGAGCTCCTCGGCGAACATCTCCAGGAAGCCGAGAAGGGTGCGGAGGTTAACCTCCTCTCCTAGGACGATGCCTTCTGTCTGGTAGAACTCCGCCAGGTGCGTCGCGTCCACCTGGTCGTGGCGGAAGCATCGGACAATCCCGAAGTACTTCCCCGGCACCTTCGCCCGGGGCAAAGTCTTTGCCGAGAGAACGGTGCCCTGGCTCCGGAGGATGAGGCGCCGGGTGAAGTCGCGGTCGAAGCCGTAGTTCCAGCCGCGGCTACCCGTCTCCCAGCCGTCCTCGTGCGCTGCGGCGACCCGGGAGAGGTAGGGCTCCTCAATATGCTCGGCGTGGGTCGGATTATCGATGTGAAAGACATCGTGGATGTCCCGGGCGGCGTGGAACTGCGGCATGAAGAGGGCGTCTGAGTTCCAGAACTCAGTCTCCACCAGCGGGCCGTCGAACTCCTCGAATCCCAGGGAGGTGAGCTTGTCCTTCACCGCGTCGAGGTATTCCGTGTAGGGGTTGCGCCGGCCGGGCAGAAGCCGGGTCGGCGGCGTGTTCACGTTGTAGGGTCGGAAGGAGGCTTCCTTCCAGCTGCCGTCCCGGAGCATCTCCGGCGTCAGTCGCCCCACCTCATCGCCGGTCACGCCGGAGGCTTCGAGGTTCTTCGCCGCTTCAATGCCGGCCTCCGTGAGACGATGAACCACCTCTTCCCGGTCGCTCACCTTGAAAGCCGTAGAGGCGGCGCCGCGCTTCTTGCTGACCGCGGAGACGGCGCGCTCCTCCTCCTCCGACATGGCGCTCGCCGGAACCGCCCCCTCCTTCGCCGCGCGATCGAGGACCGCCCGGAGCGCCTTCGCCGACGGGGAGTCGCCCTCCCGGAAGGCAACCCGTTTCCCTTCTTCCATGGCCAGGACGCCCTCTTTCGAGAGGCGCCCGAAGGCGGAGCCGACGTCCTTCTGCTCCAGGCCGAGCTTCTGCGCGAGCTCCGCCATGGGCTGCGGCCCTTCGGTGCGCACGAGCTCGATCATGCGCTCTTCCGGCGTACCCTCCTCAACGTAGCGTGAACCGAGCTCGGTAAGCTCGTACACGGTTTCCTGAGAGCGGGACTCCTCCGCAACAAAGCCCTTTGCCGACAGCCAGCTGATCGCCTGGTTCGCCTGACCGAGGTTGAGACCCAGCTCATCCTGAATGGCCTGGACCGTGACGTCACGCCCATCCTGGAAATGCCGCAGAACCTTGACCTCGAGAGGATGGAGATGGCGCTGTAGCTCTTGCTCCTGCATGCAATGCACTCCTTGGGGTTGCGCAGCCCGCAGCCGCACGCGTACGCGGCAGCTTCAATACGCGCCCGGCGCCGTGGTCGCCGGCGGAAACGCGACGGAAAGTCGACGGCAGCCGCCTTCGCCCTGCGTCCCGGCCCCGTACACGGCGCCGTCGGTGCGTCCCGGCGCCTGCTCACGGTCGCATCCGCTGCGGGTGAGCCCCAATTCTTACTGAATGGTGGGGAAACTGTAAAGGACGCCCCGGGTTTGCGGCCCGGGGCGTCGTCAGGCGGGACGTGGAGGATAGGGGAGTCGAACCCCTGACCTATTGATTGCGAACCAATCGCTCTACCACCTGAGCTAATCCCCCACAGGCAAGCTCTTGCGCTCGCAGACTCATAATATAACGATGCCGACGGGCCTGACAACACGGTCCCACCGAGATGATGAGCCTGTGCGCCCGACGACAGGCCAACCAGGCCCCCGAAGTCCGCCCGTTGCAGCCCCCCGGCGGCGCGCCCGCCTGAGGCCGCGGCCGCCGCGCGCTGCGCCTGCCGAACGCCGCGTTGCCACGTCCGCCGGGTCGGAGCGCCGTACCGCCATCGGGTCACGATCCGGGGCGAGCGGCAGTATACTCCCCGCAGATGGCCGAAGAATCCACGAGCAGACACATTTCCGACATCCCGGAGCCGCGACGACGCTACTTCAGTGAACATCCGGATGCGCGACGTCGCGTTACCGCCACGGTGAGCTTCTTCCACGGCACGGGCAGCCACTTCCACGTCGAACTGGTCGAAGAACCGGACTACGTGTACGACCCCGGCAGCGGCAACTGGATCGTCCCCGCCGGCGATACCGCCGGGGAGGGTCGGCGACGCTTCATGAAGTTCCGCCGGGAGGACACCGCCCGGCGCTGGATCCACCAGGTCTTCTCCGAGGAGTTCTCCGAGGACACGCACGTCCTCGAGCTCACCGGGGATGTCTCCGGGAAGTGGTTCTACCCGGAAGGCGACTGAATGGCGGCAGCGGCCCCTATAAACTACCCGCAAGCCTGTTGATGACCGAGCAGCCAGGTCCTCTCAATGCCGAGAGATATCGCCCGGCCACAAAGGCGTAACGGCCTTGCACGCTCGTCTCCGCGCAAGTTGTTGTGGCTCCGGTTTCTACGCCGAAACCATCAACACGGTTCCGAGTAGGTTATGGGTGTACCGCTTGATCACTCGGACGAGCCGGACCCGCCGGACCGGTACGCCTCCAACCGCGAGAGAATACGCTTCACCCGCTCCCGCAGGGCGCTGCTGATGCTGCTGTCGGGATGGTAACGCGCCATCTTCGCAACGAAGGAGAAGGTGTCGGCAAGGCGTTTGGGAGTGACGGGTGTGCGGGGTGTGCGCCCGCTCATGTCGTACCGGGCAACATCGCGACGGAGGCCGTGCTGGCCGAGCAGCTTTGACTGCAGCGCCGCGATCCGGAGGGGCACGTCGCTATCGGAGAAGGAGCGCCGCTTCTCTTCGGGCAGATCTCCCGTGAGGGTTATGAGGTAGGAGAGCATCCGCGCCTGGGCAATGCGGTCCGTCCCGGGCGATTGCTCGCCGGACTCGTCGCTCTCCGGCGCCAGGTCTTCTTCGCCGGCAGCAGCGGGCTGGGCGCCCCCCGGATACGCCGGCTCCTGTGCACCCTCGTCCTCGTCCTCTCCTGCTTCCTCGGAAGGCTCCTCCTCCGTGCCGGTCTCTTCACCGGAATCATCGAGAGGCTCTTCCTCTTCTTCCGGCTCTTCCGGCTCTTCCGGCTCTTCCGGCTCTTCCGGCTCT
>CAZZIE010000220.1:0-5502 GCA_964654185.1 uncultured Spirochaetaceae bacterium | reverse complement strand
GGCTGAGGCGGAGAGGGGCGACGGGGACGAGGAAGCGACGCTTCCCGGGGCGCGCCGGGGCGGCGGGGCTCCCGTGCAGGGAGTGCAGGGCCCCGGTGCCGTGGTCTCCAGCCATCACCTTGCAACGGAGGCGGGGCGCGCAGTTCTCGCGGAGGGCGGCACCGCGGCGGACGCCGCCTTCGCCGTCGCGAGCATGCTGTCGGTCGTGGAAGGACACCTGTCGAGCACCGTCGGCGGCGGCATGTGGCTCCTCTACTACGACGCCGCCTCCGACTCGGTACACGCCGTCGACGGGGTGGGACGAGTACCGAAGGCGGCGCGGACCGAGTACTTCGCGGATCCGGCGATCCGCGGCACCCGCGGACCTCACCGCGCCATCGTCCCGGGAGCGTGGGCCGGCTGGATGGCGCTCCTTCGCGAGTTCGGCACGCTCCCCCTCGACCGGCTCCTCGCCCCGTCGATAGAGCGGGCCCGGGAGGGCTTCGCCGCCACCCGCCAGGTCGTCGGGTACATTGGCGGTTGGGTCAACCAGATCCGTGCCAATCCCGACGCCCGGGCCATCTACCTCTCCGACGGCACCCTGCCCGCCCTGGGCGATCAGATTCGGAATCCCGATCTCGCGGCGACCTTTTCCGGCCTCGCGGAGGCGTATCTCCTGGCGCGGGATGATGGTGAGGTTGCCGCACTGAACGCCGCGCACGACCACTTCTATCGGGGCCCCGTTGCCGGGGAGATCGTCCGGTACTCCGAGGCACAGGGCGGCTACCTATCGCTCGAGGACTTTGAAGATGTTTCCCGCTCCAGGCTCCGCGAACCGATCGCCCTGGACTACCGGGACCACCGGATCTATCAGAATCCGCCGAACAGCCAGGGGATCACCATGCTCCAGGCCCTGAAGATCCTGGAAGGATATCCGATCGCAGAGTACGGCTCCGGCGATCCCCGGACGCTCCACCTCATGGCGGAGGCCCTCACCTCGGCGTTTGCCGACCGGCACCGCTACGTCGCCGATCCCGACGCAGTCTCCGTCCCGGTGTCGGTATTGCTGTCGGACGAGCGTGCGGCGCTGCACCGGGGACGCATCAGCCCTGAACGAGCGCGGCAGTGGCCGGTCGAGGACGTTCCGATCGGCTCGGCGGATCCGGAGAGGAACACCTCAACCTTCCACGTCGTCGACCGCTACGGGAACGCCGCGGCGGTGACGGCATCCGTCGGGCTGACCTTCCTGGTGGCCGGAGACACGGGAATCCACCTGAACGAACGGATCATCATGATGCCCTGGGACCCGACCGACATAAACGTCGTCGCCCCGGGCAAGAAGCCCCGCCACACCTCGAATCCGTACATGGCCTTCCGCGGCGGCAGAATCCGTGTCGTGGGAGGAAACACCGGCGGAGACATTCAGCCGCAGGTGCAACTGCAACAGGTGAGCAGCATCGTTGATTTCGGGATGGGGGCGCAGGGGGCGATTGATGCGCCGAGATTCTACATGCGCACCTTTCCCTCCACGATCATTCCCTTCCGCGCCGAAAACTCCCTGCAAATCGAGCACACCGTTCCCGCCCCCGTCCGGAACGAGCTCTCCGCCCGGGGTCACCGGGTGCGCACGGGAAGCTACTTCGGCCGCGGCCACATGATCCTGATAGATGACCACGCCGACGGGGACATGGAGGTTGGTGTCGAGCCGCGGGAGTACGACAGTTCCGGCGTCGTCATTCCCTAGAATCCGGCGCGCCGTTGTGGCACACTCAGCACAGGCTCACCGGGCGAGGGCCAGGTTCTCTCCCCGCGGATCCGCCCCGGCGGTGCGTCGTCCGCTCCCGGTGTCCAGGAGGACGGCGGCGGCGTTGCCGAAAATCGCTCGTCGGCTGATGCGGTGGCCCCGCTCCCGCAGCGCCTGCACAGTATCATCGCCATAGTAGCCTTCAAGAGCGAGAACGTTTCTCACCTCGTGCGGGTATGTGACGTCGGGGAAGGCGTGCACGATGAAGCGCGGCCGCGACACCGCCTGCTGGACGTTGGCGCCGAACTCGGCAACGTGGAGAAACTGCTGGATCTGCCCCTGGGATTGGGTGTCGTAGCCGGTGTTCCCGCCGAAGAGCACCTGCCCGTCGTCGGACACGGCAATGTAGGGATTCACCGTATGGCGGACGCGCTTGCCCGGGGCGAGGACGTTGGGATTGCCGGGCTCGAGCTGCATGTTCTTGATACGTTGATTCATGACGATTCCGGTATCCCCGGCCACGACGAACTGAGCGCCCACGGAGGCGGTGACCGCGGCGCCGTTTCCCTCCGCATCCACGAGGGAGAAGGTGCTCGTGAATCCGCCGCCGTCGAGGCCGCCCGGTTCGGGCCACTCGATCGCATCTTCAGGATCGATCCGGCGGCGCCGCCGGTCGGCGTAGTCATCGCTCAGAAGCCGATCCAGGGGCACGTCGACGAAGGCAGGGTCGCCCACGTAGTGATACTTGTCGATGTGCGCCAGCTTGGTCGCTTCAGCAATCAGATGAATCGTCGCAGGATCGTCCCAGGACTGCTCGGACAGAGGAAAGCCTCGTAACAGGTTCAGAGCCAGCGTCATGACCATGCCCTGACTGTGCAGCCCGGTGTTGTACACGGTCCAGTTGCGATACCGAGTTTCCAGCGGCTCGACGACGTAGGCGCGGTACTCCGCGAAGTCCGCTGCGGTCAGGCCTCCGCGGTTGGCGTCGGCGTACTCTACGATCCGCCGGCCGATCGGACCGCGGTAGTACACGTCGTGAGCCGCGCGAAAGGCCGCAGACCTTCCGTCCGGACGCGCCTGCCGGTACGCATCAATGATCGTGCCGAAGGTCTCCGCGAGATCCCGCTGGTAGAGACGCTCCCCGGTGCGGGGAGGTCGGTCCTCCGGCAGGAATGCCCGGGCGCTCTCCGGCATACCGCGGATCTGCTCTTCCTGAAGTCGAATCCAGCCGGCCATGGTGCGGCTCACGGCGACACCGTTGTACGCCAACTCGACCGCCGGCGCCAGCAGGTCGTCCAGCTCCATGGTCCCGAACTCCGCAAGCCATCGAACCCACGCGGCCCAGGCGCCGGGCACAACGGCCCACTCCATGCCGAACTCCGGCAGATCCTCACCATCCCGGAAGAAGGCAACGTCGACGTTGCTGCCGACGGTTCCGGAGCCGTTCACCGCAACGACCGCGCCGGAGCCTCCGTCGCGGTGGAGCGCCCAGCTTCCGCCGCCGAGGACGTGGGAGAACCAGGGCTCCCGAACGCTCAGTACCGCGGCAACGGCGAAGGCGGCGTCCGCGGCGTTGCCGCCCGCCTCCATTACCAGGTACCCGACCCGGGCGGCCACGGGATCCCGAGCACTCACGGCAATCGAGTCCCCCCGGGCCGGCATATCAATCCCGCTCTGCCGGGACACCCCGGCCCTCTCCGTCTCGAAGGGGGTCCGGTACCCGCGCAGCGGTTCGGGAACCTCCACGCGGGGCATGCCGGGAGTGCCGCCCACGGCATCCTGCGCGGGGAGGTGCTGTGCCAGGACAAGCCCGGAAAGAAGAGTCAGAACCAGGACCAGGGCCGCCGCCGGGGCCGGCGCACGGGCCGCCGGGGCCGGCGCACGGGCCACCGGGACGGGCGCAAGGGCCGCCGGGACGGGCGCAAGGGCCGCCGGGGTTGGCGCAGGGGTCTGCGCCGGTATGGATACATTCGCCGCCGGACGCGTGCGTTTCATGGGCTCACCTACTCTTCGACCAGGGCCAGACCGCGGGAACTCCGCGGATCGGCACCGCCCTGAAGGCGTCCGTTCCCGGGGTCTCGAACCAGCATATTGGCGGTTCCGAAGATCCCGCCCTCACCGAAGACGTGGCCGCGCTCCACGAGCCACCGGCGAGTCTCCTCCGGGAAGCCGGGCTCCATGAGCAACTCGTTCTCCGCGGTGAAGGGCCACTGTCCCGCCGGGAAAGCCGTCGTTACGAAGCGAGGTCGGGCAACCGCCTCCTGGGGGGACAATCCGAACTCCACGATTGATATGAGCTGCTGGACCTGCCCCTGAGGCTGGGTGTCGACGCCGGTGTTGCCGCCGAGGATGTAGAGCTCACCGTCCTTCAAGACCATATAGGGGTTGCTGGTGTGACGGACCTTCTTTCCGGGTGCAATGGAGTTCGCCACCTGATCGTAGAACGACATCATCCGCATGCGATTGTTGATGTGTACACCGCTGGGACCGGCTATCAGGAACTGAGCCCCGAGCGATGTCGTCACTGCCGCGCCGTTTCCGTAGCTATCCACCACGTGAAACGTCGTTGTATGAGCGAGCTCGGGGTCGAACCCCGGGTTTGCAGCTATCGAACCGACGTCGTCCGAGGACCGCCCCGGAACCGATGCGCCGGCTCCTTGAGGCAGGACGTCCGGGATGGGCCACGTAAGCGTCTCCGACATGGAGATGAGCTCCCGCTGCGCTTCGGCGTGCGCATTACTCAGGAGCCGGTCCACCGGCACCCGTACGAAGGCGGGGTCCGCGACGTGGTAGAACTTGGCTGCATGGGCGAGCTTCAGCGCCTCGGCCTGGAGATGCACGACTTCCGGTGAGTCCACCTCATACTCTCCGAAGGAGTACCCTTCGAGGATCTTCAGAGCCATGAGCATGGTGATTCCCTGGCTGTTGGGAGGATTCTGGTAGACTGTGAGTCCCCGGTAGTCAACCGTGATCGGCTCGACGAAACCGGTCTCGAACTCGGTGAAGTCGGAAAGCTCGAAGAGCCCGCCATGTTCATCCGAGTAGGCGACAATGCTCTCCGCAATGGGTCCGCGATAGAAGTGATCCTCCGCCGCCTGAAGCGCTTCCGCCCGCCCCGCGCCGGAGTCGATTCTCCGTCGGTAGACCTGGGCAACTTCCCTGAGGGTCTGCGCCATTGCGGGTTGCCGGATCGTATCGCCGGCACTCGGAAGGCTGCCGTCGGGCATGTACTGACGGCGCGAGTACGGCCACCGCGCAATGTCCTTCCGTCCTCGCTGAAGCCAGAAAGCCATCTCGGAGGAGACGGGATAGCCCTCCTCGGCAATCCGAATGGCCGGCTCCAGCAACTCTGGGAGTGACTTCGTGCCGTACGCCTGGAGCCACTCCATCCAACCGGCCCAGGCGCCCGGAACCAGCGCCTGGTGCATGCCGGAGGACGCAGCAAACCCGTCTTGCCGGAAGAGCTCCGCCGTGGCGCCGCTTGCGGCAGGTCCCACTCCGTCGAGCGAGACGACGTCACCACCATCGGCGTCGAAGTGAAGCGCCCAGGTGCCGCCGCCCATTACGCTGGAAAACCAGGGCTCCACGATCGTCAGAACAGCCGCCACGGTGAACGCCGCATCTGCCGCCGTTCCGCCGTCACGAAGGGCCTCCATGCCCGCCTGCGTCGCGAGCTCATGACTACTCGCAACGCCGATGGCGTGGTCTCCACCGGCCTGGGCCACAGCGGTGGGACCAACTGCAACTGCCATCATCAGCACCGCAGCCAGGGCGATACA
>CAZZIE010000219.1:0-5506 GCA_964654185.1 uncultured Spirochaetaceae bacterium | reverse complement strand
GCTCGAAACGCTTGTCGACCTGCTCTAAGCGCTTATCAACTTGCTCGAAGCGTTTGTCGACTTGCTCGAAGCGCTTCTCCATGCCGGCGAAGCCTTCCCGCATGAGCTCGTGCTGGGAGACGAGCTCCGTCTCGACGCGGGTGATGCGCTCCGAAAGGTCGAGGACGTTCTGCGGGAGCCATTGGGGGAGGTGGGACTTCACGTAGGTGCCGACCTGTTCCAGGTCTTCCGGTGACAGAGCCATAACCTTCTCCTTGGTAGTTTACTGATGACTACGCGGGTTGAGAAGGTGGTGCTTCAACGGGACGGGTCGGAGAGGTGGATCGCCTCGAAAAAACTACGATCCTCACCGGCTTGCTCCAGAGACCTACCGCGCAACCGCCCGCGTGACCACCTCGAGCTCGGCGCGGAGGTCTTCCAGGACATCCGGGGGTGTGTCTTCCCAGGCTGCTACGAGATTTGCACGGAAGGAGCGCTCGAAGAAGATGGATGCGACGACGCGCGCCAGGGCGTGGGCATCGACATGGTCCTTGAGTCTTTCTTGTTGCTGGAGGTGCTCGAGGAGGGCGGTGAAGAAGCGCACGGGCGCGTCGAGGATGCTGTCGGTGAGGGCGCGCCGGGCGGCTTCGAAGCGGTACTGCGAAACCATGAGGAGGCGCCAGGTGAGGCGGGTCTCCCGGTCGGCCCGGCTGAAGAAGCGTTGTGCACCGGCCATGAGGTGTTCGGTCAGGTCGAAGGGTTCCGGTTCGGGGAAGGCGTCCGGCGATGGGGTGAAGCCCGGGGTAATGAGGTTGCGTTCCAGGCGGTCGAAGATGGCCTCCAAGAGGGCGGCTTTGCCCGTGAAGTGCACGTAGAGGGCCGCCTCGGTGAGGCCGAGGGGCTTCACGATCTCCCGGACCGTCACGCCGTCGAAGCCTTTCTCCGCGAAGAGCTCGAGGGCGCGTTGGAGAATGCGCTCACTCGTGGGCACGGGGCCCACTTCGGACTTTCGGGGTCTTCCCATACCGGCAGTATCCACACCTGCAAAAGAAAATCAACGTTCATTTAGATTTTGCCGGCCGGGCTCTTGTTAAAAAATAAACGTTCATTTAGTATTCAAGCACGGACGCGAGGGCTCGCCCCAACGAGGAGCCGGGAGCCGACGGCGCGTCCCTCAGGTGGGCGGCCGCAGGTGCGGCCGCGGAGGAGTTGTCATGAGAAGGATAACGGGAGTGCTTGTATTGGGGCTGGTGCTTGCCGCACTATCGGGGTGCGCGACCGGGCCCGGGGAGGATGTGAAGGTGGATCTCTACAGGAGTCTCTACAAGAGTGAAGAGGCGCGGAGGATCGCTCACCAAAGCTACGATCGCGCCATGGAGCTCTGGAGGGTCGATTACAGTGAAGCGTGGGTCGAGACCCCTTATGGGAGCACCCATATCATCGTCTCGGGACCGGAGGAGGGGAAGCCGCTCTTCCTGCTGCCGGGGCTCTTTGCCGACGCAACCATGTGGTACGCGAATGCCGGGGCCTTCGCGGAGCGCTACCGGGTGTACGCCGTCGACCTGCCGGTCTTCGGCGGCAAGAGCGCGCCCTCCGAGACGCCCATCTCCACTGCGGCGGACTACGCCGCCTGGTTCCGGGAGATTACGCACCACTTCGGCCATGAGACGGCCGCCGTGGCGGGGCTCTCCTACGGAAGCTGGCTCTCCCTGGCCCTCGCCCGGGAGCTCCCCGACACGATCGAGGCAGTTGCCATGCTCGATCCATCGGAGTCCTTCACGAAGATGGACGGCGGCATTGCCTGGAAGGGCTTCTGGAGCTTTGCCTTCTTTCCCAACCGGGCCAAGTACGCCCGCTTCTTCGACTGGCTCGGCGGCGGCTACAGTGATCCCGAGGTCGACATCTGGTTCGAGCACATGCTCGACGTCATCGAGCACGGCTCCGTCGGCATGTTCGATGTGCCCCAGCACCGGATCTACGAAGCGGAGGAGCTCACCACGGTACGCATGCCGGTCCTCATCATGGCTGGGGGCAAGCCGATCCTCTACAAGGACCCGCAGAAGCTCGCCGACGCCGCCCGCCGGGCGCTGCCCCAGGCGGAGGTGGAGATCGTCCCGGGCACCGGCCACAGCCTCAACACCGAGAAGGCGATTGAGGTCAACGCCCGAGTGATGCGGTTTCTGGCGGAGAACTACGGGTAGGGGCGCTGCGGGGCCGGCAGGCCGCCGAGCCACTCGGGGGTGCGCGCGTCGGTGGCCCCGCCGGGAACGCGACAGAACCCGTGTTCCTCTGCGCCCAGGGCGGCGTTGAACTTGGCGCTCATGTTCTGGAAGGAGATCCATGCGGTAAGGGCGGTCACCTCGTCCTCGGTGAAGAGCCTGCGCAATCGCGAGATGGTGTCGGGACCGATTGCCTGGCAGTGGCTCGTCACCTGCTCTGCGTATTCGAGGGCCGCGCGCTCACGGTCACTGTAGAGGGCGCTTTCGCGCCAGGAGGCAACCGCGTGCGCCTTCTCTTTGGCGTCTGTGGCTTGCAGGTAGCTGTGCGCATTGAGATCAACGCAGAAGCGGCAGCCGTTGAGCTGCGCAACGCGGATGGAGACGAGGCTGCGAAGGGCTGCATCTATCGGATAGCGGCGATGCTGAAAGGTCCCGAGAGCGGTAAGCATGGCGACAAAGGGGCCCGGCAGGCGTCCCCAGAGTCGTGACGGGGCGAGTACGCGACCGTACTTGCGTATCTGACGCCTGAGAACAACGCGCACGAACCACGGGTACTCTGATATCGGCCTGGACGGTATGTACGCCATAGTAATCCCGCGAGAATCTACGCAATCGGGATGCCGGTATCAAGTGCGAGTCTCAGTTACCGGCAGGGATTCCGGCGGTCAACCGACAGCCGGCCGTCGAAGGCGCACCGCGTCGACGGTGGACGCCGCTGCCGCGAAGCGCCGTTAGCATCGCCCACAACCTTCATCCTGAGCGCCAATCTCAGGAAAATTCGTTGCAACCGATCGAGTGAGACGAGTCGGGACGCGGTTCCCTGTACGCTTGTGGTGTATGGGGTACTTGCAGCGAACAACGAGGTCGAGTTACGGAAGCAACAAAGAAACACCAACGAGTTCGAAGAGGCGATGGAATTCAGCACGGAAGGAAGCGCCGAATCCCCGGCGAGCATCGGTGACGTGAGTCAGGGCGAGATCACCTACGAGGGGCAGGTCGCATCCGGCGAATCGAGCTACTACGTCCTTGCCGTTACGACATACTACGAGTACATGGTGGAGCTAGGGGATCTCTCCTCGGATGTGGACCTCTACGTGTACGGATCGGCAAGTCTCAGCGATCATCTCGCCGAGGGGCAGACCGACGGGACAAGTCCTGAGTCGGTCTCCGTGACAAGCGCAGGCAGAACGGAGCTGTTCATTGAGGCCGAGGACACCGATACGGGTACGGCCTTCACCCTTGCGGTTACCGACGAAGGCCCCATGGCGACCTCTGAAGGAAGCGGTGACAGCCCGGTCCGGCTTACCCTCGGGGCATCGGGCACCGTGAGTCGAGAGAGCGTGGTCTCGTCAAACGAATCGAGTTTCGACTCCACGGATCGGATTGCCTCAAGTGCACAGAGCGGAACTCAGAATGAGCAGGTGACCGTTGCGGGAGCAACCTCGGATCGCTCTATCGAGGTCAGTCCCCAGGGGGATGCGACTCCGTTCATTCTCACCGTGGAGATATCGGGGCTTACCTCTGAAGGGACTGAGGAGCAACCCTATCCCTTCGGCGGACCGCCGACGATCGAGGGGGATCCCTTCATACACGACGGTCAGGTCGGAAAAGCCGAGCCGAGCTACTACTCGTTCTACATTGAACGCACCGCCGAATACAGAGTTACCCTTGGCGAACTCTCGGCGAACGTAGACCTTGCGGTGGCACGGGACAAGTACTTTGATCAGAGCGACATCATTGGAACGAGCACCAATGGCGGGACCGAGGCCGAAGGCGTGTTTTTCACAACGGATACCGATCCCTTGGGCGGCGGTCAGCAGGGGCAGACGTACTACATCAGAGCCACGCCGACCGGCGGCGACAGCACGTACTCGCTGATCGTAAGCTCCCCCGGTGATTTCTACGGTACGAGCAGTCAGCCCCATGGGATAATTGCTTCCAGCGGGCCTACTTCGTGGGCACATTCGGTAGGTTCGGTAACACCGAGCCACTATCAGGTAGACGTTGCTCCGGATCATAGATTCCACATCTCCCTGGCGCCGGAGCTCAACGCGGATCTGTACGTGTACTCGAACAGCGACTTCGAGACCGGACAGCTTGCGGCTGGACAGGAAAGCGGCACGACAAAGGAGCAGGTAACGGTCGACAGCGGCTCCGAGACGGATGAGTATCTCTACATCCAGGTCGTCCCGATTGAGGGTCAGACCGATTACAACCTCACCATCGACGACAAGGGCGCAATACCGCAGTAACCGTCAATGAATGTGACGGGCCCGCCGGCGGGCTCGGTCCCCCCTGCCGGAGGGGGTACCGGCCCGCACGGTTTCGCGCCCGGTTTTGGGCAGCCCGACCGTGGCGGCAGCCCCAGCTCAGGCGAGCCCGGCCGGAGTCGCCGGAGCCGCCGACGATCACGCACACATAACTCCCTTCAATAGGGAGAAACGAAGGAGGTTTCACATGTTACGAGTCGCACTACGACTTGCCACAGGGTCAATCGCCGCGTTTCTGTTGCTCGCAGGCTGCCAGTCCATGGCGGACCTGCGGGAGAGCGTGAATGCCGCGGATACCATGCCGGTTGAACACGTGGCGACGGCTTCGCTCTTCCAGTTCGAGGAGGCGAGAGAGTCGCAGTGGACCCCGGAGTCGATGGGAAGCGTCTTCGGCGACGGACGGCAGGTCTACGGCGGTGAAGACCTTCAGTCGTTCTTCGCGTCGTCGGCAGAGGGCGCGAAGGCGGGCGTTTCCGCGGTCTACCCGGACAAGAACGTCACGGTGACGGGCGAACGCTATCAGGGGCGTACCGACGCGGAAGGTCTGACACTGGGCGTCAGGGTTTTCATCACATATGCTCCCACGTACTACCGGGCGACGGATAATCCCGGCGAGGACGACCCGCAACCTGCGGTCATTACCGTTACCATTCGCCCTGAGTTCGTCCAGAACGGGGACTACGTGGTAACGCCGCGGACCCGGAAGGTCGTGGGCGAGTACACCCTGAGCGCCGAAGAGAGCGACCAGGTACAGTCCGGTCAGTACCTCGACGGTGAGGCAATCGCCGGCATTGTTGAAGAAAACTTCTCGCAGGAAGAGATCCGAAGCGCCGCCATGGAAGCGGTTGAGCAGATTCTGTCCGAAGCCAAAGAGGCGTAACGGCGCTGAGGCAACCGCGGCGGGCGGCCGCGGTTAGCCGTGCCGTCTGCGGGCAACCGCCCATCGGAGCGGTCGGCCGCCGCCGGGCGGACGCTCCGGGTCGGCCGCCCCCGCCCCCGCGCGGCCGCGCCAACGCCCCGGGTTGGACGCCGCCGGGC
>CAZZIE010000218.1:0-5579 GCA_964654185.1 uncultured Spirochaetaceae bacterium | reverse complement strand
TGAGGGTAGTATAACCAGAGTATAACTGCTTGTCAAAAAGTCCTTCCCTCGGCGGCCTGGCGGTTGGGGTCGGGTAACGGTATTCTGCGCATATCCAGCTTGAGTCGGTGCCTGGACAATTCTGACTGCAACTTCGGGGAAGAAAGGGTTGCAGAATGCAACCATATCGATTCCGCCGGGATTGACGCAGGTTACAACCAGCAATAGCGTGCATTGAGGGACTGCAATGATTACTGATCCCCGCTACTTTCCCGAGGTCCTCCAGGTCATTCCGGCTCCCGAATACCACGTGCTGGTGTACTTCGACGACGGATCGATTCACGATTTCGATGCGCAACCTCTCCTCGAACACGAAGTATTCGCCCCGCTCAAGGACGAGCGCCGTTTTCGAACCACCCTTACCGTCATGAACGGCACGCTCGCCTGGGATCTCCAGGGAAACAGGGACGAAACCGCGTGCCTGGATGTTGATCCGCTGGTCATCTATCGAGAAAGCCCGGAAGTGGATGAGCCGAGTTGGGTGGAGCGGGAATCGCATCCAGATGCCGTCCCCGAACGTCCGGAAATGTAACACACGGCACCGTGACCTCACTCCGTCGGTGTCCTCCCGGCGTCTCGGTTGTTCAACGAAATCTGCACGCTACGGCATGATCCTCAAAAACTCACCCACCCCCTCACCTTCTGAACGCACGCCTCGGGCTCGAGCTCGATCTGGTAGACCCAGAAGCGCATGACGTCCCAGCCGAGCTCGTAGAGGCGGATGTTGCGGAGGCGGTCGCGGGTCATGAGCTCGCCGGTCCAGTCGCGGTGGTAGTGTTCGCCGTCGACCTCGATTGCCAGTTTGCGTTCCCCGTCAAACAGCGCAAAGTCAAGCAGATACTGCTCTACGCTGTACTGCGGAATCGGTCGGAGGCCCGCATCCACCAGCAGCGCGTAGAGCCGCCGCTCGTAATCGGAGACCAGCTCCGGTCGCGCCACACTGGGATACGTGGACGATGCATCCTGGCCTACCCCCTCACCTGAGGACGCTGCACCGGACTGCCGGCCACGGGCAGCCTCATCTTCGAGCTCGTCCACGTACTCGGAGAACCGCCGGAGCACATGGTCTTTGTCGAGGCGCCCGGAGTACACCCGGTCACCAATCACAACGAGGCCCGCCCCTCTGGCAACAGGGTCCTGGCTTCGCTATCCTGGCAGATTGATGAGTGTATCCTGGTATGCTGAAACGGTTAACGCCTTTCTGGAGCGTGATCGAGCGTCCATCGTAGGTGTGTTGAGCGCCGCAGGCCGGTCTGCGGTCGAGCAAGCTCAGATCGCCGCCTGGCAACTTGAGATCGACATCTTGAAGAGCACACTACACAGCCTCAGAGCGGCGCTCCCCCGTCGTCGTGAGGAGTTCGTTCTATTCGAGTACCCGATTCCCCGGATGGGAAGTCGTATAGATGTTGTCCTCCTCTTTCGAACTGTCATCGTCGTGCTGGAGTTCAAAGTCGGCGAGCAGCGTGCCAGCACCAAGGCGCTCGAACAAGTATGGGACTACGCTCTGGATCTGAAGAACTTCCACGAGCCTAGCCATAACTGTGCGATCATGCCAATCGTTGTGGCGACCGACGCTGGAGATGGCGTCACACCTCACTATCGGTTCGACCAAGCGCATGACGGAGTCTTCCTGCCGGTAACGTGCTCGCCTGCCAGACTAGCAGCGATTCTCCACATGGTGCTCTCCAGAGCGCCAGGTGATGGCGTCGTTCCACAAGGCTTCCTCTGGGACAACGGACGCTATCTGCCCACCCCGACGATCATCGAGGCTGCCCTGGCCTTATACCGTGGTCATTCGGTAACCGAAATTTCACGTAGTGCTGCTGGCTCACAGAACCTCAATGCTACAACCAACGCCATATCGAGCATAATCGAACACGCCCGTGACAACGGAGAGAAGGCACTATGCCTGGTGACGGGGGTCCCGGGAGCTGGTAAAACACTCATCGGACTGAACATTGCAACCCTTCACCTGAACACGGAAAGTCAGCTGTTCAGCGTGTTTCTCTCGGGAAACGGGCCCCTGGTGCGAGTACTTCAGGAAGCTCTTGCCCGAGATCGTGTTCGGAGGGCTCTCCAGCACGGGGAGAGACTCAGAAAAGGCACTGCACGAAGTGAAGTAAAAGCATTCGTCCAAAACGTGCACCATTACCGAGATACCTATCTGGCGGATTCCAGAGCACCTGCAGATCATGTTGCCCTATTCGATGAAGCTCAGCGAGCGTGGAATCGCGAGCAGACGAGTCGATTCATGCAGCAGAAGAGAGACATGCCTGGCTTCGATATGTCGGAGCCGGAGTTCCTTATCTCTTGCATGGATCGGCACAGGGACTGGGGCGTCATAGTTTGCCTCGTGGGAGGCGGTCAGGAAATCAACACCGGCGAGGCGGGCATTGGTGAGTGGTTACGGGCGATAGGACGGCGTTTTCGTCATTGGCACATCTACGTGTCGGATCGCCTGATGGACAGTGAGTACCAGGCCTCCGACGAGCTTGCTCGGACCGCGCAACAAGGATTGGCGACGTTCAACCGGGACCTGCACTTAGGCGTGTCCATGCGATCATTTAGGGCGGAACACGTGTCGGAACTAGTCCGACAGGTATTGGATATGGAAGTCGAGGATGCACGAAGAACACTGCGTCGGATCGAGGAAAACTACCCGATCGTCCTTACAAGAGACCTGGCGGTGGCCAGCCACTGGCTACGCCAACAAGCCCGCGGCTCTGAGCGTTATGGAATTGTCGCGTCGTCCCATGCAGAGCGGCTCAAGCCACTCGCCATCGATGTCCGGACAACCGTCGATCCCGTCAACTGGTTCCTGGCAGACAAGGACGATGTACGTTCCTCATTCTACTGTGAGGACGTGGCCACGGAGTTCAAGATACAAGGCTTGGAGCTCGATTGGGTCTGTGTCGCGTGGGACGCTGACTTCATCCCGGCCGAGAACCAATGGGTTCACCGCGAGTTCCGCGGTAACCGCTGGATAAACGTGAGAAAGGAGGATCGCCGACGCTACCTCAAGAACGCGTATCGAGTTCTCCTGACGCGGGCCCGTCAGGGCCTGGTCATTGCAGTTCCTCCGGGAAACCCCGACGATCCAACACGAAACCCGCAGTGGTATGATGCAATCTGGGAGTATCTGAAGCGAGTTGGTTTTCCGGAGTTGCCATGATCTGCTCCAGGCTGAATGGTATCCAGGTGAGCGCGCCTCCCCCCTCGATGAAGTTTCGGTATGCGATGCCGTCGTACCCGCGATCACGAAGCAACTCAACGACACGCGCGATCAGCTCCCGATTCTGTTGCGGCGTTACCCCGTACCAGAATTTGCGCCTACCGCAGCATGCGGTAACTTCGGCTTCGAGAATCACACCAGTCTCAAGAAGACCATCGATAAACGTGCACAACTCGTCGAAGTGCACGTCTCGCATGCGAACAGGACGCTCTATCCTCAGATATGCTCTGTAGAGGTAACACGTGTCCAGCGGAGCACCATCAATGATTCGCTGCTCGAAGCGTGTGAGCGCCGTGTCGACATCGGAGAAGTGAGGTCCCATACCATATCTCAGCTCCGGAATGAACGACTCCTCATCAGTGGCATGCGTCACGATCTTGGGGTTCCCACTTTCATCAGAGACGAGACTACGCTGGAACCACGATCTCAAAACGTCGCTATCCATACTCCGCACTTTCCCATGACTGGCCCTGCCCGAGAACGCGTACGTCGCCTGCACCTCGGAACCGTTGGAGTCGTTGTGTGGCAAGAACCATCATCATCGTCCTCCTCTATCAGGATCCTGGACCCCGGACCAGGCACGTCGGGGAGGCTGCGGAGTGAGGCCCCGCCCCCGGCCCTGGAGGACGCCCGGACCAGGCAACACCTGCGCCCGCGCTAGTACCCCGCGACAAGGGCGGCGTAGAGGGCCAGGTAGAGGCCGACGACCAGGCCGGTGCCAAGGAGGGCGCGGCCGCCCTGCTTGCGCGTCTTGATGTCGCCGTAGGCGTCCTCGTACTCCTCCTCGTAGACGTCCAGGAGGCGGTAGTCGTCGCCGTAGAGCTCCTCGACCTCGATCATGCGGACCGCCGGCACCTCGACCTGGCCCTCCACGGTGTAGCCGATCACCGTCACCGCGCCGCCGCCGATGAGCGGGCTCAGGACCAGCGATGCCGCAAAGGCGCCGGTGCCCCACCAGGTCGGGCGGAAGTCTTTTGCATCGTTCGCGGCGTCGCGCCGCGCCTGCCGGGCCACCTCATGCGGACTCGTCCGGTCCGAGCTCTGCGCCGCCTCCTGTGCAGCAAGAGCCATTGGCAGCAGAAAAGACATCAGGACGATGCTCACGATCACTCGTCTCACCATGTTGAACCTCCTGTGGGCCGCGGTGTTCTGCGCGCCGGCGGGCGCCCGACCCGATTGTTGGGGCGCCAGCCCCGCCCGACGGCGCCGTTCACCGGCCCGGCGCGGCCACCCCGCCGCGCAGCTCCGTCCGCGGCCCTGGTGGTTCAATAGCAGGAGGCGTGCCAGGTCGGTGGCGGGCTACAGGGAGGCTGGCGGAACGGCGGATGCGGCGTTCAAGTCATTGTGGGGAGACGATTTGGAGCCGGTCGGCGGGGCCGCGTTTGTGAGTCGCTCCCGCTGCACGAAACGATCCGCGGCGCAGTGCGTAATCGGGGTTACGGCCGGGGGAACGGCGGTTATGGACGGCGTTGACCTCGTTCAAGGTCAATCTCCGCGCGTGTCAGCCACTCTTCAACCCGCTGCTTCATAGACCACCTTTCCCGACTCCTGGACGGTACGAGAGAAGCAGCTGCCGGAGGCGAGAAACTGCCGGTATTCCGGAAGCGTGTACACAAGGACGTCCAGGCCATGTCGCTCACTGAGCTCGTGGAGGGCAGAGCGCACCTGCACCTGAAGTGCCATGCGCTCCTCGAATGTCTGTACCGGCGCCTCCCGATCCAGGACGACGATGAGGTCCACGTCGCTTCCCTCGCCTTCGCCCCCCTCGGCACGGGAGCCGAAAAGAATCGCCTCCCGGACGGGGAGCCCCGCCAATGCGCTGTGAATGTATTCCGTCAGATCCATGCGTGATTCCTCGAATGCAATGTTCAGTATGCGCGCCGCAGCGGCCGCCTCGGGATCCAGCGTCCAGAAGAGGGTCCCCGGTGTGAGCAGGCACCCGGCCAGAAGATGAGCGTCCGTGAAGCCGATATCGCGCCCCGCCAGGTTTCGCCGCTCAATGAGATCGAAGACCTCGGAGTCGGTGGCCTTCCGCACCGCCGGGAGCCGCTTTTGAAGGTGAAGGACGTTCTCCCTCTCTTTCAGGTTGCTGCATGCGAGCTCTCCGACCACGAAGGGATGGGTGAGCACGAGGTTCCGCTCCAACAGCTCAGTCAGACCATAGCTGCCCGACTGGGGCGGCGCGGGCGCCGATCCCGGATAGCCCCTGCAGCACCTCTCGCCCTACACCAACTCGAGCCCTTCGGCGGCGAAGAGCCTGAAACCGTCAGTATTGCCGGTGGCCAGGCGGGCGTCGGCCAGAAGAGCC
>CAZZIE010000217.1:0-5604 GCA_964654185.1 uncultured Spirochaetaceae bacterium | reverse complement strand
GTCAACGATCCGGGCGACCGCGGCGTCGCGCCGGCGCCGGTAGTGCTCGGAGGGACTCTCCGGCGCGGGCGGCGTGAAGTCGCGGACCTCCGCACTCTCCGGGCGAAGCCGCGCCGCAATGGCGTCCGCCGAGGCGGCATCGTCGGTGGCACCGGAGGTGTCCGTCCCGTCCTCCCCGTCTTCGGCGTCCGCCGCGGGGAGCCGGCGATCCAGCGCACCCACTTCCGCTTGCGCTTCCTCCGGGGAGGGCGCGGAGGCCGGCGCGGTCGCGCATCCGAGGGCGACGGAGAGCAGTGCGAGAGAGACGGTCAGCGCCAATAGAACGCAACGGGACCGCCGAAGCTTGTGAAATGGTGCCGAAATTGTTGATTGGAGCCGGCCAACGGTCGTATCAGAGTAGTAATTTCTGAAAATCACCGTATCTATTTCTATACAGCTCGCAGGATACTGGATTTCGGGTCCGTTAACAGAACCCTTATCTCGTTTCACTAAAGCGGATTACCGGATAACCTCATGACCGCCGCATATGGCACAGTCATTGCTAAAACTATAGACGAGCGCACGGCGCGCTGTTGAAACCGTGCATAGCGAAGGTACCACGAAGGAGCATCTGTGACAATCAACAACGTAGTTACGCAACGGCAAAGCACGCCTCGCTCGTCCTGGTCCCAATTCCTTCCAGGCGCGACAATCGCGCAGGATCTTCAAACCGAACTGATCCGCAAGAGCCTGCACATGCTCATTGCGGTCGTGCCCCTGATCGCCAACGTCGTCGGGGCGGCGGGTGCGCTCACCATCCTGGCCGCCGGCACCATCTTCTACACGTACGCCGAAGTCCTCCGGAAGCGTGGCGGCTCGGTGTTCATTGTTTCGCGGGTAACCGTCCTGGCGGCGCGCAGCCGCGACGACGGCTTCGTCCTCGGGCCGGTCACGCTGGGGCTCGGCGCCATGCTGGCGTTGATTCTCTATCCGGCGCCGGCCGCAAGCATCGCCATCTATGCTCTTGCCTTTGGAGACGGACTTTCGAGCCTGGCCGGAAAGGCCTTCGGATCCATCCGGATTCCCGGCACCGGCGGAAAGACCGTGGAGGGCAGCCTGGTCGGCTTCGGTGCCGTCTTCGCAGTGGCAATCGCGGTGACCGGCGTTCCCTGGATCGCCTTCGTCATTGCCGCCGCAGCCATGGCCATTGAGCTCATCCCCGCGGCGGATGCGGACAACATCATCCTGCCGACCTTTGTCGGCCTGATAGCAAGCCAGCTACCCCTCTAACCGCTGACTGCGCTCCAGTCACCGTCTCTGACTACAACCCTCGAAGCTTCAGCGTCTCGACGGCGTTTGCGTTCCGACGCCCGCGTGCGGGTCGCCGCGTTGCGCGTGGGCCAGCGATACGCCCGCGGTTCCGCGCGGCGGCGTTGCGGTCCTCAGGAGATCCACAGGTACATGGCGTGGATCTGCCGCCAGAACACGAGTACTCCGACGACAACAAGGCCGGTCCCGACGGCCGCCCAGGTGGCGCCGACGGCGTAGAAGAGGAGCTCGTTTCCCCCGGTGATTCCGAGCATGGCCGCGAGGAGGACGAAGTAGCCGCGGTCCTCCTGGGCGAAGCGCGCATAGAGCAGGTTGGACAGGACAAGAATGTTCAGGACAAGTGCTACGACCTGAACGGTTCGCTGGTTGCCGATCGGGTTGAGCAGATTGGGATAGACGACCGTCGGATCCACCGGCACGGCGTACGAGAAGGCGAAGGCAATGAGCGCCGCAATGCTCAAGGCGGCGCCGGTGCGCTGGTAGTCCACGCCGACGGCGTACAGGCTCGACCCGAAGAGACAGAAGATGCCGAGGGCGTAGCCGAAGTATGCTACTCTGGATACGAGGATGCTCCACATGATGGGGAGATCCATGAGCTCATGCACCACCTGGAGGATGCGCACGGCGTCGAAGGAGAGGGTCACCAGGAACATGGAGAAGAAGAACATCTCCGGCGCCGTGGTCCGGCGGAACTGGCGCAACACCACCCCGAGGGCGAAGACGGAGAACCACGAAGTCACCAGGGTGCGCCCGGCTACCCACAGCAGCGCGTTGTCGGTGGCACCGAAGTCGAGACCGAGCCACGGAACGGTGGCGTCGGTCGTCACATCGCGCAGCTCGCCGAGCGAATTGGACAGGTAGAGCCACACCGCCGCGGCTGTGGCCGCCCCCGCAACCAGCACTGACACCGCCAGACCCAGCCGGAGAATCGTGTTGCGAGTAGACAGCGTCATTCGCTACAGTATACCAGAATCGAATGGCGAAAAAACCTACAGATTTGCGCGGATTGCTCGATATTGATAGATGAGGGAGGAATCATCATGCTGAAGCGCTCACTTGCCGTGATCGCGGTGTTTCTCATTTCCGCGCTGTCCGTATTCGCCGGCGATGTAGCGTCTTTTGTGAACCTCGGTTTCTCCGAGGATTCCCAGGTCTTCATGTTTGCCCAGTATGGGATCGAGCGCGACACTTCCCGCCCCTTTGCCGAAATCTTCACGGTCGACGTGCCGGATAACGTATTCGTCGATGGCGGCGTCAAACGGCGCACCTTCGACGTGGACCTGACCCCGGGACAGAACGGCTCGGGCGCCCTGTACACCCTCCTCGGCGACAGCCAGTCACTCATTGAACGCTACGACGTTAACCATCTCGCACCCGGTCGCATTGTCTATCTCCTGGTCAACGGCGAGGAGCCGAAGTCGGAGATCCAGTTCCGCGACTTCAACACCGGAAACCGCTACGAGATATCCCTGGTCCAGATGGCCGAAGGCGAAGGCGAAGACGCCCGGGCATCCTTTCATATCCAGCTGACCGTTGTCTTCAGCGACGGGGACGTGAATGCCTTCACGGTGGGCCGCCCCGGCTACTTCCGCGACGGCGTATCCCGGTACCGGATCAGCCAGGTCTTCCTGTCGCCGGACGAGCAGTCCCTCGTATTCGTCGTGCAGAAGGAGTACAACGGCGAGGACGGGAAGAGCATCCGCTACATGGTCGAGACCGTTTCCTTTTAGGGTGACCCCGGCGCTTCCGAAACACGAAGGTACTTCCGACCCATAAACCGCGTTGACACGCCTTTTTGCCCGCCCGTAGAATACCGCACATTCTCAAGCGGACGGTGGCATGGCAGAACGAATAACTCCCCGACATGAAAACTACGCAGACTGGTACGTGGATGTTGTCCTCCAGTCACAACTTGCGGACTACAGCCCCGTAAAGGGCACCATGGTCATTCGTCCGCGGGGGTACGCCCTCTGGGAGCGCATGCGTGACGCCCTGGACGGCATGTTCAAGGAAACCGGACACGTCAACGCCTACTTTCCTCTGCTCATTCCGGAGAGCTTCATCAAGCGGGAAGCGGAGCACGTTGAGGGCTTTGCCCCGGAGCTCGCAGTGGTCACCCACGGCGGCGGCGAAGAGCTCGACGAGCCCCTGGTCATCCGCCCCACCTCCGAGACCATCATCTGGAGCATGTACAAGAAGTGGATCCAGTCCTACCGGGACCTGCCGCTTCTGATCAATCAGTGGGCCAACGTCATGCGCTGGGAGAAGCGCACCCGCCTCTTCCTGCGGACGACGGAGTTCCTCTGGCAGGAGGGCCACACCGCTCACGCCACCGCCGAGGAAGCGCAGGAGGAGACTCTCAAGATCCTGGACGTCTACCGGCGCTTCGCCGAGGAGTATATGGCGCTGCCCGTGCTCACCGGCGTGAAGAGCGAGAGCGAGAAGTTCGCCGGAGCGGTGAACACCTACGCCATTGAGGCCATGATGCAGGACCGCCGCGCCCTGCAGGCCGGGACCAGCCATTTTCTGGGCCAGAACTTCGCCAAAGCCTTCGAGGTCACCTTCCAGTCGAAGGAGGGCCGGGAAGAGTACGTCTGGGCGAGCTCATGGGGCGTCTCGACGCGCCTCATCGGCGCCCTCATCATGGCGCATTCCGACGACAACGGACTGGTTATACCGCCGAAGCTCGCGGCGACCGAAGTAGTCATCGTCCCCATATTCAAGACCAAGAACAAGGACGATGTTCTCGCCTACGCCGACGGATTGAACCGCCGCTTGAAGGAGCAGTTCCGGGTCATCCTGGATGACGATGAGAACAGCTCCCCCGGCTACAAGTTCACCCAGTGGGAGCTGAACGGCGTACCCGTGCGCATTGAGGTCGGCCCCAGGGACATGGAGTCGGAGCAGGTCATGCTCGTGCGGCGCGACACCGGCGAGAAGCGGCCGGTGCCCGTCGCCGAGGCCCCGGAGGAGGTCGACAAGCTCCTCACAGAGATCCAGGAAGGCCTCTATCAGCGCGCAAAGGACTTCCGCGACGCGAACAGCGTCGAGCTCGACGACTACGAGCAGTTCAAGGAGTTCTTCGCCGGGGGCGGCGGTTTTGTCACCGCGCCGTGGTCAGGCAAGCCCGAGCACGAAACCAAGATCAAGGAAGACACCAAGGCCACGATCCGGGTACTGCCCTTCGGCAATGAGGAGCAGGCCAAGGGCCGGAAGTGCATCTACTCCGGCGAGCCGGCACACTACATGGCGGTGTTCGCAAAGGCGTACTGAGGCGCAGCCGGCCTGCGGCTGCGGGCCCACTGTGGTATACTCCCTTCCAGGCATGCGTTCAGGACAGTTCGAGCAATCCAAGTCGCTCAGAGCAGGCTTCATCGTCCTCTGGGCTGCATTTCTCGTAGCGGCGGCAGTGCCCCGGGCGGATGCATTCTCCTTGGAAGCGATCAATGTCCATGCCGGGCCGGTGTGGATCGGCAACGCCTACACGACGACCGCCGACGGCACACCCGTGCACGGCAGCGACAAGAGCCCTCTCAATCTCAGCGGCTCCGCGGGGGTGAGATTCCGCATCTCCGAGAACCTGGTCTTCTCCCCGCTTCTGAGCATCCATTACCAGGAGTACCTCAAGCCCGGCGGCGACAAGGCGGTGCCGACCCAGATCGAGACCGGCGGTGAATCCGGTGATGTTGCCGGCCTCCTCACCGCAGTGGTGGCGACGCCATGGCTCTTCCCGTGGGAGATCGGCGAGTCCTGGGAGATCGCCATGGGCGGCAGCCCTACCCTCTCCTTCCGGATTCCCATTAGCGCAATCGCCGGCCAGGCGGCCCCCGTGGTTGGCCACTTCTACTCGGCGGTGCGCTTCCTGTCGCCGGAAGCCTACGTCTCGGCAACCTACGTCTTCAATGAGCGCGTGGACATCGGCGGGAGCCTCCGGGCGACCATCCCCATTCACAACTGGTGGGACGCCTACGACGTCGCCTTCTGGGACGAGATGCAGGTCTTTGCGAACCTGGCGGTGCGGATCAATCTGGGCGGCGGCGCGGGTGGCAACGGTGAAACCGGAGCCGCGGACGGCGCGACCAACGGCAGCGCGGAAGCGCCCCTGCCCGAGGGTGACGCCGCCGAATAGCCCCCTTAGACAAAATCGAGCAACTCCACCCGGCGCCGCAGCCGCTCCGACGAGCCCACCAACTGCAGCACGAAGCCCGCGGTCATGACGTCCATGAAGGCGGCAAGGCTCGTGAGGATGGGGAGTGCCGGCAGCAGAAGCAGGAACACTTCTTCCATGCCGCGGCC
>CAZZIE010000216.1:4461-5697 GCA_964654185.1 uncultured Spirochaetaceae bacterium | reverse complement strand
GGTGCCTGGGGAATTCTGTTTGCAATTTCGGGGAAGAAGGGCTTGCAGAAAACATCTGGCTGTCACTGGAGTGGGCGACCTACTTCTACCTCATGCACACCTGGGGGTTGCGCCCAGGGGAGGCGGCGGCCTTTCGCCTGGCCGACTGGAAGCCCGGCGAAGGAGCGGCGATCCACCAGGCGGTGGATCCGGAGAGGCGAGAAATCCGGGGACTCAAGACCAGCAACAAGGGCTTGGTGGTCAAGCCCGTCATCTTCAACCAGCGACTCGAGAGTTACCTGACCATGCAGACCGCAATCGAAATGGAAGGCGGCGCTGAGGAAGCAGCACTGGCCGCGACGGAGTCCACCAAGAAGCCGACGTGGCCCAAGACGACGCCTGAGCAGGCAAAGGCCGTTCGGCGCGTGCTCTCTGTTGGCCCGCAGGCGGAGGAAGCCGTTGCGTCGGCTTTCAAGCGCAAGCCCGCAAAGTCTGTCGCTCAGATCCTCGGCTCCCTCGAGGTACTCGGACAAGCCTACCAACGGGACGGGAAGTGGCATGTGCGGTAAATGTGGCGCGGGATGAATCTCCACTTACTCGCGCAACAACGATTGCCGCCGTCGCAATGCCAACATTCCACCATTCGGAGTCCATCCTCCTCACGCAAACGTTCGCATATTTGTGTGGACCGATAACCTCCGCTATACTTGTAGGGGAGGTGGTTCCACATGGAGCCGCGCAACGAGTACGGCAATCGCAACGACCTGCCCTACCGGTTCGAGTACACGGACCGCCTGCGGGCCTATCGCATCTTCGTTGACACGGAGCTTCTCATTGCTGGCGGAGACGAAGCCGCCGCGATTCGCGAGAAGTCCACGGCGATCACCCCCGAAGAGGCACGGGCGCTGGCGTGGCGGGATGCGGCAACAACCGCCTATCACGAACCGCGTCTTGTGGAGTACGGCGATTATGAAGACATCCCAGTGCGGTTCGAACTACGAAACGGCTACCGGGCCTTTCGCGTGTATCCCGAAGGTGAGCGTCTGATCGCCGTCGGGGGCCGAGCGTGCGATATCTGGCACGGTTCGTGTCCGCTCTCGGAGCACGAGGCGATCGCGCTGGCCTGGCGGGCCGCGTCCAAAGAGGCGTTCCATGCCGCGAGCCAAATCGAATACGGGTCCTGGGACGGCACGCCACTGCACTTTGAGAAAAACGGCCTGCGGGCGTCCCGGATCCTCCCGGACCGTGAAGAGCTCG
>CAZZIE010000216.1:0-4451 GCA_964654185.1 uncultured Spirochaetaceae bacterium | reverse complement strand
AGCTCGTTGCAGAAGGTCGGGAGGCGCTTCGAATCCAGGCCGCCTCAAAGCCGGTATCGCGAGACGACGCACTTCGGATGGCGCGCAGCCTCGAGGCCGAGGGCCGCGGGAAGGACACGTAGGATCGCGAAGTCTGGCCGGGAAAGCCGCTTGTGAGTGTGACGTTGGACCGCACAAGCCATACGTACCGAGATCCCCAGACAGGCAACCGCTACCCTTCCGTGACGGATATCCTTCGCAGCGAGGGGGTCATACCCACGAACGGCTATATCGACCCGACGAAAGGGTCGGTTGTCCATGAGGCGTTGCGCCTGGTGAACCAGGGCATCATGAATCCGGATGACTTCTCCGGGAACGAGATCACCGGGTACCTGCGCGGCTATCGCGCATTCTGCGAGGAGTATGCGTTCACGCCGGATCCGGGGACCGCGGAGCTCGTTGTGTTCAACGAGGCGGACGGGTACGCGGGCACGATCGATGTCGCCGGCGTAACTATCGGCGGACAGTTTGCCCTTGTCGATTTCAAGACGGGCCGCCAGGAGCGATGGCACCCGCTCCAGGGGGCGGCGTATCTGCGCGCGTGGGTACACGGCTACGGATCCGAGCGACCGGTCGACGCATTCATGAACATCTACCTGGAGTCCACGGGGCGGTTCATTGCGAAACGGGAGTATCGGGGCACCGACTATGCGGATCCCTCCTGGCAGACGGTCTTTCTGGCCGCTCTGACGTGTGTTACCAGTGGCATCGGAGCATTCAGGTACTGCCGGGGCCCTGATGAGCACGTTCGGGGGCCGGCACTTAGCGTCTTGGGATCCAGGACCAGCCGGCTGATCGGCGCCCTCACTACTGCGGATAGCCTTCGTGATGCCGGCATTCAGCGGAGCTAATGAAACAGCGAGGACAATGATTTGACCGACGAAGCTGTGCAAGAAGGCAAGAAACTGGTCGGAATTGAGGGCGAACTATCTGTCCCTGAGCTGGTCAAACAATTGAGCCGAAGGATGCGCTCGGTACATCCGGATTCGTTCACAGACCATGAGCGGAAGAAAGAAGCGGAAGAGCAATTCAAGCAGATAAACGACATCATCGAACGGATCCGAGATGAGGCCGACAGCCGGGCTCTGGAGCTTTCCCGGGCCGATGATTCGGGCCAGCAAATGGAAACCGAGCTGGTCCGCGCTGAGGCGGAGAACGCTGCGAAGGTTGAGAAGATCCGTACGCTCCAGCTCGAACTCGCCAACGCCAATGACAGGATCCGCAGACTGGAGGAACAGCTCAGACAGTCTGGTTCCGAGGAAATCCGCATCAAGACGAGAGAGTTCAATCGGAATCACGGGCTCCGTTCCTCTCACGTCGTTACAGCAGGCATCGGCATTGCTGCGGGCGCTTCGTGGTTAACATTCTCCCGGGTCTCAAACACTGTAGGGGAACTTCGAAGCATGATCCCTGGAAACGCAGCCTGGCTGGACTGGACGGGCGTAACAGTCATCCTCACCGCCACAGCTTGGATCGCCGCACGCGCGTACCGAAATGCCAGATTCAGGAATCGGGTTCGAACCGTACTGACCGATGATTTTGCGGTGCAGTTTCAGGCGTACCTTGAGAAGAGCCTTGAGCCGGACCAACGACTGCGGTCGTTCAGCAACCGGGACGTGGTGTCGTTCCTACAATCGTACTCTGGACGACACATTGTCCTGCTGCGATTCCTTCACAAGAGGACGCTGTGGCGGTCTCTGATGGACGATCTGAAGGAGTGTTTCATTACCGACAAGATCACGAGGGCAAGATCGAAGAAACCGGCAGTGAAGGCTTCATCGCCCGCTACCGGGTTGTGACCAGTTATCCATTCTAAGCCTCCGCGGGCGATCTACAGGCGAAGCCAATGAGCAATGGCAATCATCCCAAGAATCAACACTACGTGCCGCGCTTCTTGCTCAACAACTTCGCTACGCCCGCAACTGAGCAGGTTTTCTGCTACGACAAGCGGGAGGATAGAGTCTTTTCCCCAAGCACACGCAACGTCGCGAGCGAAAAGGCATTTAACGATCTATCGGACGGTGATCCCGATACCAGCATGGAGAGTCCACTGAGCGCTCTTGAGGATAAAGCTGCACTCATCATAAACGACAATCTTCTGCACCATCGAACGGTTCGGCACCTGACACGGGACGATCGACGGTGGCTGTCCCTCTTCATCGGCGTTCAGATGGTTCGCACCAGACAGTTCCGGCAGTCGGTGAAGGACACCAACAGGCAGCTGGCAAATCGAATGGCCGAAGCCGGCTTTGCACAGAGCGACATCCAACAGGTCGCCGGAACCGGATCGGACGATGAGATCAAGGCCTTCGCTCTGGGCTTCCTGAGTGTGGCTCAGGAACTTGCCGAGCCAATCAACGATAAGGTGTGGTTGCTCTATGAATCCGATGATCAATTCCTGATCGGTGACCATCCCGTAGGGTTGCAGAACACTGTCAATCGGTCAGAAGTACGTGGCACGCTGGGCCTGGCGGTCCCTGGAATAGAGATATATCTGCCGTTGAGTCCGAGGTACGTGCTCTGTCTCCTCTGTCGAGATACGTTCCATGAACTCGCGACCGCTGCGAATCGTGAGAGAGCCAGGTTAGAGAAGGCCGGCGTCTTTGAGACGCTCAATTTCGTTGCTCGAGTCCGAAGACGAATCCCCGTACCCTGTAAACGAGGCGTCGTCGAGAACCTTAACTCGATTCAGATACGCTGGTCTGAGCGGTTCGTGTTTCGCCCAACGAGCGACTTTGACCTGGCGAGGTCGATGATCGCAGAAAACCCTGCACACGCACATGGACCGAGGAGCACCGTCGTATGACACGTCATGGACATACGCCGGCGTGCTTTTGCGTGACCGCGCAACGGTTTCATCGACATGGTGACAATGGGCGTCGCGTGTTTCGCCCGGCAGCATCATGGACGTCGATCAACCTGCTCCGTGCGGCACGATAGACGAAGGAGTGTTGCGTATGGAAGCCTTCACAGCCATCGACGTCGAGACCGCAAACCCTGACATGGCCTCAATCTGCCAAATCGGCGTTGTCGCCTACAACGATGAGACGCTCATTGATGAGTGGGTGACGTTGATCAATCCGGAAGACTGGTTCGACCCGGTGAATGCGTCCATTCATGGGATTACCGAACAGGACGTGAAAGACGCGCCGAGCCTGCCTGACGTGTGGGATCACCTGCTATCCTACCTCGAGAATCGGGTATCGGTGTGCCATACCCACTTCGATCGCGTTGCGATCGCGCGCGCATGCGAGGAGCATTCGCTCCCCTACCCCACCACACAGTGGCTCGACACCGCGCGTGTGGCGCGGAGGGCTTGGCCGCAGTTTGCCCAACGAGGATACGGACTACACAACGTCTCAACGTACTTGGGCTACACGTATCGGGAACACGACGCCCTCGAGGACGCCAGGGCAGCGGCGAACGTGCTGATTGAAGCGATGAGGCAGAACGACATGGGTGTTTCAGATTGGCTGACCCGCGTTGAACGGCCCATTGATCCGCGGGCTCGGGAACGGCTTTCGCTCGAGGGCAATCCCGATGGCCCCCTGTATGGCGAGGTGCTCGCATTCACGGGCGCCTTATCCACCCCACGGACGGAGGCGGCGGCCGTAGCGGCGGAGCTCGGCTGCACCGTGAGCTCGGGGGTGACGAAGAGAACCACCATGCTCGTGGTCGGCGACCAGGACATTCGCAAACTGGCCGGCGCAACCAAGAGCAACAAGCATCGGAAAGCGGAGTCGCTGATCTCCGCCGGCCAGGAGATTCGCATTCTCAAGGAGAGTGACTTCCTCGCGCTCGTGGAGGCCCGTACTTAGCAGATCCGCGGCGTTGACCGATTCTGACAGCGGTTCCAGACGAGTCCGAGAATCGCGCCAACCACGCGCGGACGACCCTTAAAGGCACAAACGCGCCGAAAAACGCACTGGCGGCCCTTCCGCACGCGCGGAAGGGCAAGAATCAGGCGCGTATACCTCAGCGGAGAGTTGGCGTGAGCGCCGTTTGGCGAATGCGTGAGAATTACGCACAGAGGCTGTAAACACAGGGTTTGTTGCGTCCGTTGGCCTCCGGGGATACTTGGGGCACCAACGCGGCGACACGTCGCGCGGGCGCAGGTAAGCCCAACCGCGGTACATTATTACTCTTGGTCTCGGAACAATCTCTCCGGAAGCTCGTCCCAAAATGATGCACACGCCATCGCAAACTCGGAAAGCGTGTCCGCAGTTAACGCGAGTGTCGCCCTCCATGTAGACGTGCCATACCTGCGCAGAAGCTCCCCGTCTTTGTCCCGAGCTAGTCATAATGAATGTGAACGCCCCCGCACGCGGAGACGTAGGTTACACTTCGTCAAAACCGCACGTAGCGCAGAGCTACACGCGAGGGGGGCGGACATGAAGAATGGTATCACACGG
>CAZZIE010000215.1:0-5697 GCA_964654185.1 uncultured Spirochaetaceae bacterium | reverse complement strand
TGGGTACGAAGCGGACCGGTAAGAGTTGCTCCGTCGTAATCTCGCCGTCACTGCCCTTGTTGACGAGGATGAGAGTCTGTACCGCGAAGACCGGCCCTACCGGAATGACCATGCGGCCGCCCGGCCGCAGTTGCTCGACAAGCGGTTGGGGAATGTGGCCTGCTGCAGCGGTGACGATGATCGCATCAAAAGGGGCGTGCTCGGGCCACCCGAAGTAGCCGTCCCCCTGGCGTACGTGCACATTGTCGTAGCCGAGACGTTCCAGGCGCTCCCGTCCGGTTCGAGCGAGCGGCTCAATGATCTCAATGGTGTAGACCTCATCCGCGATTTCGGCGAGTACTGCGGCCTGATAGCCGCTTCCGGTCCCCACTTCGAGGACGACATCCTCCGCATCCGGATTCAGGACCTCGGTCATGTACGCGACAATGTAGGGCTGAGAGATCGTCTGGCCGTGACCGATCGGAAGCGGTCGGTTGGCATACGCCTGGTCCTCGTGCGGGGAAGGTACGAACTCGTGCCGCGGGGCCGAGCGCATAGCATCCAGGACCGCCGCATGCTCAACGCCGGCGCCTGCAATGTGGCGCTCTACCATCCGGCGACGCTCGTTCGCCCGTTCCCCGGCCGACCGGGAGTCGTCCGTCTGGGCGGCCTCCTCCACCGGCGCGCCGCCGCTACGGGTGCCTTCCTGGCCGTCGGCCTCTTCCTCGCCGCCGGCGCCGTACACGTAGGGCGCCGCAAGGTACATGACAAGGAGTCCGAGAAACCATCCTCTCAGCACGTTTCGATGACTCATAGACTCCCCCAGGTCGTCGGCCCGCGCCCTGCGGTACCCGCTCGCAACGACGCCCGGGCCCGGCAGTGCCTGCGCCCGGCGATGCCCGCTCGCAACGATGCCCGGGCCCGGCAGTGCCCGCGCGCAACGGCACCCGCAGTCTTTCGATTGGCCACGGGCCTCTCTTTCAAGTATGCGGAGGCCGCTTCCGGGCGGTCAATCGTCCCCGATCATCACTATCTTCTAGCCGTGCGCATCAACATGAGGGACCCGCGGATCGTAATGCTCACGGTTTTGATCGGCTGCCTCACCCTCGCGGCGGTTGCCGCGGCGTGGTTCGTCCTTCGGCCTCGCCACACGCACCTGGACGCGGTGCGGGATGCCGGAACCATTACCATGATCACCCAGAACTCGCAGCACGCCTACTATCTGGACCGCGGGGCACCCGCCGGCTTCGAGTACGAGCTTGCTGCAGCTTTCGCCGATTTTCTCGGGGTCGAGCTGAATGTCACGACGCCACCGTGGTCCTCCATGGTCCCTGCGCTTCTCGCGGCGGAGGGAGATTTCATCGCGGCCGCTTTCACCAACATTGAGCCGCGGCGCCGCCACGTTGTTTTCTCGGAGCCCTACATGATCGTGCGGCAGCATCTCATTGTGCACGCCTCCGATCACGGTGTGCGCCGCATGGAGGACATGTTCGGCATGACGGTGCACGTACGAGAAGGAACCTCCTACGAGCGGCGCCTCCGGGAGCTGAAGGCCGGAGGTCTCCAGATCGATGTCGTGGCCCATCGGAATCGGCCGACGGAGGATCTCATCCGCGCCGTTGCCGGCCGGGAGATTCAGGCGACCGTTGCAGATACTCACGTGGCTCGGCTCAATCGTCGCTACTATCCGGATGTACGCATGGCCTTTGCCATCTCCGGCCCGCAACCGTTGGCGTGGGCAGCACCGCCGGATGCCGAGGAACTCGTCGGAGAGATCAACCAGTTCTTTCGTGTTGTGAAGGAGAGCGGGCTCTTCGACCGAATCTACGACCGGTACTACGGGAACACCGAGGTCTTCGACTACGTTGATATCAAGGTGTTTCACGAGCGGATCCGGTCGCGCCTTCCGGAGTTCGAGGTCCTCATCAGGCGGGAAGCGCAGAAACACGGCTTCGACTGGCGACTCATTGCAGCGCTGGCGTACCAGGAGTCGCACTACCACCCCCTCGCCACGAGCTACGCCGGCGCCCGAGGTCTCATGCAGCTCACCCGGACGACCGCCCTGGAGATGGGCATCCGCGACCGCTACGACCCCGCCCAGAGCATCCGCGCGGGTGTGGAGTACCTCGCAACGATGCACGAGCGCTTCGACACCGCCGCCTCCGAGCGCGACCGTCTCCTCCTCGCTATGGCATCGTATAATGTAGGATACGGACACGTCCTGGATGCCCAGGCAATCGCCAGGGAGAAGGGGCTCGACGCCGGACGCTGGAGCTCTCTTGAGGAGACGCTGCCGCTCCTCTCCCGGCCGGAGTATTACCGGCGCGCTGCGCACGGTTACGCCCGCGGCACCGAGCCGGTGCGCTACATCAATCGAATCCTCACGTACTACGACATCCTGAGGCGCCTCGCTCCTTCGGAAGAAGAACATGTGGCCGATGGTAACGGCACGGATGCGGACACCCCGGCGCCGCCTGCGGCGAGGTAGGTACGGTACGGTGCAGGCTGGGCAAAGCGTTCCGTGACCTCTATCATGACACCGGCGCGGACTACACCTGGAGCATGCACCCATGCGGGACGACGAGATACGAAGCATAGATGATGAGAACGTGAGCGTGTGGGAGGCGGCGCACGAGGACCCGGAGGGTTCCCTCTCCGCCGCGCAGAGGCTTCAGGCTCGCGCCGAGGCAATCTCCTATCCGCGAGGCCGAGCCGAAGCGCTCCGAACCCAGGGTTACACCCACGCCGTCATGAACGATGTCGAGACAGGGTTCTCGAAGGCGCACGAGGCCCTGGCCGTCCTCGGCGAACCCCATGTCGATGAACCCGATGTCGCGGCGACCGTACACGACTCCCTCGCGAATCTCTACTTCTTCCTTGGTATGTACGCGCAGTCCTTCGAGCACTCCAACCTGGGGATCGAATACGCCCGGAAGGCCGGGGCCACCAGGGTGGAGGCGTACTGTCTGCGAAACCTGGCCGTCATCTATTCCGAGCAGCGAGAGTTCGATCGGTCGCGACAGCTCTACCGGGAGAGCCGACAGCTCTTCGAGTCAATAGACTATCGGATCGGGATTGCCTGGACCCTCCACGGCGTCGGGGAGATCGAATTCGAAGAGGGGCGCCTGGAGCAGGCCCTCGATTACTTCGAGCGCGTGCTGAACGCCGTCACCGAGGAGGAGTTCGGCATGCTCTACGCCAGCGCGCGAAACGGCGTCGCCCGGACGCTCTGGCGGCTCGGGCGCCTGGAGGAGGCGCTCTCCTGGATCGACCAGGCCATGAATGCTCCGCGGCAGTACGCGCGGATCCGCGCCGAGACCCTGCTCATTCACGGGCACACCCGCGAAGCCGCAGGTGACGAGGAGCGCGCTCTCGATATCTTTCGTGATGCCGCAGACGTCGCCGAGAAGGACGGTCACCCCGACGTCGAAGTCGAGGCAAGGGAGGAGCGCGCCCGACGCCTCGCGGAGAAGGGCGACTATCGCGCCGCCTATCAGGAGCAGGTGCGAGCGTCCGGGGTACGGCGTCTCATCTACGACGAGGACAAGCAGCGGGAGCTCAGGAACACCGAGTTGCGGTATGGGCTCGAGCAGGTGCGACGGGAAGCGGAAGAGCGGCGTCTTGCCGATCTCCAGCGAATGAACGAGGAGCTCGAGGAGCGGGTACGACGGCGCACGAGCGATCTCGAGTCGGAGCGCGCGCGCCTTGAAGAGGTGAACCGGGAGCTCGAGCGAATCAGCAGTGAGCGACAGGACCTCATTCGCATCCTCAGCCACGATCTCAGGAGTCCTTTCACGGCCATCTGGGAACTCGTCCCCTTTGCCCGTGAGGAGCCCGGAGATGCGAGCTACCTCGACATGATGAAGGAGAGCGCCGAGCGCGGTCTTGCCATCATAGATGCGGTCCGACAGATGCTTGCCGTCGAGACGGGAAAGCAGCAGCTCGAGATGGCCCGGATTCCACTTCGCGAGGCGGTGGACGAGGCCATTGCCGCGGCCGATCACGCCTTCGGATACAAGGAGATCCGGTTCACTGCTCACATCGACGATCGTCTCGTCGTCCTGGCTGACCGGGCAACCTTTGTGAACTCGGTTCTCACCAACCTCCTGACAAACGCGGCGAAGTTCTCCGACCCCGGCGGCGTCGTCACGGTGGAAGCGGACCACGCCGGCGACTACGCGCAGATCTCCGTGCGGGACCGCGGCATCGGCATGAGTCGCGATCTTCTCGATTCGCTCTTCGACCCCTTTGCGCCGACGACCCGGGACGGCACACAGGGAGAGAAGGGAACGGGCTTCGGCATGCCTCTCATCAAGCGGCTCGTCGAGCGCTACGGCGGCTCCATCCAGGTCGACTCACGAACCGGCGGGGAGGAGCGCGGAACCGTCATCCACATGACGCTGCCGGGCTTCGTAACGGAGTAACAGCCGGCTCGACGGTGGCGCCGCCCCTTGCCCCGAGGCGGCTCCGTCCCCGACGCAGCTCCGTCCCCGACACCGCCTGCGGCAGCTCCGTCCCCAACGCAGCTCCGCCCCCAACACCGCGCATCGCCGACGCTGCGTCGCCGGTTCACCCCATCGTCGTGACAATGATCACAAAGCCTCCTGCATAGAAGAGCAGGAGCAGGAAGCTCTCGAAGCCGATGTTGGCAATGCCGTGACGCTCTCTTCGGATCAAGCCCATGAGCAGAATACCCGTCAGGAGAATGGTGAGCATGACCAGGAAGGTCGGCCGTTCGCCCATGGCGTGGTAGATCGATCCATCGCGATACGCCACATCGGCCACGGCCAGGAAGATCACATCGAAGGCGTTGCCCCCCATGATGTCGCTCACCGCCATGGTGAGAGCGCCCATCCGCACAGCTGCAATAACCGTTACCAGCTCCGGAAACGAAGTGGCCACGGCGGTGAAGAGACCGCCGAGAACTGTTTCGCTGAGACCGGTCCGGTCGGCAAGGGCAACGCCGGACTGGGCCAGGAAGTACCCGGCAACTCCGACGGCGATTGCCGCCACCGCGAAGGAAGCCCACACCGCTGCGAGGGACGTCTCGCCCTTCGACGAGGCCGCGCCCGCGTCGTGCTCCCATTCCAGGTGCGTCTGCTCCGTCATCCTCGGCTGCCACATTTCCAGGCCCTTCGCAACAATGATCATGCGCTGTCCCAGAACGTACGCCAGGAGAATCACAATGCTTGTCGGATGGACGCCGAAGAGCGCGATCTCCGGGGCGAAGGCGGAGAGGAGCGGCAGAGAGAGCAGGCCGATGAGCAAGGCTCCCTGCAGCATGTTCTCGTCGGAAGCGGCGGCGTGTTCCAGGTTCGCCTTTCGATGAAACCGGTCGGCGATTGCGAGAAACACCGTCTGCGCGGCGATACCGCCGACGGCGTTACTCGCCGACAGCTCCGGATGACCGCCCGCGGCGGCGGCAACGGAGGTGACAATGCCGGACAGGGAGGTGCTCGCCCCGAGGAAGATGGCACCGGTAACCGCCTGGCCCATCCCGGTTCGCCGGGCGAGCCGGGCCGCCGCCCCGGCAAGGCGCGTCCCGACAACCGCCACAATGGCGGCGGAGAGGACGAAGACGGAGATGTGCACCGCAAGAGACCACGCTGGATTGTACATAGGGCTCGCCGTCACACTCTACGGCGTCCCCGGCGGGTGGTCAACAGGGCCGACGCACATAACCATACGTGGCCAGTGGTCAGACGAGCGAAGAACTGA
>CAZZIE010000214.1:0-5790 GCA_964654185.1 uncultured Spirochaetaceae bacterium | reverse complement strand
CCCAGAAGGCGGACGAATAGCGCTGCCAGTGCAAGGCCCATGCCGGCGCCTGCAGCAGCGGCGATCGTCTGGATGACCCGGAGCGCTATGCCGTTGATCAGGACACTGTTGTCGAGTCTGCAGTAGAGCTCAACGTCGGTCCCGCCCTCTGTGGCCGGTACGACGATGAACGCAACCCGCCTCACGTCCGACATCGCTCGGACCTGATACTGGAAGGTGCCGCTCTTGCCGGTGTCCTCCGGTACCTCATAGACGTACGCCGTGGCGTCCGGCCCCGGTTCGAGTACGTCAACGAGCTCAACGGCAAACGGTGACGACTGCGCCACCGCCGTGGCTGCCGCCCTCACCTCCGAGGGTGGTGCCTCCACGTGAAGTGGCTCGCTCAGCGTACCGTCGCTGGCCCGCAGTGCCCGTGCCCACCAGCTCGCCGTCGCTCGAGTGTCGAGCTCCTGATCTACGCGCACCTGTCTCAACGCCCGGTCCACATACCGCCCATCGATTCCCGACTGAATGGCCGCCTCACGTGCGATGTTCAGGGATACCGTGGGTTCCTCGTGCGCCCCGTCGCCGATCGCAGGCGCCGCTCCTTCCGCCACTCGTTCTGCCTCCGCTCTCGCGCGTTCCTGGAGGTCGGCCGCACGAGACCAGAGACTGCGTGCCTGAGCTTCCGTCAGGGCATCCTCGCGCTCGTCCATTGCGCCCAGCATACCACAGAACACCGGTGCGGCGCCCGTTCCACCAGGGCCGGCGCATATGGCTCAGTGAGGACGAACCGCCGCGATGGTCTGGTCTGAGTTGAACAGGAGTGCTTCCAGGTACGGGTCGTGATAGGAACAGATCCGTCGGCGTCCTTTGAGACTCCGCTTGGAGTGAACATCGCGTTTCATGATGCTCAAGGCCATTCGGCGCATCATCGCGAAGTTCTCTGCCGAGTAGCCTTCCCGCATCCGTGAGTCGTCTTCGCTGAAGCTCATGTCCAGCGTCCAGTGCAGGGCGTTCTCAACGCTCCAGTGGGTGCGCACTGCATGTGCGAGTTTCTCGGCATCCATCTCGATCTCGTTCAACAGGTCCTCGCGGAACGAGATGTTCACGGTGCTGGTCTTCTCTGCCATGACTACAGGATGCATACAAAGCTTGTATGGTGCAAGATCGCCCCGCGCAGTGGGGTTGAACTCACACCGTGGCGTCCATGCAAGGAGGAGATTCTTGGTCCTGGCGGGGTGCGGCGTCCCCAACTGCGCCATTGCCATGCGAGCGGTCGCGGTCCCGGGGGTAGGGCGGTCTCCGGAGAGGGGATCTGTCCTGTCACGGTGCGCCGAGTACCGTGGGGACCAAGAGCACGTCCGTGTGCTCTTGGTCCTCCATCCGGTGGCAGATGGCGGTCAACATGACAAGCACATTGACTTGTCGCCTAACTCTATTGTCTCTATAGATTTATGACCCGGTGTTCTACTGTACCGTCTGGCCCTTACGGGCACGGCCTCCGCTGGGTACGGCGCAAGTCATGTGCTTCGTTATGCTGCTCAAAGCCTGTCTGGCCTTCATTCCATTGATTGGAGGCATCTGTATCGCAATGGTTGTGGCAGAAATCGTGAACCCGGCTCTTGCTATCGCGTATACTACGTTCTGGGGGGTATACCGCGGTGACGTGGTGGCATGAGGGACTGATCGGGCAGTTTCAGGCTGCCCTCTCTACAGTGGATCAGACCATAAGCAGGTGTCCTGATGCCGAGTGGCATGAATCGCACGGGGACTATCCGTTCTCTCAAGTCGTGTTTCACACACTGTTCTTCACCGACTACTATCTCGAACGCAGTGCCGAGTCATTCCGGGCGCAGGTGTTTCACCGGACCCATCCGGATCTGTTCCAGGACTACGAGGAACTCGCACCGCGATTGCCGCGAAACACGTATGACCGTGTGGCCTGCGCCGAGTACCTGCAGTTCTGTATGAATAAGGTCTCTACGGTCATTCCCGCGGATACGGAGGACACGTTGAATGGTCCGTCCGGATTCGGCAATCGTCCGTTCACGCGCGGAGAGTTGTACATCTATACGCTGAGGCATGTTCAACATCATGCCGCACAGTTGGGACTCCGCGTTCAGTCACTTACCGGGCGTGAGCTCGACTGGGTCTCCACGGGCAGCGCGGACGCCGACAACTCTACCATGCCGGTTCTTGGGGATGCGCATGAAGCCAACCGTAATCGCCGACCGAGAACGAGCTGAGGAGCTGCTGCGTTCCGACCAGTTGTCCCATTTGATGAGCCTCAAAATGCTTACTCTGTATCCTCACGCCTGTCGGACAAGCGTCGTGGAACGCGACGACCGCTGGGCATGTTTGACCGAGCTTGATGCGAGCATGTCGCACTGGGACCATCGCGCCTATCCGCAGGCCGACGTGATCGCCATGCCCGACGGGAACGATTCGGAACTGATTCGGCACGCCGTCGAAATGGCGGGGGGATCTCACATCGTCTATAAGGTCCACGATGATTGGAGCCGCCGCCACTTCGCGAACCGAACGGACTATCGGTTTGTGACGGGGTTCCACTCATACACGTGGCATGGACGAGTGCCGTACGAAGGGCAATACGCGGATGCAGAGGTTGGTCGTATGCATCGTCCCAATGATCAAGCATTCGAATACTTCGCCGAGAACGGCTATACCCCCGACGAACTTGCGGAACACGCGGCGCGTGGAGGAGTGTTCTTCGGGCTGACTCACGCGGAACGACTGGCTTCGGTGTGTGGGGTATACCCGAATCACGGGCGTGTGTGTGGGAGATTGGGGGCGTGTACACGCATCCCCGCTATCGACGGCGCGGCTTTGGGCGGCGAGTTGTCTGGGTCGCACTCCGATTTTGTGCGGAATGTGGTTTCCAGCCGCGATACCAGTTTCACCATGAGAACACCGGTTCGCGGGCACTCGCAGAGTCGCTCGGGTTGATCCACGTCCTGACAGTGGATCACTACGCGCCAAGACCAGTACAGAGCGCCTAACACGGCAGCATAACATTCCGCTCCACTTGTCGCCTCCGACAGGAGGCTCGGACGTTCCAGTGCAGTGACTTGTCTTGCTGCGTAGACCTTGAGAGCCGCGGGAGGCGCAAGTGAGCTCTATCGTTATGTCTCACGAGATGGAAATCAGATCAGCAACAGCACAGGATATTGATCGCCTCGGGGAAATGAACAAGCGCCTCATCGAAGATGAGGGCCACTCGAATCCGATGTCCGTCTCGGCGCTAACCGAACGCATGCGTACGTGGCTTTCAGCCGACTATCGAGCGTACCTTGTGTGGAATGACTCTGAAGCAGTCGCATGTGCGCTGTATCGCGAGGAGGAGCAGGCTTACTATCTTCGCCAGTTGTTCGTCGAGCGAGACTATCGCCGTCGCGGTATAGCAAAGGCGCTTCTCGACTGGTTGTTCGAGCGCTGCTGGGGCGACAAGACCGTGCGGCTGGAAGTACTGGCTCACAACGGGATCGCCATCGCCTTCTACCGTGCTTATGGATTCAGCGTGCGGGCCTTGGAAATGACCAAGGGATAACTATCTTACGTAGTTGTCATTCCATATCAGGATTGATATATTTCGGTGTGGGTTTTGATGTCCGTGTTCTTGATCTGGCCGCAGACTTCCTCAGGCAAATCGAGCCGAAACTCCGGGCAAAGGCGTTTCGATCGATCGAATTGCTCAAGGAATTTGGCCCTGAGTTGCCAATGCCGCACGCGAGAAAGCTCAGTGGCCATGAGCTTTTTGAATTGCGTGTGCGGCAGAGTTCCAACATCTGTCGGCTGTTTTACTTCATGCACGGAGAATCGATCTTCGTCGTTACCTCCGGCTACATCAAGAAGACCGACAAAACAGATCAGCGTGAGATACAACGGGCGTTGAGGCTGAAGCAAGAGTACCTGCAAGGAGACGAGAGATGAATTCTACGAAATACGAAGATCTTCTTTCCGAACAATTGAAGGACCCGGAGTTCAAGCAGGAATATGAGGCACTGGAAGGTGAGTTTACGCTTGCCCGCGAGATCGTGTCGTTGCGTAAGCAGCACCATCTCACACAGAAGGACCTTGCTGATAGAATCGGCACATCACAGCCCGCAATCGCCAGGCTGGAATCCGGAAACTACACAAACATCTCGTTGTCGTTTCTCCGTCGGGTTGCGAAAGCCCTGGACGCGGTCCCTGAAGTACATCTTCGTCCTGAGCGTGAGACATAACATTTCGGTTCAGCAGAAACTGGGGCTTTCATCGTTCACGCTGTGTTGATCCGGCTCGGCGCTACTCTACCGGTGCTCGCCGAGTACGGCCTTTTTCCGGCTTCGCCCCAATTCAGCTGACCTCTTCGTTATGACTCCAGAGTGTGTGCTTGACTTCATCGACTAACAAGAGAAGCGCAAAATCTTGGGATGATAAGGGCCAAGAGTACATGCTAATCAAGGTACGCCATCGGTTTAGGTACGCGACACCGCCGTCAATCGCTTACTCGAAGCATCTTCCCTTTCGTGTGATGAGCGTGTTCTTACCATAATACTACACCTTCCCAGGCGTTCACAATTATGCTAACTTAGAACTGGTGTCGTTGCGGACGGTTCGGTTCTATCGAAAGGCCAATGGCGAGTGCCCGGTTGAAGCGTTTCTCGAGGAGCTTCGCGCAAAGAGCGCTGCCAAAGTAGTGGCGGTGCTCAAACTGGTGGAACGACAGCCGACGCTCTCAAATCGATTCTTGCGGAAGCTGAAGGGAACAGAGCTATTCGAAGTAAGAGTTCCTGCCTCAAAGCAAGCGTATCGATTTCCGTGTTTTTTCGCCGGAGATACGTTGGTCGTGCTTACGCATGGATTCGATAAGAAGACCCAGAAAACGCCGAAAGCCGAGATACGCCGCGCGGAAGAATATCGCGAAGATTACTTGAGGAGGCAGAAGCATGGGAGACCTTGACCGCTATATCGAAACACGCACCGAACGGGAGCCCGATTTTGCCGGTGTTGTGGAACAGGAATACGAGAATCTTCGAATCGGTGAACTGATCCGCAACCTTCGCGAAGAGCACCATCTGTCACAGGAGCAGCTGGCAATACGTTTGAACACTACCAAAAGCGCCATTTCGCGGCTGGAGAATCATGCCGAAAGCATTCGACTCTCGACTCTCGAAAGGGTAGCGAAAGCTTTCGATCGAAAGGTGAAAATCAGCATAGAGTCGTGACCGAATGCGACTGAAGCCTCCGGCTCGATGGCCCAACTCGGTCGCGCTCTTCGACTGGAGTCATAACATCGGCTTCGAGCATCGGCTTCGAGCAGACGTGGCTGCGCCACGCAGCTCAAGCCGGCCGTTCTGCTGCATGCTGCACTGTTCTGCCTTGGCGCTCCGCCATCCTTGGCTGCGCGCGAGTCGAGTCCCTTTGGTCCGTGCGTTGATGTAAGTCTTCGTTCAGTAGCCACGGTATGATCTCGTCACCGGTCTGCAAGGAGAAGGTCTTGCACCCGGCGAATCTCTTCCTTCGGGGGCTTCCAAGGAGTACGAAGTAGAGACCTCACACTATCCGTCGAACTCCGATTCGAGTAGCGACATCATGACGAAGTCGTGATACGCCCTATCCCAGTAGTACCCATCTCGTTGGCGGCCCTCTTCGACGAACCCCATCTTCTTGTAGAACGCAATGGCACGATCGTTGAAGCCCACGATGCCAACGGCAATACGATGCAGATTCACCACGCCAAAGCCGTACTCTGTTCCCCGCCAGGCGAACTTTCCGTGAATTGAGGAACCTGCCGATAATGGGTTC
>CAZZIE010000213.1:0-5840 GCA_964654185.1 uncultured Spirochaetaceae bacterium | reverse complement strand
AGCTCCGGCGCCTCCAGTGATCCCGGCCGCTACCGGTCGCCGAAGAGGTCGCCGAAGCGCCCGAGCACCGAGCCCTCTCCCTTCTGGTGACCGCCGCCCAGCCGGGCGTTGCGGATGACGCGATCCGCCAGGCGGGAGAAGGGGAGGCTCTGCAGCCATACCGTGCCGCTGCCGCGTAGCGTTGCCAGGAAGAGCCCTTCGCCGCCGAATATCATCGACCTGAGATTGCCTGCCTGCTGAATGTCGTAGTCCAGGGTGTTGGTGAACGCGGCAAGGCAGCCGGTGTCGACGAGGAGCGTCTCGTTGACCAGGTCCTTCTTCACCACGGTACCGCCGACGTGAATGAAGGCGCGGCCGTCCCCGCGGAGGCGCTGTAGAATGAAACCCTCTCCGCCAAAGAGGCCCACCCCGAGGCGGCGGTTGAGAACGACATCCACGCTGGTGCCCAGCGCCGCGGCCAGGAAGGCGTCCTTCTGGCAGATCAGCTCGCCCCGCAGAGCCTGGAGGTCCATGGGGACGATCTTGCCGGGGTAGGGAGCCGCAAAGGCGACCTTCCGGGGCCCGGCGGCGTTGTTCGTGAAGTGAGTCATGAAGAGGCTTTCTCCGGAGATTGCCCGGAGGCCGGCGCGCATGAGCTGCTCCATGAAGCCGCCGCGCACCTTGCTGCCGTCGCCCATGCGCGCTTCGAAGGAGATGCCGTCGTCCATGTAGTTCATGGCTCCCGCTTCGGCAATGACGGTTTCACCCGGGTCGAGGTCAATTTCGACGATCTGCATGTCGTCGCCAATGATCGTGTATTCGATTTCGTGACTGTCCATTGTTCCTCCTGACATGTCGGGGCCGCCGGTCGACACTGCCTGCCGATCGATGTCGTGGCACCACGAGTGTACCCGATGCGGCCGGCGCCCGCCACTCGTTGCGTTTCCGACTCCAATATGACACGCTGCGACATCCATGAAAGCTATCGCCTCTACCGTCCTGAGAGCCGTCCTGGGCCTCCTCCTGATTCTCGTCATTCTGACGGCACCGGGAATCATTCGGCGCGACGGCGAGCGGTTGGTTCTACGGTTTTCCTTCATCCTGACCGCTGCGGATGATCTCGCCGAACGCGCCGCCGACGGAAGTATCTTCGAGTACCGCGCCCTGCAGACACCGCGGAACATGCTGGACACATTGCCGCGGAGCGTGCTCACGTCTTTCTCGTACCTCCTCGCGGCGGCCTATCTGGCTCTGATACTTGGGACGATGGGGGGCCTCTTCCTTGGTATCCGCCGCAACGCTCGGACGCCGGGCTTTCTCATGCTCATCGGGGCGACACCGGATTTCATGATTGCGGTATACCTGCAGATCCTGGCGATCGCCTTCTTCCAGGCGACGGGGACGCGTCTGGCGCGCATCGGCTATCTGGCGGGACATCCCGCGATCCTCCTGCCGACGGTAAAGCTCGTCATTGTCGCGGTGACGGTGGTGATTCGACTCGTCGGGGATCGCGCCCGCGCCATTGCCGGGGAGGAGTACATCCTCTACGCCCGGAGTCGCGGCTACACCCGGCGGCGCATCATCTTCAGGCACCTACTGCCCGGCGTGCTGCGAAGTCTCGAAGCGGATCTCTCACGGATTCTCGGCATTCTCATGGCAAGTCTCTTCATCACCGAGCGCATGTTCCGCATTCCCGGTATCACGAGCTTCATGTTCCAGTTCGCCTTTGCCGTCGGCTTCGATCCCGTCGCCCGGCGCAGCAGCTATGCGGCGCAGTTCAACGTTGCCCTCATCTCCATGGTCGCACTCCTCGTCGTGTACGGTGCGCTGTACCTTCTCTCACTGGGTCTGATCCGGCTGACGCGAAGGGCGGTCTCGTCATGACGGCTCGCCTCCTCGCCGGACTCCTGCTGCTACTCATTGTGGTGGTGGTCGCCGTTGTCGGACCCTTCCTGGCTCCCTACGACCTCTGGTTCCAGGAGAACATCTACTATGAGGAGCAGAACGGGGAGCGCCGGCTCGTCGTCTCTCCCGCCGCACCGTCCGAGCGCCATCCCCTGGGCACCGACATCTGGGGCTACGATCTGTTGACGATTCTGCTCCACGGCGCGCGGTATACGATTCTGGCTACCATTGCGATCGCCGCGCTCCGGATAGTTCTCGCCGTCGCTTTTGTCTCCGCCGCACCGCGCCCGCTGCGTACTCCCCCCGGCGGCGCCGGGGCGGACGCAGCCCGACGCGGCGGGTTTCGCCTGCTCGCGGGGCTTCCGCCCTTCATCATCGTCTACTTTGTTCTTTATGGCGTGACCTTCAACCCCGCGATCCGTCCGTCCGTTCTCGCCCTCGTGCAGGGCGTCGTGATTGCGGTCATCGGCCTTCCCGCGCTGGTGCCGACGGTGCGGGGCCACCTGGCGGAGATTGCGGCGCGGGATCACGTAGAGGCGGCGCGATCCGTCGGAGCGGGGAATCTCCGCGTCCTGTGGCGGCACATCCTCCCGCTCTTTGTCGAGACCATGGTCGTGCTCTTCAGCACGGAGATGGTGGCGGTGCTGACCATGCTCGGCCAGCTCGGCGTCTTCGACGTCTTCATGGGTGGGACGATCTTCCAACCCTCGCCGCCGGTCTTCATCTCGATCAGTCGCGAGTGGGCGGGCCTCATTGGACAGTACCGCACCTACCTTTCAAGCAGCCGGTGGTGGCTGATCGTCTTCCCTCTCGTCGGGTACATGGTGACCCTCTACGGCTTCTACCTCCTCTCCCGCGGCCTCGACGAGCTCTTCCAGCGCCGCTACCGCAAGACCTCCCGGCTCTGAGAGCCCGCCTCCTTTAGATTGACGGGGCCGTCAGGGTGCGCTATCGTCATATGCAAACATAAAAGGTACATGACGATCCGTCCGGTCGGTCACGGAAAAGGAGCTTCCCCGTGCGACAACTCCCCCGGCTGTCTTTACTACTCCTGCTTATCTTCATTGTTGCCTTTATGTCATGCGAGCCCGCTGCAGGGCCTTCAGAGACGACTGAGGAGCCGCAGGCTTCGGAGGAGGCGGCGCAGCCTGAGGAGCAAGCTCCGGAGCGGCTGGTTGAGTCCGAGGCCGTTGAGGAAACCACGACCCCGGCGGTAGAGGAACCGGCAGACGTTGAGGCGATCGTCGTCTTCATCATGGGGGAGGCCCTTCTGCAGGAGGTGGGCGGCTGGAGCCCCCTGCAGGTGGGAACGACCCTCTCCGTCGACGACGTCATTCAGGTTGCCAGCGACTCCTACTGCGAGATCGAGCTCGGCAATGTGGCCACCGTCCGGGTGGATGCCGACAGCGAAGTGACCATGCGCCGCCTGCTCTTTTCAGAGGATGAGAACGACGTTCGCGTCGCGCTCAACCGCGGAGCGGTGCTCTCGAGGGTCCGCACCCTCGCCCAGGGCAGCGCCTACGCCGTCCAGACGGCGACGACCGTTGCGGGGGTTCGGGGAACCGAGTTCCGTGCCAGTGTGGATGAAACCGGCGCGGCGAAGGTGGCCGTGCGCGAGGGCCGCGTCGGCGTGCGCCCCGTCGTCCCGGAGGTCGATGACTTTGAGCCCGTCGACGAGGTACAGCGCCGCACGGTTCGCCGGATTCAGGAAGCACTGGATGAGTCGAGCGTCAACGTAGAGAGTGAACAGGAGATCGAGATCACCCCGGAGCGCGCCACCGAAGCCGCCAATGTACTGGTTTCAGTGAGGGAGAACGTCGCCGAGGTCCTTCGCACCGCTGATGAGGAGGAGGCCGAAGAGGTCGCCCGAACCGCCAGAGAGGCGGCTCCGACCGCGACTGCGGCGCTTCCCCGAACACAGCCGGTCTCCCAGGAGAGCAGAGTCGCTCTCGAGCAGATCACACAGCTCCATCCCGTCTCTATCTTCGAGCAGCGGGAAGAGCGCGCCGAACGTGACGAGGAGGCGGAGGACGAGGAGGAACCGGAAGAACCCCGGCTCGTGTCTCTTGAGATCGTTGCCCGGCCCGGGGACGCCGCCATCCTCTTGAACGGGGATCGTCGCGCCGTGGGACGCCTTGCCGGCGTCTTTCCTCGCGGGCAAGAGCTCAGCGTCCGCGTCGAGGCGGAAGGCTACCAGCCGGTGAGCTTTCCGATTACCCTGCGGGACGTGCAGGGCCGCTCTCTCACCGTCACCCTGGATCCGATCCCGGAAACATCCCTGCGCATCCAGACCGATCCGGTTGATGCGGACGTCGTCGTCAACGGTGAGATCGTCGGTACGGGATCGGTCGAGCAGACCTATCCCGTCGGAACTCAGCTCTCGGTCACGGCGGTCCACCCCGACTACACGGCGGAGGCCCAGGACATCGTTCTTGAAGAAGAAGGGACCCGGGAGCTCACCATTGCCATGACCGAGCGCCCCCGGGAGGCCGAGGAGGAGTCTGCTTCGGCAGCCGCTGAAGCGCCGGAGGAACAGGCCCCCGAGGAGCCGGAGACGGCGAACGTCACCGTCGTCGCCGACCCGCCGGACGCGCAGGTGACCCTGAACGGTCGCAGCTACGCCGGCGGCGAGATAACCGAGTCCTTCGAGGTGGGCACGCAGGTGACCATTGAGGTCTCCGCTCCCGGCTACGTCTCCCGGTCACGGCGCATCCTCGTGCAGCCCGGGGCGAATCGGCACGCCATGCGTCTGGAGCGGGAGATCGTCACCCGGACGATCTTCGTTGAAGCAACGCCGAGCTCCGCTCAGATCCTCCTGAACGGACGCGCGGTCGGTACGGGCTCTTACCGCGGGGAACACGAGGTGGGCACACGGTTGCGGTTCTCCGCCCAGGCGGAGGAGTACTTCCCGGACACACTGGTGGTGCGCGTCTCCGAGGATCTGCCCTCCCGCTACCGTATTGAACTCGAGCGGCGGCCGGTGGAGCGGTCCATCACGATTGTTCCCGACCCGGTGGATGCAACCGTCCGCCTGGCAGGCGCCTCGCCGCGCCGGGGCGGAGGCAGCTATAACCTTACCGCCGGAAATGAATATCAACTGGTGATCGAGCGCCCCGGTTTCGCGGCCCTGCGCCAAACGATCGCTGTTTCCGAAGACAGCCCGGAGGAGTACACCTTCGAGCTCAAACCGCAACCCCTCCTGTGGGAACGCACCGTGGTCGGAGCGGGCATCGTCAGGTGTCTCGCGGAGGCGGGTGGCGCCCTCTACTGGGCCGCCGCCGACGGTTCCCTCGGCGCCGTCGACGATACGGGCCGTCCGCGCTGGCAGGTGCAGAGCCGCAACGCTCCGAACGAGAACTCCATGCCTGTCGTCTCCGGCAACCGCGTTTACTTCTCCGGGAGCGCCGAGTTCCTCCAGATCAACGCAGCGACAGGGAGCGTCATTGATCGTCAGGAGTTGCCGGGCGATCGCGCTCACGTCTTCGGCCGCACCGTCACGCCTCTCCCGTCGGGGTACGCATATCCGACGAATGAAAGCGTCGAGCTCGTCGGCGCGGACGGCGCCGTCCGGTCCGTCCCGATACCGGAAGGTTCCACCATGTCCGCGGTTCTTCACAACGGCTCGCTCTTCCTTGCGGACAATCGTGGCACCATGATCGGTGTGGATGTGGCCGCCGCGGAGGTGACCCGGGAGATCCCGACCGACGCAGTGCAACCCGTCGCTCACGCCCCGGTCGTCTGGAACGACACGGCGTACTTCTCCGGCCGCCGCGGGACCTTCGTTGCGGTGGACCTTGCCGGTGGCCGCACTGCCTGGACCTACGACCTGGGGGAAGGGGTGTTTCACTGTCCGACCGCAAGCTCGGACGGTGTCTACGTCTTCGCCGGCGAAACGCTCGTTGCCCTCGGTCACGACGGGAGCGAGCTCTTCGCTCCACAGGGTGACGCCGCGGGAC
>CAZZIE010000212.1:0-5873 GCA_964654185.1 uncultured Spirochaetaceae bacterium | reverse complement strand
TTCATTGCGGAAGACAGCCGGCTGGAAGCCAAACGCGGCGCTCTGGAGCGGGTTCCCTCTCTTCTGTCGGGCGGCCTCTTCTCGAAGCCGATTCTGGATCGCGTTCGCGGCGAGTACGAAGAGGCGGTTCGCGAGCTGGAGGGTGAGATCGCGCGGCTCCGGGAGTCCGCAACCACCGAGACGGAGCAGGAGCAGATGCTCTACCTTCAGCTCTACGGCGAAGAGCGGTCCGCATACATGACTCTCTTCGAGCGCGGGCAGATCGGGGAACGCGCCTATCGTGAGCTGAACTTGTTCGTTGCCCGCCGTATGGACGCGGTGCGTCACGGCGACTCAGTTCCCGACGTCATCAGCCAGTACGGCCGAAACGCCGAGCGCTTTCTGCGAGCGCTGGAGAAGCATCCGCTCCTCGCGCGGTTGACCCTCAGATTGCGGCAACAGCGCTTCACCATCTCCTATGAGCTTGCCTGGGGGCGCTTCCAGGCAACGCAGCGCGTTCTGAAGCACCTGGACGACATCACCTCCATGCAGGTCTTTCCTGGAGAGGTTGTAGAGCGAGTCCGGAAACGCTTCGAAGAGCAGCATATGAACGCGGGAAGCCGCCTGGATCAGGCGGCGGAACAGTTTCCGGAGTTCGTGACGGCTTTGCAGGAGCGACTGGCCCGGCGGCTTGTCCTGCTGAGCGAGCGCGATATTCTCCGCGGGCGGATTGAGCATGGCGCGTTGCCGGAGGGTCTCGGGGAGGAAACCCTCGCGGAAGTTGACAAGCACCTGGACGAAAGCCTGCGCCGTCGGGTCGTGTCCCTGAGCGTGACCCCGGCGGAACTGCTGAGCAAGGTGCCGTTCTTTGCGGAGGTTCCCCGGGACGCCTTCGAGTGGCTTGCGCGACAGATGAGTCCGCGGAGCTACGCTGCCGGCGACTGCGTAATCCAACAGGGAGAACCGGGAGAGAGCCTCTTTCTGCTTGCACGCGGGTTGTGCCGTGTTCGTCGCGAGCACGGAGACGGTACGACCACTGAGCTCGGTACCCTTCTTCCCGGGGACTTCTTCGGTGAAATGGCGATCCTGCGCGGAGAGCGGCGAAACGCAACAATCATGGCGGTGTCGCCCGTCTTCGTGTACGAGCTTCGCCGGCCCGTCGTCACCGACGCCATGGAGCGCTACCAGGCAATCCGGACCGCTCTGCGCGAGGCGGACCGCGCCCGCGCCTCTCAGAGTGCCGGGGCGGAATAGCTCAAGAGCGTTAGTGGTTGCGCCGCCCGGCGGCGGCGGAGTAGGATCGCAGACCATGAGCGAAGAAAAAGGGTCGGGCGGTATGACCGCCGTTGTCGTCGTGTATCTGGTGGCAATCGGAGTGTTTATCGCGGTGTATACCTTCAGCGACGCAGGTTCCGTGCTCCGGCGCACCCTCGTTGCCGATATAATCGCTACTCTGGTGGTCTTTCTGGCGAGCGTCTTCGCCAACAACTCGAGCGTGTACGATCCCTACTGGAGCGTCCTCCCCCCGGTCATGTTCGTGGTGTGGCTCATCGACATGGGCCAGGTTTCCCTCTTTGCCCTGATCATTCTGGGGGTGACGGTGATCTGGGGAACGCGCCTTACGCTCAACTGGGCGACCGGCTGGTCGGGCATGGGCCAGGAGGACTGGCGCTATCGCAGTTTTCGCGCACGCTTCGGGCGCTTCTACTGGCCGGTGAGCCTTCTGGCAATCCACCTCTTCCCGACCGTGTCGGTATTCCTGGGGTGCATCCCCGTGTACTTCGTACTGACCGACGGCGTTGCCAGCGTGCCGATTGCCGGGTTGGCCACCCTGGTCACCGCCGTCGCCGTCTACATTGAGGCAACGGCGGACATCCAGCTTCGGCGCTTCAAGGCCGAAGGGGGCGAGGGTCCCTGCACGATCGGATTGTGGCGGTTCTCCCGCCACCCGAACTACCTCGGTGAGCTGGGCTTCTGGCTCGGCCTCCTGCTCTTCGGTCTTGCCGCCGCCGCGCCGTGGTGGAGCCTTGCCGGTATGGCGGTCATGGTTGGTATCTTCGCCGGGTACAGCATTCCGGCGATGGAGCGCAAGATCATGGCCACTCGGCCGAGTTACCGGATCATCCAGGAAGCGGTGCCGGTGCTCGTTCCCATCCCGGGACGTTACCTTTTACCAGAGGATGAGCGGGTCGTCTGACCACGCTCAGGGAGGCACTCGTGAGCTACTACATTGCAAAGCAGACCACCGGTTCCTTTGATGAGACGATCGATCGCGTCAAGGAAGTGCTCTCATCTGAAGGGTTCGGGGTCCTGACTGAGATCGATGTCAAAGCCACCATGAAGGAGAAGCTCGGAGAGGACTTCCGGGACTATCGAATCCTCGGGGCGTGCAATCCGCCCTTCGCCCACAAGGCGTTGAGCGCAGAGGACAAGATCGGCACCATGCTGCCGTGCAACGTCATTGTCCAGTCCACGGGCAGCAACTCCGTGGAGATCGCCGCCGTCGATCCGGTGGCATCCATGGCGGCAGTGGACAATCAGTCCCTGGCGCCGATTGCGGAGGAGATCCGCTCACGCCTGGCCAGAGTCATCGAGCAGGTGTGACCCGTCCGGCGCGGCCCCGCGGCCCCGCGGGCCGGCGCGGCCGCCGCAGCCACGGCGCCGCCACGGCGCCGCCGTTGCGCCGGCCGCTGATCGACTGCGTGGCCCTCTCCGCCGCGGCGGCCCCCGCACCCACCAGGCGTGCCGCCGCCACGGCCGCGCGCGGCAGCGGCCCGCCCTCTCCGCCGCGGTGGCCGCCGCTACCGCAGAAAGAACCGCTGCTCCAGCAGGATCGCTGCGCCGTAGAACAGAATGACGCCGGCAAAGACGGGGACGAAGCCGAAGGGGTCGAAGGTGACCTGAAGGCTGCCGCTGATCTGGGGCATGACAAACCAGCCGAACTGGAATGATATCGACAGCAGGCTCATGCTCATGGCACGCACCTCCGCGGGCACGTGCTCCAGCACAAAGGTCTGATAGATCGGGTTGCCCATGTTCATGAGGGCGATTCGTGCGTTGAAGGCCAGGATTGCGACGCCCAGTCCAACGCCCACCGGCACGAATCCTGCGGGGACCAGAAACGCGCCGAGCCCCAGCAGCACAAGGAAGGGAATCGACAGCGCCTGGGTGAAGATGACGGCGCGGATCTTGCCTTTCACCTCGGCCAGGACGGGCCCGAGAAACTGCGCCAGCGCCATGAAGATGCTGCCGGCGGCAAAGAGCACCCCAATAAAGGCGTCCGATCGCCCATAGACCTTGCGGAAGTAGATGTTCATGAAGGGCATCATCATTCCTGCACCAAGGCCGATGATTACGTTGGGCGCGAGGAAGCGCGCGACCGACCGCCCGTGCCGGCGAAGGAGCCGCCATGGAAGCTCGGGCGCTCCCGCAATCTCCGCCCGGGATTCCCGCAGGAGAAACGCCGGAATGCCGCCCAGGGCGGCGGCGAACCCCAGAATGCCGATTGCCCCCTGATACGCCGCGGTGCTCGTCGCGGCGATTCCCGCCACGGCGCCGATCCACCCCGGCAGGGCGCCCCCGATGGTATACCCGAAGAAGGTGGCCGCCATCATGAGGCCGAAGTTGAAGCTGAAGACCCACTGGCGTTCGTCTTCTGAGGTGTTCGCCATCAGATAGGTCGCCACAACCACCTCCCGGCTTGCAATGGCGATCCCCAGAAGCATGCGGAAGACCACCAGGAAGGCCGGCATGGGCAGGGCCACGAGCCCAATGATGGCCACGCCAATACCCATTGGAACTGCAACCAGCAGTGGCCGGCTTGGCAGGCGGTCCGCCACGTACGCCGCGGGAATGGCCGCAAGGATTGCGGCAAGGGACTGCATGGTCTGAAGCGTTCCGACGAAGGCCTCGTTGTAGCCCAGACTGAGGACGTAGAAGTTGAAGAGCAGGCGGAAACCGCCGATTCCCAGCCCCTCCATGAAGCTCATCACCAGAACGAGCCGGGCGTTTCCTGAGAAGGCGCGCAGTCGCGAGATGTAGGAGTGCAGTGTCATAGGTGTAGCGCTCTCCCGGAGATACCACGAGGCGCACCGGTTGTTCCACCGGGCAGAGGCCATGTAGACTGAGATGACGGCACATCAGCAACTACACGACAGGAAGGTTCAACCGTGGGCAACAACAGTGCGTCACGTCAGGACATCGGACTCCTCGTACTGGCGGCCGGTATGGGAAGCCGCTACGGCGGCGTCAAGCAGATTGAGGGCGTCGGGCCGAACGGGGAGGCCCTCATTGACTACTCGATCTACGACGCCCTGGAGAGCGGGTTTCGTGACATCGTCTTCGTGGTGCGCGAGGAGATCAGGGGGGACGTGGAGGAGTTCTTCTCCGGGAAGATACCCTCAGACGCGACGGTACGCTTCGTCAATCAACGCCTCAACGATCTCCCCGGAACCTATCAACCGCCGGCAAACCGTGAAAAACCCTGGGGAACCGCTCACGCCGTCTACGCCGCCCGCAAGGAGATGGCCGTCCCCTTTGCCATGATCAACGGAGACGACTTCTACGGCCGTGAGTCCTTCCAGGCAATGGCGGAATTCCTGCGAAGGCGCAGTGTTGAAGAAACGCAGTACAGTCTGGTGGGGTTTCGCCTCGACCGGACCCTCTCTCCCCACGGGAGCGTCTCACGCGCCCTCTGCGAGGTGGATAGAGACGGAAACGTTGCAAGCATTGCCGAGCACAAGAGTATCCACTACGCCGGCGGCGGCATTGTCAGCGAGGTGAGCGGATCGCAGCGAACTCTCACCGGGAGTGAGCTCACCTCAATGAACATGTTCGGCTTCACGCCGGCCTTCTTCACCCAGGTGGAGCATGAGATGACGCGCTTCCTCTCTGACAATCTCAGCGATCCGAAGGCGGAGTTCTACGTGCCCTGGGCGCTCAACAACCTCATTGCCGGGGGCCGCGCAACCCTTACCCCCCTGTCAACGCAGGCGCAGTGGTTCGGGATGACCTACCGGGAAGACAAGCCCACCGTGGAAGAGGCGATTCAACGCTATGTGGATGCCGGGGTCTACCCGGCGCCGCTCTGGGGATAGATTCCACCAAGCGGTCCCGCCGCGTAGTTGCGAATGCGCAACGGAACCACACTTCCCCGACCGAAGAGGCCCTCCATTTCGCTCTTGAACCGCGAGAACTCCTCTTCCGGGACGTAGACCTGTACCGCCCCGGCGAAGCCGCCTCCGTGAACGCGAGCGACGGCGTCGGGAAAGCGGCGCTCCGTCAGTGCCGCGGTCAGCGCGATCGCCTGTTCCCGGGTGGTCGCCGTGGGAAGGTAGTTCTGCAGAAGCCGCCAGGAAGATGATGCCGACGCGCGCACCCCGGCGAGGTAGCGCGGCATGTCGTCGGCTTCGAGCGCCCGGGTGATCTCCCGGACCCGCTCGTTCTCCCGGTGGAAGTGGAGGGCTCGGAGAATTGCGCGGTCTCCCGCGTCGGTACGCAGCACCGGAAGGTGCCCCAGAATATCCTGCTCGCTTGTGTCCCGGAGACGTTCCGCGCCCAGGAGACGCGCGACGAGCTTCATCTCCTCAGGCACGGAGGCGTAGTCCGAGGTCAGATCGGCGTGACTCGAGCCGGTGTTCACGACGCACAGGACGTAGCCCCGGGAAGCAAAATCGAATGATACCGAGCGTACCTCCGGCGACTCGGCATTCTGGAAGTCAATGCGGACAATACCGCCGTTTGCGCAGGCGATCTGGTCCATGAGCCCGCAGGGCTTGCGGAAGAACCGGTTCTCCGCGAGTTGCGCCGCCCGGGAGAGCGGTACAACCCCGATCGATCCGTCGTTCCACAGGACGTTGTGCACTTCCGCCACGAGCACCTCGAAGGACGCCGAC
>CAZZIE010000211.1:0-5951 GCA_964654185.1 uncultured Spirochaetaceae bacterium | reverse complement strand
ACGGGGTGGTTCTTGAGTCCGGTCTTCGCGGCAATCTGATCGACGACGGACTCATTGATCCCATACTCTGCAAGGCGCGGTAGTGGTGAGACCGCCATGAACTGGTTCAACCGATCAATGAGCAGATTCATGGCGGCAGTGACCGCGTCGGAGGGTCCCCCGGCGCGCTCCAGTTGAAGGTCAGGGCCCGGCGGCGAGTCCGAGAGGAGGTGCGCCGCCCGGGCAAGCTTCGTTGCCGCCCGCCCCTTCGTCTCCCCTATGTGTGAGAGCCGTTCGACGGTGTAGCGCATTGCCGGCAACAGCATGCTTCCACAGAAGACGCCGTGCGGTACCGAGGAGAGCGCCCCCGCCGGAGAGGCTGCGCCGTGGACGATGCCGAGGCCCGCATTCGCAAGGCACACGCCGCTCAGAAAGGCGGCGTAGGCCATATCTCCGCGAGCGCCGTGGTTGTCGCCGTCCTGCACGACGGGAATGAAGCTCCCGCCGGCCAGACGCAGGCCCGTTTCGGCCATGGCGTCGGTGAAGATGGACGCCTTCGTCGAGATGTACGCCTCCAGCAGTTGGGTAACGGCGTCCAGTCCCGACGCGGCGGTGACCTCCGGCGAAGCGGACGCAGCCAGCTCAGGATCGATAAGTGCGACCTGGGGAATGTAGTTGTCGTGACGAAGCGACTTCTTGAATCCTTCTTCGCCGACCTCGCTCAGAACGGCGTTCTTCGTAGCTTCTGATCCGGTTCCGGCGGTCGTCGGAACCGCTATCACCGGGAGGGTGCGTCCTTCGGGACGGTAGGAGCCGACTCCCTCCAGATACTCCCGCACCGGATGCTCGAAATGAACCGCCGCAGCGGCCCCTTTTGCCGCATCCAGCACGCTCCCGCCGCCAATGCCTATGACGGCGTCAACCCGGCCGTCACGGAAGGCAGCAGCGATCTCGTCCACCCGGCGTGGCGCGGGCTCACCCGCCGTAGTTTCGTGCAGGACCGCACATCCCCGATCTTCGAGTCCCGCTCGGAGCGTGGCCCACTCCTCAGAGGCGGGAAACCAAGATGCCCCGGTGACGACGCCCACGCGCCCATATCCGAGACTCTTGACCATTGCCGGCAATTCGGCCAGAGCGCCGGCGCGAAAGAAAACCTGGGGAATCCGGGAAGAGTGAAACGCTTCTGGCATGATCTCATTGTAGAGACCGGCGCTCCACCGTGTAAACATGCAACGCTGCCGCCGAGCGGGCCGGTACCAGGTGTGAAGCGGGTGGCCCTCAGCCGCATGGCCGCCGCCACCCCGGCCCAGTCGGACCGCGGAGCCGCAGGGGGACCAGGCTGCGTAGCGGGAATTTACGGTTGTGTTTGCCGGGCCGTCAGTTTATGATTGGGTTCGAACGTATTTTTACTCTTCGGCATCTTAGAGAGGAGGAAGGCATGAAGAGATTCGCACTGACGTTGGTCTTGCTTCTGGTTCTCTCGCCGTTGGCAGTACTAGCGCAAAATGTAGTCGCGCAGGATAGCTTCTCGAACATGGGTGGCTGGCAGGCCGGACACGGTGAATGGTTCATCGAGAATGGCAGACTCGTACAGGCAGACACAGAGACAGGTCTTGCCCGAATCGATCGTCGCCTGCCCCAGAGCGGAACCTATCAGATCGACTTCATCATTCGCTACCGCGACGGTGGGTACAAAAGCAGGGCAGACCTGGAGAACCTCCGCCTCCACGGAGGATTTGGTGTGCATGTCGGCGTTGAGAATCCGCCCCTTGGCCGAGTAGCCTGGGGTGCCGGTGAGAGCTACCTGCTCTGGCTCAACCTTGACACCCGAGCGGAGACCCGCCGGAACGACCCGGAGCACTACGGATTCAGGGCACAGGTCTACGAGAGCACCGACAATGCAACCATGGCGCTCTGGGAGACGTCCTTTGCCCGGCGATACTTCGGGGATTCCCGCATGTCCATCGACCTGGTAGAGGCTCTTGAGAACTACGGTGTAGATGTGACCCTGCAGGACGGGCAGAAGTACCTTGCACGGGACATCCCCGTCAGCATCCGTGTCAATACCGAGACCGGACGCATTGGCGTCAAGGATCCCACCGCACCGATCCGCTTCTACTTCAACGTGGATCCCGACGTTCTCGATGGAAACTACATTAGCCTGAGAACCAACGAGCTCGGCGTCGAATTCGACAACTTCGTCGTAACTCGCCGTTAGCCCCCACTTCCGTCGGCTCAACGCCGACGCAGTGGATCAACATGAAGCCGCAACTCCCCGAGGGGTTGCGGCTTTTTTGTGGCGTCGGTCTGCTTTGTGGCGTCGCTCTGTGAAGGCGGAACGTACTACTACGCGGGCGGGCAGGCGGGCGGGCCCGCCGCCCGCTCCGGCCCGCCGCCCGCGCGGGGCCGCTCCGGCCCACGCCGCGCGGGGCCGCTATTCGCACCGGGATACGACAAGTTCCTGCAGGGCGAAGACAACCTCCGCAAGGGCGTGGGTATCCCGGGAACAGTAGTCCACGAGGTGGGCCATGAGCTCCGGCGAGACGCCGTCGGAGTCCTGGGCGGAGGCGTACAGGTAGTTGGCGGCCCCGCCGTCCGCGAGCTCGAGATCCTCGTAGCCCACGCCCGCCATTGCGGCGGCGGCCCGCTTCAACGACAGGGAGCCGCGCTGCTCCGGATGGTAGACCCACACCCGCTGAAAGGGCAGCGCCACATCCACAATCTCCTCGGCGACGGCGGTAAGCCGCGCTGCATAATCGGGAATGCGTTCGGCCAGAAACGCGAGCATACGTCGCTCAAAGGCTGCCCCGAACGCCGCAATCGTCCGGGTCCGTTCGAGGTCCCGGAGGAGTTCCTCGACGAACCCAAGAGGCTTGCGGTCGCCCTCTGCGGACCAGGCGTGATCCAGTGGACCCCGGGGCTCCCCGGCAATATGCAGTGAGTAGAGAAAGGGCACATGCTGCCCCACACGGACTCCTGATTGCTTCGGCACGACCCGGCTCACCGCCTCGAAGTCCAGGAAGCCCAGCGGGTACGAGAGCGCGTCCAGAAACCCCCTCAATTTCTCACAGTCGATGTATACGGTGCCCTCGACACACGACGCGACCTGTCGCTTCTGGCTCCGCGTCAGGTCGGCATCCTCCGGGATGTCCCCCATCCGGAAGATGCCACGGCCCATCAGCTCCCGGGCCGCGTCACGACCGTGGATGAGGTGACGAACGTGGTCGGCGGGCAGACTGGTGCGACTGCCGTTGCAGAGCTCACAGTGCGGGTTATCACAGGCGTAATCCTCCGGGACGTCTCCTCCGGGCGCCAGGTCGTGAAGCCGGGCGAGCCATCCGGCAACCTGTTTCAGGTGTCCCCGGACCTGGCGGGTAATGTCGCTTTCGCGGAGGAGCTCCTGCGGATCGAGACGCTCACCCCGGACGTAGCCGCGATTCGCGAAGACAACGCTGAGCCGGTGCACGCTGATACCAAGCTGCTCCAGACCGATCGCGGCCAGGGCGCCCTCGGTCTGCGCCTCGCCTCGAACGCGCGTCACCGGGCGAATCAGCACCACGTCGTAACCGGCGTCGGTCGGAACCAGACGATCGACGTCCTGGACCACGCGAACGGGCCTGCCCGGGGTATCCTCCGGTGGGTTGAGCACGAAGCTCAGGCGCGCCGCCGCGACCGGGGATCCGTCGCGGAGGGCAGCGGCGGTCGCGGCGGGATCCCAGCCGGCATCTACCGCAGCCGTTGTCTCGTCCTCCGCGTCGGGGGCCTCATGAAGGGCGCGGTACACATCGGCCATGGTCCGCCGGTCCTCCCGGGCGACGGCGCGTTGAGGGGTCTCTTCCGCGAGGAGCGCTCGGTGGAGATGGCGGCGGCAGTTCTTTCCGGCGCGAAGGATCGCCGCGGTGACGGTGACCGCTTCCTCACGAACCGGGGCGTTATCATTAACCGGGGCGTTATCATTCTTCAGAGGCGACGAGTCCGTAGGTGTCGATGGCGATCTGGAGCTCTTCATTCGTTGGCACCACCACGACGCTCACCGGTGAGTAGTCCCGGGAGATCAGTCCCATCCGGGGCCCGTTCTCCAGGTTCTTGCGGTAGTCCACCACAATGCCGATGTTCTCGAGACGGTTGCAGATACGCTCGCGCATCCGCGTCCCGTACTGTCCGATCCCGCCGGTGAAGACCAGGATGTCGACCTTCACCATATTGGCGACGTAGGAGCCAATGTACTTCCGAATTCGATAGGCGTATACCTCCAGGGCGTCCATGGCATTGCGGTTCCCCTGCTCCGCCGCATCCTCGAGGTCCCGAAGGTCGTTGGAGATTCCGGACAATCCAAGGAGACCACTCTCCTTGTTGAGCATCTGATTGAGCTGGGACGCGGTGTAACCGCGCTCCATCAGGTAGAAGATGATCGCCGGATCTATGTCGCCGCTGCGCGTTCCCATCATGAGCCCTTCAAGGGGCGTGAAGCCCATTGAGGTATCGATGGACTTGCCGTTGCGAATCGCCGTGATGGAGGCGCCGTTGCCGAGATGGCAGGAGATCACGTTCGTGTTCTCAACGGCGCGCTTCATGAACTTCACAGCCTCCTGCGCGACAAATCGGTGACTCGTCCCGTGAAATCCGTAGCGTCGGATCTTGTGCTTGTCGTAGAGCTCTCGGGGCAACCCGTAGAGATAGGCAGCGGGCGTCAGGGTCTGGTGGAAAGCGGTATCGAACACCGCCACCTGAGGCCGGTCCGGGAACGCCGCCATGGCCTCACGAATTCCCGTCAGGTTTGCCGGGTTGTGGAGGGGGGCCAACTCAATGTTCTCCTCGATGGCGTTCATCACGCCGTCGTCAATGACTACCGATTCCGCGTACTTCTCGCCGCCGTGGACGACCCGGTGGCCGATCCCCATGATCTCGCTCAGCTCCTTCAGGAACCCGTCCCGATCGTCGGTGAGCGCCTCGGTCATGACCTCTACCGCCACCTTGTGATCGGGAACCGCGCGCTCCCGGGTGAAGACGCCGTTGTACGAGGTCTGCTCAATGCGCCCCGAGTCCTGGCCGATCCGTTCTACAACGCCCTTGCCCAGGCTCTCCCTCGAGGGCATGTCGTACACCTCGTACTTGAGGGACGAGCTTCCACAGTTGATCACCAGTATGAGATTGCCGTTTTCCTGGGGCTTCCGCGGCATGGCTACTCCCCGTCTGCGGGCTCGGCGGCTTCCTCCGGATTGCCGACCTGCTCGGAGAGGCGAATGTAGGATGCGCCGAGGTTGTAGAGAGCCTGCGCGTTCTCGGGCTCGGCATCAACCACGCGGGTGAAGTCCTCAATGGCGTCTCGATAGTTACCTGCGTCGTAGTTCACCACGCCGCGGTTGAAGTATGCACGGACGTACCCTTGGCGCGTGGCGAGCGCTTCGGTGAAGTCGACAATCGCGTCCTCGGTGTTGCCCAGCCGGTAGTGCGCGAGCCCGCGATTGTGGAGCACCTCGGCGCGGTTATCCACCAGCTCGAGGGCACCTGTGAAATCCTGGATCGCCGCCTCGTAATTGCCGAGCTGGTAGCGCGCGTTGCCGCGGTTGAACATTGCTTCGCCGAAGTCACCGCGGAGCTCGAGAGCTCGGTCGAAGTCGGAAACCGCATCCTGGAAGTTGCCGAGCTCCATGTGAATGGTCCCGCGATTGTAGAATGCATCCGCAACCTCGCTGTCCGCGGCAATGGCTCTGTCGTAGGCGCGGAGAGCTTCCTCGTACAGCCCTTCGTCGGCGAGGCGGTTACCCTCTTCAATGAGCGCCTGAAAATCCTGTGCAAGGACCGGCACTGCCACAACGAGAGTCGCAACAAGGACCAAGATAACAACACGTACCGATCGGTTGACTCGTTTCACATTCTGCATTCCCAACTCCTTGTGCATTCAGTGTAGCGGTAAACGTATCCGCGGTAAACGGACCGCGGTAAACGGACCGCGTGGAAACCGGACCGCG
>CAZZIE010000210.1:0-5959 GCA_964654185.1 uncultured Spirochaetaceae bacterium | reverse complement strand
GGTCCTCGTCGGTGGAGATCCGGGTGTAGAAGGCGACCCGGGTTAGGGATTCTCGCTTCGCAGGCATGTGGTGAATGCAACCTCCTGTAATCGTGTGAGTTGCGGAGATGTGGCCACATTCAGTCCTACCTCTGAACGCCCCCTGCATCAAGGCAATCCGGCGGACTGCGGCGCGCGCCTCCCCGAAAGAGAAAGGGGGGGCGAGTGAAGCCGACGGGGACATTGAGAACGAGCATGCAGTCCAGACTTGACGCCTAACGATCGTTAGGGGATAGTCCCCGGGGTTTGCCGGAAGATCGAGCCCCCGTAATCGGAGAGATTAAGTGCCGAGCCTTACATTTGAGCCATGGGTGGGGACAGGGTTCACGGATACCTCAAGGTGGGGATGTCGCCTCCTCCTTATGGGAGAGTCCCACTACGACGAGGGATTCGGGCAAGGTTCTCAACTCACCTCCTATGTGGTCCGCCGCCATATCAACCGAGATGGCAAGCAGTACGCGTTCTGGACAAATATCGCCCGGACATTCGAAGGCAGGGCTTACGGTCCGCCGGCCACACGCAAACGCTTCTGGGATTCGGTGGCGTTCTTCAATTTCATTCAAGGATTCGTCGGGGATGGGCCGCGGCAGCGCCCCAGTGAGGCGCTCTGGCAGGATTCCAGATCGGGCTTCTGGCACGTCATCGAGATGTTGCGGCCGCATTGCATCGTCTGCTTTGGATTCGATCTCTGGGACAAACTCCCAGCACCGTCTGGAGCGGATCAACGTTTGAATGTTGATGCCATTCGAGGCCGAGTAGCGAAAACACGCCTCTATCGTGCGCCGTCGGGGCATGCCTGTATTGCCGGATATCTCCGCCATCCGAGTTCAGGGTACTCGTGGCGCCAGTGGAGTGAATGGGCCACAGCCATTCTTGCGTGTGCAAGAGAACGTGTCCCTGATCGGTGAGCAGTCCAGGGTAGGAGAACAAGGTGATGAGAAGGCAGCCGAAGTTCGGGATGATCGCGAGGCAGCAGCAGGCGGCGTTCCGGGCGACTCTCAGCCCGTCAGCTCAGGCGGTGACCGATGACAAGGGGAAGCGGAACGGCCACCTCCTGGCCGTAAGCCGCGAGATCGAGAACCTGTACCCCGGCCTCCGTGGTGACGACGGAGCTCTCCGCTTCTTCCGTGATCGTGAGATCAAGTGGTGGACGAATGCGCGCAGCGGCGACCGAAACGTGGGTGGTGGATTCGAAGGGCCGACTCGCAACCTCGCCAGCTCGCAGGTGGCGTGCGTCAACTTCTTGCTTCCGTTGGTCGAGACGCCAGACGCGCTGATCGCATTTCTGCGGTGCCTGGACGACGACGTAACCGGCGTGGAACCCATCGTCGATCAAAGGGGCCACCGTTCGCTGGTGGAATTCGAATGGGTCGGGTGGGACAGGCCGCTGGAAGGGGGCCGCATCACCCGCGGTGCGAACCAGACCAGCATCGACGCCTTCATGGTCGGGCGTACGCCGGCGGGTCTCCGGGCGTATCTGATCGAGTGGAAGTACTGCGAGGAATACCGGAGGCCAGAGGACAAGGGGGAGGGGCAGTCCGGGGACACACGACGTGGGCGATATGCTTCGCTATTCAGCCAGGCGCAATCCTCGTTCAACCAGGTCGCACAGCTCGAGGATTTCTTCTTCGAGCCGTACTACCAGATCATGCGCCTTCTCTTGTTGCGCGACCGCATGATCGAAGAGGGTGTGTCGCCGGACATGCAGGTGGCTGACGCGCGAGTCGTCGTGGTGTGCCCGTCGGCCAACACGGACTACCGGCATGTGGTCAGGGAGACTCCGCTGGGCAGGCGATTCCCGTCCCTGGAAACCGTTGAGGAGGCGGTCCGGGCTACCCTGAAAACGCCGGACTCCTTCGTCACGTTGGCACAGGAGGATGTGGTGGCCGCACTGCGTCGCGGACCTCTGTCCGACGATTTGAAGCCGTGGCTCGACTACCATCAGGCGCGCTATGGCTGGTAAACGGGGAGGCATAGCATGACTCGGCCTGAGCCGAGTGCCCCAACTCCTCGGCAACAGGAAATCCTGAGTTGGGTGAAGACCTTCATCCGCGACCACGGCATGCCGCCGACGGTACGCGAGATCGGTGGAGCGTTCGAGATCAAGAGCTCAAGCGTCTTCGACCTGTTGAAGGCGTTGGAGAGCAAGGGGCACCTTCGTCGGGGCGAGCTCGGTGCGCGGTCTCTGATCGTCGAGGACCACAGCCAGCAGCATGATTGTGGTTGCGTGGAGGTGCGCGTGATGGGGCGGGTCCGGGCCGGCAGCCCTGTCGAGGCGATCGAAGACGACCACGGCACCGTTGCCGTCAAGCGGGATCTCCTCCGCGGTCGTACAGCCTTCGCCCTGATCGTCGAGGGCACCAGCATGGTGGACGCGGGAATCCTCGACGGCGACTACGTGATCGTGCTGCAGCAGGAGACTGCGGAAGACGGTGATGTTGTCGTGGCGCTCATCGACGGCGAGGCAACTCTGAAACGTCTCCGAGTTGAACGGAATCGGATTCGCCTAGATCCGGCGAACGACAAAATGAAACCTATCTACGTGGCCTCTGGAGACCTGCGCCTGCAAGGGAAAATCGTCGCTGTTCACCGAGTGTATTGACGGAGCCAGAAAGGATTATGGAATCCATGACGTCGATCAGAACACTGCCGCCGCCCGAATATACGAACGATGAGAAGCTCATGCTGATCGACTTCCTGCTCGCCATGAAGAAGACCCACCTCCGCGACTTCTTCCGTGAGCTCGACATGCCTCGATCCGGCACGAAGGCCGAAATGCGAGAGCGGCTGCAGGATGCTCTCGCTGAAGAACGCCTCTCGTACCAACAGATTGTGGAGTTTCTGGATTCCGTCGCACCGTGGGGTAAGCAGCATGTCATCCTCTATGACGGTCCACGCAGGGATCTGCAGTCCTGGAAAGATCGCGACCTTCTGCTGAACCATTTGAAGCAGCACCGCGTCGGGAAGTATCTCAACGCGAGGCTGCCTCTGGTCTTGCCGGACGTGTTGACGCTCTCGTCGATCACGCACAGAGACGCAAAGCTGCGCGTCACCGCGGTCCAGAAGCGGGAGTATACCGAACGGGCTCCTGAGCACGACGGCGAGAAGAGCGCCCCGGACGGCACGCAGATCGTACTGCGGGCCTACGCCCATCACGTGGACCGGACGCTGGTGACATTCGAGTGGGACCTGGTGGCGAACACCGCGATGCTGCAGATCACCCAGCTTCGCGGGGACCGGTTCTACGAGCAGGTGGCGCGGGAGTTCTTCGACCTGGTCAGCACATGGCTCGATATCGAGAACATGTTCACGTTGGTCGACATCCGGGGGACCATCCGTTCCCTCCACGAGCTCGAGGAGAAAGGTAGGGCGGAGGCACGGTCTCATGGGATCCAGTACCGTTCTTTGCAGGGCCGACGCCTGTCGGCGCACAGCCCCAGTCCCCGCGATTCCGTGCTCGGAGAGGACTACATCGACAATGCCATGGTGGGCGTTCGGGAGAACGGGGTCGGCCATCTTGGCAATTTCTACTGGCTTGCCAGCGGGAATGGGGAGACGAGGGAGACCCCTCTGAACGGAGACGTCCACGTGATCCTGGTAGCCGACAAGGACCGCATCAACTTCCCGACCCCCAACTCCGAGGACGTGGTGCGGTATGTACTTCACCGAGTGCGCGCGCTTAGCTGATCGATACCCCGGCCTCGCGGATCTCGTGACGAAGGTCGATGCCCATCTCAAGAAAATGGGAACGGCCGCGGTTATCAGGAAGGCCGACCTCGCCAGCTTTTTCCGTGCCGATCCGAATCAGGTGGGATCGGTGCTGGATCTCCTTGCGCAGGGCGGATTGCTCCAGGCTGAGGAGATGGTCGAATGCACGTTCTGCCGCATGTCTGTGCTCCGCGCGGATTTCGAGGAAGCGCGTGAAGAGGAGGGCGAGTACGCCTGCACGAGCTGCGACCGCATGCTGACCGACAAGACAGTGAACCTGATCACGACCTACCGTCGCGGCAAGTTGTGGGGGAAGGATGAACTGTCCTCCCATCTGGCGGCGGCCGTCGTCGCAACGCTATCCTTGCGAGAGCTCTCTCGCATTCGCGGCCTCTACCCCACCGCGATCCGTGACGGGGATGCCGCGGAGTTCCGCGAAGCCCTGTCCGCACACCTCAGCGTTGCTTTGGAAGACGAAAGCCTCGGCGATATCCGGGACTCTCTCTATGCGGAGGTGAAGCTCGACGACCCTGATGCTGATACCGCGCTTACGGTGCTTTTGACCACCCTGGTGATGCGATGCCCGGGCGTCTGTGTCGCCGGAGCGGAAGAGGAAGCCATACGCGCGACCATGGACCGGGCGATCGAAGCGTGCATGGAAAAGGTCGCGTCTCCCCTGAAGGCCATCGTCGACCAGTTGCTCGAGATCAAAATCGTCGACTGCAGAATACCCGAAGGGGACGACCCGGCGTTTTCCGATCCACGCCGGTCTCTGCAGTTGCTACAGGCATATTGGTCTCTGGGGCGAACGATCGTCGTCAACCAGATGAACGGATATGTCAGCCTGCGGCCTGATCCGCTATTGCGTCTCGTGACGAACCTCCGGGCGAGAATGGAAGTCTACTTCGGCCGGATCTCCGATCACGACGGGGCGCTCGATGCGTTCGCCGCCGGAGACCGCCTTCTGGATCTCGCGGTCGGCGGTGATCCGGACGAACTCTCTGCTGTCCCGGAATGGACAAACGAGGAAGTTCAAAAGGTGGACTCCTTCCTGGAACGTGTCCGGCTCGACATCGGGGCAAAAACGTATCCGCTGACGCACGAGGAGAAGGTGTTCATCGAACAGGCTGAAGTGGCGATCGAGGAATACAGGGAACAAGCCAACACTGCTTGGAACCACATTTACGACAACGTGACCCGGCAGATTGCCCATGCGAAAGGCGGGGATACTGGCAACGCACAGCAGGGCGAGGAATCCGCTCAGCGTCAGCCCGACTACTGCCAGGTCATCACAAAGGAGGGGACCGCGACGCTGCCGAAACCCGGTTACGAAGACCTCATCAACAAGCGTGACAGCTACGGGATGTTCATCGATGGCATGACTCGTGAAGCACTCTGCCGGAACGGCAACGGCGAACCGAGGATCAGCAAACTCACGGCCAGGGAATTGGGAATCCTGATCGATTTTATCACGGCCGGGAAGCCGATGCGGCCACTTGCCACCAAGACCGGTGGTGAATGTGCCAGCCCCAAGGCAGCTGCTCGTCTGTTCGAGGAAGCGCGCAAGAAGGCGGACTTGAAGCTTGGCCGCTACGAGTATCGTGCCTTCCGTCTCCACCGCAGCGCGTCGGGGTCAGCATACACGGCCCACGAGTTCGCCCCGCCGGATGACCTGAACTATTGCGTGGTCACGCCTCTCTGATCCTGCCAGACCTCCCCACTCCATGACTTACCGATCTAGTCGGACCCCATAGCTGGAGTCCGGCTTAGCCTCGCTCGTTTCTCGTTCCCTTCTCGCTCCGTCCTCGCTCCCGATCGCAGAAATTGCGTTCGGCGGTGGACGTGTTCCCCCGCTGAAGGAGGAAGAGGCATGGAGAAGGAATGGCGATGCAGGGAGTGCGACACCCTGCTTGGCGTGGAGCGGAGTGAGCGTCTGCACCTCCGCTACAAGCAGGCACAGTACGTCATTGACGGCGGTGATTTCACCGTCCTCGCCGTGTGCCGAAACTGTTCGACGGTCAATGAACGGAACAGAGCCGAGAAAGCCCCGGAGCGTGCGACCGCGCGCGCTTAGGGAATCGTCACAAAATCCTCGAGGTGCATGACGCCCTGATCGGCCAGTAGACGGCGCGAGACGCCCGGCCAGGAAGGCCAGGCGTCATGGCAAGCGTCTCGAGGAATCGGGATCGTGCACGACTTGAACGGCAACTCG
>CAZZIE010000209.1:0-6072 GCA_964654185.1 uncultured Spirochaetaceae bacterium | reverse complement strand
CGACGAGACCATCTCACAGGTTCGTCCCGGCTAAGCCATATGCGCTGGCCCTGGGTGGGCGCGGGGGTGGCCGCTGTTGACTCGCTCCAGAACCGACAGTATCGCGGCAAAAAAGTAGCCGGCTTGTTTTCGCTCTACTGCAAGCGGAGAAGACTGGTAGCTTGCGAGTCCCTATGAACTCGGGGTGATTCCAGATCAGACGTACAGCCAGATTCTCGTCAGTCGCCGTAGTCTGCGTACCACCCTTCGCACATATCCCGATAGGTGTACCACATTGTCCAAGGTGTGGCATACCTGTTCACCAGCGTGTTGAGCCGCTCAATGCGAGGGATCGCGGTCTCTGACAAAAAGTGCTCCCGCTCGCGTGAGGATAAGGCCAGCGACTCCTTCCAAATGGTTCTGCCGGCCATGTAGCCGCTGGCCCCGTTCGCGACGGCTGCCCTCAGTTGTCTCTCATAGTCCGGAAAATCGACGCCCGCACTAAGGAGGACCCACGGGATCTTGGATGCTTCAGTCACTGCCATACAAGCGCGATCCCAAGCTTGCCGTCCACGATCGCCGTACTGAATGTCGATCGGAAATTCGAGCTTCAATACGTCGGGATGGAGTGCGGAGAGCCGGCGGGCCGTGTCAACGATCAACCGGGTGCGCTGCGCGGCAAACTCCGCGCTGTGTTTGTCGACACTTGCGTCTGCGCTATATGTGATTGGCTCCACGAAAACCGGTAGTTCCACTTGGTGGGATGCGTCGACGACTTCTGCAATAGCTCGCTCGATCTCTTGAGCGAGGTTCGCGATATCTGGATTGTAGTAGACAAGCAGCTTTACTGCCGAGGCACCAAAGCGTTTGATCTTTGCCACGTTCCATTCCGGATCGAACTCCAGCCTCCGATACGTTGAGTCTCCGCTGTACCCACTCTTCTCCAGTGCAACTAGAAGACCGGTCCGATTCGACAGTTCCATGGCAGCTTCGCCGCCGTACACGTAGTCAAGGAGCACCGAGCTGACGCGGGGTGAAAGAGCGGAGACGACTTCCTTTTTTATCTGGACGGCGTCTTGGAACGTGGTTTCAGGCGGGAGCAGCTTCCGGTAGGATTCGCGCTGGTCGAAAGCCAGAACGGCGAAGCGATCGCCGAGCCAGCTAGTGTTCTTCAGGCCGCGCCAGCGACCCGGTGAGAGTTGTTTCTTCAACGCTACACTCCCTGCATCTTTAGAATAGCCCATTCTAGCCCACAGGTCGGTACTGGCGCTACCAGGCCCGCGTTCGCAGAACATCGGCTGGCGCCGTACCGTTTACTCAAGGCACGCGCGATAATACCGCGAGAGCACACGGCCAATGTGATTCAAGACTAACCGTCGCGGACTCAGTTCCGGGTCAATGACATGCTCATAGCGGGAGCCGGTCATCTCCTCTGGGAAGAATTGGCTCAACAGGACCGACGGCAAGCCGCTGTTCGAGAGGTTGGTCATCAGTCGATCAACGGCGCCGCTTACTTCATCGATAGTCCAGTAGTACCGGCACCGATCGAAGAGGCTGTATCGCAACGAGAAGTGTTCCGGCATGGCCGCTCCGGCGTAATGCTCTTTCCAGTGTGCGGGGTCTGCCTGCATGGCCCGAACTAGCTGCGCTTCAAGGTCCGAAAGGACGGCGCGCTCGTCTCCAAACGCGAGTGCCCGTTCTACATGTTCCAGGCGAAAGAGCGCCTCTCGCATGGCGAAGGTAAGCTCCGGTCCAACCTTCAGAATGACAGCGCCGTCACGTACCATGGCGCCGAGCGACTGTTCACTTTGGTAGTCTGTGGAGTGGGCTTCGAAGCTCACATCCGCCTGTTCGGCCAACGCGCTTCTAAGACCGGCTGCCGCCTCTGGATCGTACGGGTGAATTGCGAACTCTCCGAACTCCGCACCGAGTTGGACCACCACAGCCATCACTCGTTCCCATGCGCGGTCAAGTCCGCGCTCCAAGAACGCCTCGCGAGTGATACTGATGGTAGTCCTGAGCGCATCGGAGCCGGTGACCTCAATGGAGGACTCGTCGACCTCGCCGCCGGGAATCGGGACCTCGCTACCGATCACGTAGACCGGACCGCTTGCCTGATAGTCCCTGGCACGGTAGCTACGTTCTGCGGTCTCGGCGAGCATGGCCTGCCGGACCGCGATAGTCCGTTCGTCGAAGTCGATGCCGTAGCGCTCGGAGCCCAGCGGCATGCTCGCGTCGAGATGGATCTTCGTGAAGCCGGCCGCGGCCGCATCCGCGGTCAGTTTCAGCGCGTGCTCCATGGCGGTATCCGGATCCAGCTCCTTCCATGGATTCGGCCCGAAGTGGTCGGTGCCCAATCGCAGTAGCGAGAGGGGAAACGCGGTCGACTCCGCGGCATCGGTCGCCAAAGCCACGAAGTCCGCGGGGGTCATCCCGGTATATCCACCGAACTGATTCACTTGGTTCGATGTACACTCGATCAGTAACGGATAGCCTTCAGCTCGTGCCGCAATCATGGCTGCCTCCAGAACGAAACGGTTCGCACTGCAGACCGATGGTAGGGCTAATAGCCTTGAAGCGGCGGAGTCTGCGGGAAAATGGAAGGTCTCAATCAGATTCACGAGTTCCTCCGTGTACGGCAAGCATGCCCAGGTCGCGCCTCACATACGTGAACTCGAACCAGGGGGCCCCGAATAGTGGGGACACTCGACCGCAACGCGGTCGAATTGGGTTGTCAAGAGCTCAATCCAGGTATTGTGCTACCTCCTTCAGTTCGACCGGCGCGGCCAGCATGCCCGTCAGGGGAGAGACGGATATCGCTCTTTCGTACAAAAGGCACCTGATGTCCGAGTCTTGCTCCAGCGCCTCCTCCTCGACTCGAGGCGCTAGCGGAAGCGAAACCGGCCTCAGCCACTCTCGCCTCGGCGGAGACACGAAGTACACGTGTGCTTGTCGGCTCTGTACCGTCGCCCGTAGCGGGGTCGTCGACGTCGCGTCGCTTGGAACGTTGATGTTCAATGCTTCCACCCCGCCCGGGAGGCCTCGAGACAGCACGTGTGCAGAGATCCTCCTCGCTGCGGTACTACTTGTTGACCAGCTTAGCGGCGCGAAATCGGCACTTGCATGAAGACGAGAGGGAGCTTCCTGCGACACGGCAATGGCCGGAATGCCAAAGGCTGCTGCCTCCAACGCGGCACCCACCGTGCCACTCGCCGAGATTGTACGCCCGATGTTCTCGCCGTAGTTGATTCCACTGATTACGAGATCCGGCTTGCGAGGTGCGCACTCAAGGATGCCGTGAACTACAGTCAAAGCGGGCGGCGCCTGCACGGAGAAGGCATTCCAGGCGCCCGTCGCTCCCAACTCAATATACTGGATGACTCCCGTCGGCCTGTCTGAACGCAGTGATCTGCTTCTCCCGGTCTGCTGCCGAGCCGGAGCCACGATCACCAACTCGCCCAACGACGCCATTGCGTCTGCTAGAGCAATGAGACCGGGCGAAGCGACACCATCATCGTTAGTGAGCAGTATCAGAGGTTTCATACTAGCACCTGGGTCACGGCCTTGCCGGAATTCACATTTGACTCTTGACAATTATGCACGGAAAGATAGAATCAGGATAGTACACGAAAGTGAAATGGCATTTGTGAATCAGTCCTATTTGTGGTGCACGCCCCGCGAGGTGTGTTGGTGATCATCGGGCAATCACGGAGAGGAGGCAAGAATGGAAGACCGATACGAACGTGAAGCAGGCAAGCGCATCAAGCAGTGGGGCGTCGAGGGCGACATCCGACGCCACATCGAAGGGACAGCCGAGTACAGCATCATGTACCGCGCGCTAGGCACGGAGCCACAAACCGGACACCCTTACAATCTTTATTTCGATATCAAGAGTCAGGGACAGGCGCTTCGCGATACCTTTGATCTCAACAAGGAGGTCGTTCCCGAAATCGCCGAGAAACTTGTAGATAGGGGTTTCACCGGCATGGCCGGCCATGGACTGGGGACGTCTCAGTTCGTTGCACAGACCGCCGCAGGGGCCTTCTGGGATTTCGCACGGTGGGACGCCCGAGATCTCGACTCACTTGAATACGTGCAGAATGGGCACCCGATCGACTTCACCCAGACCGCATTCTTTGCGTATTCCGGAAGCGGAAGCACCGTCGACAGCAATCGAGCTGCAACGAAGGCCGGAGAAGCTGGAGCCTATCAGGTGGCCATTACGAGCATTGCCGGAAGTCCGATTACGCAGAAATGCAACGATTCCATTGTCTGTGCCGGCGGCTTCGATACAGGCGGGTCGGATACGTTCCACTACACAACGCGCCTCACCGTGTCGATTTGGCTCGCGTTGGAAATCGGCGCATTGAAGCGCCCGGACGCGCACGACTGGAACAATCTGCGTGAAAAGCTCTTCGCTACAGCGGACAAGTTTGACCAGCTCTTCGAACCATTTAGCGAGCGCGCAATGCATCTCTCAAACCGATACAAAGACATTCGGAGCATTTTGGTCGTCGGCAGCGGAGCGAACGAGGGTACTGCCGAGGAAATCGCGCTGAAGTACGACGAGATGAGCCACATCCCAACAAAGGGCATGTGCGCCGGTCGGCACTTGCACGGCGCCTTGGGACTTACCCAACCCAACATTCTTACCGTAATTGTTGCACCGGCGGATGACGCTACATACAAGGAGCTCCGAGACATTGCGCAAGCCACCTACATGCTTAAGTCGCCTTCAATAGCGATCATCAGTGAAGACGATGAAGCGGTAGCTGATCAGGTGGACGATGTGTTTCGCATTCCCGAGACGGATCCGAACATTTTCGCAATCCTCTCGATCCTCCCGGGACAACTACTGCCGTACTGGGCTGGGGTTGCACAGGGCGATATCAACCCCGATACGCAACGGGCGAATGTTGCCCGGCATGCGAAGGTTTGGAACTGGTTGTTCCCGAAGGATACGCACTAGGCCCAATGGCACATGACGTTTCCCTCCTTGGGCCCCTCAACATCGATCTTCTGATTGTTGGAGAGGGGCCGCAGACTCTGAGCAATGCCACTGAATGGGACGGTCCGGCGACGGTCAAGTTAACTTCAGCCGGAGCGATCGGGTACACCGCGGAGGACTTGGGCCGGATGGGCCTCGCGGTGCGAGTCACCTCAATCCTCCCGGAAGACTCGATGGGTCGGATCGTCCGAGACGTCCTAATGCAGGCTGGGGTGACCACGGATGGCATCAAAGCCGCCCCCGGCGAAAGCACCGGAATTGGTGCCTATGTCCTCCTGTTTGGAAGCCGAAAGCGCCCGCTGGCTTATCAGATGCCGACTCATCAGTTTTTCCCGACGTCATTCGACGGCACTGAGGTGGAGGCGCTCCTCGACGCGAGGGTTCTTCACTGCGGAGGCTACCTTCACCACGAAGCGGCGTGGCACGGGCAGATCGCCGAGATATTCGGCGAAGCGCGACACCGCGGCATTGAGACCGTGCTAGATCCCCAGTTTCCACTGGTACCGATGGACGGGCCCTGGATCTCCGCGATGGAAGATCTACTTCCGCAGGTTCAGTACCTCCTACTCGATGAAAATGAGGCTCGCAGCACCACTGGAGAACAACAGCTGTCACGTGCAGCTCGGCGGTTACTCGAAGCCGGCACCGGTACCGTCGTTGTTAAATGCGGCGCCGACGGCGCGTACCTCTTCACCACAGGCGCGGAGTCGCACCAACAGGCATGGGCGCCGGGGCCCGTTCAAGACACCATAGGTGCAGGCGACGCTTTCGACGCAGGCTTTATTCTAGGGATATGCCAGGGCTGGGAGGCACAAGCCTGCTTGAAGGCCGGCGTGGTCGTTGCGGGATACTCGGTGACTGGGACCGGCGGCTCTGAAGCAATACCCAATGTAACAACGATTCTGGGGCACTTAACCGACTAGGAGACAGCAGCCCAGCAAGGGAGTCACAGCATGATTTCTAAGGACCGTTGGCTGGAAATGGACCTCACGTGGTTCGATCCCGACAAGAATGTCGACACCCAGATCGACTTCTTGCTCACACGAGTTACCCCCCTACTCCGCGGCGTGACCGGACAGCGCGGC
>CAZZIE010000208.1:0-6114 GCA_964654185.1 uncultured Spirochaetaceae bacterium | reverse complement strand
CACTATTTTCCGTACGATTTACCGTATTATTCGTTCAGGAGTCGGCAATGGAAAACATCGTCACAGCAAACGAATTGAAGACCAAGGGCATCTCTCGTCTGGATGAGATCACAAAATCCGGAGAAGAAGCCATTATTTCGGTAAGGGGAAAGAACCGCTACGTCGTTCTGACCATGGAGCAATACAACTATCTCCGTGAATGCGAGCTTGAAGCGGCGCTGTCTGAAACACGGAACGATCTCAAGGCCGGAAACGTCGTAGAGGAGTCGATTGAAGAGCACTTGGACCGAATCACCAGTGGCTAGGATCCTCTACACTCACAGCTATATCCGGCGTGCACGCAAGTTCGCCAAGAGACACCCGGATCTCCTCTCCCAGTATGAGAAGACACTGCGGTTGCTCGAAACAAACCCTTCACACCCCTCGCTCGGTTTGCACAAACTCTCCGGCAAATTGGAAGGGCTCTACAGCGTATCGATTAATAGGAGCTCTAGGATCACTCTAGAGTTCATGATTCAAGAAGACACGATAGTGCCGGTTGACGTCGGTACTCACGACGAGATCTCCAGAATTACGCGCCGATAACGCCCTCGCGCCCGGCATCCGTGGAGAACGCGTCGGCGGCGCCGCGTCCCGGGGCCGGAAACCGGATGGTGAAGGTCGTCTCCGGGTCCCGGTGGAGCTCGATAGCGCCGTCGAGCTCGGCGGTCAGGCCGTATACCAGTTGCAGGCCGAGGCTCTCGGCGCGTTCCGGTTCGACGTGGTCGGGGAAGCGGTGACCCGTGTTTGAGACGGTGAGCGTGTAGGCATCGTCATGATGCTCTGTCTCCATGCTCACGGTGAAGCGTTGGGCACCCTCAGCCGCAAAACCGTACTTCGCCGCATTCGTGGCGAGCTCGTTGATGATGAGGCCCAGAGTGGTCGCCGTCTTTGCGGGAAGTTGTAGGTCGCCGATTCGGATATCGATCTGAATGCCGCCGACGAAGCGCTGATTGAAGATGCTCGTGACCAGGTCACGCGCGTAGGTCGCGAAATCGACCAGACCTGCGTGATCGGACCGCTGGAGCTTCTCGTAAATGAAGGCAATGGTGTCGACTTGGCTCATGATGTCGGAGAGATCAACGGCGTCGCCCAGGGCGGCATCCTTGAGGGAAATCAGGGACGAGACCATGTGGAGATTGTTCTTGACCCGGTGGTTCAGTTCCCGCATGAGCTGGTTCTTCTGGTCGAGAGCGTGCTGGAGATCGCGTTGCGCCTGCTTGCGCTCGGTAATGTCCAGGAAGGAGCCCACCAGCTTCACCGGCTCGCCCTGCTCGTTGTGCACGACTTCGCCGCGGGAGTGTACCCAGCGGACCTCGCCGTCCGGGCGGACGATCCGCTTCTCGAAATCGTAGGGGGTGCCGGTTTCAATTGCCTTGTTAATTGCGCGGCCGGCGCGCTCCTGATCATCCGGATGGATGAGTCGGAAGCCGATATCCGCGGTGGGTTCGAAGCTTTGCGGCTCGTAGCCGCAGATACGGAAGAACTCGTCGGACCAGATGCTCGCACCGGTGGCGATCTCCATTTCCCAGTGGCCGAGGCCGGCGGTGCGTTCCGCTTCAGCGTGCCGCTGTGACAGCTTCTGAAGCTCTTCTTCCGCCCGCTTCCGGTCCGTAATATCCCGGATGGTTCCGACGATCGCCGAGAGGGCGCCGGACTCCTCGTAGAGGTAGCGCGCCCGATTCTCCACCCACTTGAGCTTCCCGGCGGCAGTCAGGATTCGGAACTCGTTCACGCCGAAAGCGCCCCGAGCTTGAATGGTCCTACCTACGTTATCCCGGACCCGCGCCGCATCTTCTTGTACTACGATCTCGAAGATGCTGCGCTCCCGGAAATCCTCCGCAGAGTAGCCAAAGAGCGTAGATGCCGAGGGGCTGATGTAGGTCGGCGCGAGCTGAGCGTCGAGGGCGTAGATCACGTCCACGGTGTTCTCCGCCATGAGGCGGTACTGCGCCTCGCTGCGACGAAGCGCCTCTTCCGCGTGTTTGCGCTGCGTGATCTCGCCGCTAATCTGGAAGGCTGAGGAAACAGTGCCCGCGTCATCCCACACCGGGTAGTAGCGAGTGTCGAACCAGCGGGTTTCGCCTTTTATTCGTACCGGCGACTCGCGGCGCACGGTGCGGCCCGTCTCTGCTACCGCGAGAATGGTGTCCAGGCCGCGCCGGGCATTCTCTTCAGGGAGGAAGTCGAAGATCGAGCGGCCAATGTAGTCCTCCGGCACACCGCCCAAGTTGGCTGCGGCGGTCGGGTTCATGACCTGAACCCGACCTTGGAGGTCGTACACCGCAATGGCTTCTTCGCTGCTGGAAAAGAGACGCTCATACTGCGCCTTCTGCCGCTTGGTAGCCTGATGTGCCTCAAAAAGCTCGAAGGCCATTGCAATGGACTCCAGCAGCATGAGCTCGCCGCTACTCTTGAGGACGTAGCCGTAGCGACTCACCTGCTTCACTCGATCGACGTACTCCCGCTCGGTGTGACTGGTCAGGAATACGACTGGCAGGTCGCGGCGCTCCAGGATGCGCCCGGCAGCCTCGACGCCGTCAATCCCTTCACCAAGATCGATGTCCATGAGCACCAGGTCCGGCTCACCCCAGCCCGACGCCTGGCTACACTTCTCGACCGCCTGCTCCCCGGAATGAGCGGTCTTGACGGAGTAGCCGGCCCTTTCGAGCAGGCGCTGCTCCTTGAGCGCAATGAGGGGTTCGTCTTCGACTAATAGGATGTTTCGACTTTGGTGCCGTTCCATGTCTGCTCGGAGCGTCGGAGAGCAGCATTCGCCGCCTCCCACGCGCAATCACTTTGTATTAGATATTTTGATGTTAATGTGAGCCATTCGAAAGGTCAACACGGTCGGAGCTTCGACCCGTTCATTTCCCCACACCCTCACGAAAACCCCTGGATCCGGGTGATCGCCTCGATCTCGCCGGATTCAATGCTGCGCCAGGCGCGGACGCAGGCGGGGTCGAAGTGGCGGCCCGGCCCGCCGCGGCCGTCGTGACGTGTACAGGAAGACGAAGTCGTCACCGTGCTGTAACCGCTCAACTGTCGTTGGTGGACTCGTCACCTGGCCTCGTGGCATTTGATACCTCATCGAGAGCAGCAAGCGCGTCGCGGAGATTCTGCACGTGCTCCTTCGCGATCTGCCAAACACGTTCGGCGAGAACCTCTCCGTAATCGTGCGCGAGCTTGTTTCGCAACCCCACAACGCGGGACCAGGGTATTGAAGAAATCTGACTTCTTGCTTGCTCAGAGACGTGGTTCGCCGCCTCGCCGAGCACCTCCAGCTGGCGTTCGGTCGCGAGACGCCGCATCCTGTCCGATTGAAATTCCTCGAAAGTCACTTCGGAGGTGAACGCGATGATATCCTGCGAGCAATTCAGCATATCCATCAGATTTGCAACATCTCGGTCGCTAAGCGGCATATAGTTGTTCTTTCGTCGAGAGAATGCTACGACGCCGAATCGGATTGGTGAGCGACGCCGGCTCCACTACGTCGACGGGCCGTCCAAAGACCTCCGCCAGCTCATCTTCGAGATCCATCAGGTCAAACAGCGAGACCTTGGCGTCATCGGCAAACGAAACAAGCAGATCCACGTCACTATCGCCGGACACATCACGACGGATTGAGGAGCCAAATACCGACAATTCGGTGATCCCGTACTTATGGGCGACGGAGTGGAGACGCTCCAGATCCACCGCGATTCCGTTCTGCCGAAGCTTCTCCAAGGTTGTCATGGAATCATTGTATTCCCCCGATAAAGTGCGGACAACCGCTTTCACACGTCGACGGCCGCGCACTGCGCGTTCAGCCAGAACTTAGCAGAGTTTCCGAAGACCGTTGAGAGCCGCAGTGCCATCTCCGGGCTCACTGCCCGCGGTTCACGAGTCAGTTCATTCACCGACTGGCGCGAGACGCACAGAGCCGTGGCGAGCCGGGAAACGCTCAGCCCGAAATCGGGCCTGAAATCCTCTCTCAGCATGTCCCCGGGATGAATGGGACGAACCTGTCGTTCTCTTGTATTCGATATACTCACTTTTTGCATCCTCTAATGATAGTGCGTGATCTCAAGCTCATAGGCGTCCCCGGTCAAGCCGATGGAGATGATTCCCGCCGTGAGATACGGTGCAAACCTTCTTGACCTTCCGGTGACGCAGTGGGACCCGTGCACGCCCGGAGCTGGTGGTGAGCGTGCCGTGGAGCAGACAGACCGTCGTCGATTTGCCCGCTCCGTACGGGCCAAGCAACCCAAAGATCTCTCCCGGTTCCACGGAGATCGAGAGCTCCCTGAGTGCTTCGACCCCGCCGTCATACGTCTTGCCTATTTGTTCCGTTCCGGGGTCCCAGCCGGCGCTCAGTTGACAAGGCCGTATTTGCGGTCGATATTCATGGTAATGGAGCCTGTACTGCTGGCCCTTCTCTGTGCAGATAAGGTCATCACGGAGGAAGGAACCCACAAGCGATCAGTGATCGGCACCTTCAACAACTTCCATTCCCAAAAGTTCCCGATTGTCTTTCCACCTTGGTTTGTCTACGTTGCATTTACAAACGTCTCTGGTGACCACGACTTGACGCTGAATATCGTGGACCGGTCAAACGATTACAACGTCTATTCGGCGAACGCCACACTCAACTCGCAAGAGACCACGGCGCAGATAGAACTATCGGTTCCGGTGGTCAATGCGTCTTTTCCTAAGCCCGGAAAGTACGAGGTATCATTGTCTCTGGACGGCCGGCATTTTGGAGCCAGGACACTCAATGTGATCCAAGTTCAGAGTACGGGAGGAGTCGAATGAAGCCTGATTCTGTTGAAACCACAAGGAATAGCAGCAATTCTGAGGCGCTTCTCCTAGACCCGACGTTTGAAGGACTGAGTACCGGGAACGATACAGCCTGCTACGGGGTAGACTCTCCAGCCGCACATACGGTCGAATCCACCTGGAGTAGCACCGGCGATACGGTTTCTGCTGAGGTCCTGAGACTTCAAGGACGTCTCGACAAGAACCTCGTACTATCTAACCCCATTCAAGCCGTACGAGTCCAAGACGTCGATGGGTACTCGATCTACCAACCCTTTCTCGAGATATCGGAGTTTGGGGAGGGTCCTGCCCAGGCGCTGGAGAACTTGATCAGCTACATGGTTTCGGACTCCACGTTCCTCCTAAATACACCTGAGGAGGAGCTCGCCCCGGACGCCCGAGAGCAGAAACGGCGTTACCTCCAGATCCTGGATTCTTCGCCCGACCAGTGACTCTCGATCGTGCCAAGCTAGAAAGCGCACTCAAGAAGAAAGGCTTCGCTCTGATGTCGGGAGACCACCGGTATTACCGGCTCTACGTTGCGGGTAAAGCGACTCGGATCCAAACGAAGGTCTCTCTCGGCTCATCGAAAACGCTCTCGCATGGTCTTGTCAGCACCATCAAGCGACAGATGAGGTTTGACACCAACGACCAACTGAGCTCCTTTGTCGACTGCAGAATGACCGAGGAGGAGTACGTGGCATTTCTAAGAGAGAGCGGACGACTGTAGGAAACGGCGTCGGCCGTCAGTCCCCTCTGAACTCACATGGTCCCCGTTGACGTGGGTGCAGACGACCAGATCGACGAGTCCGCAAGCGCAACGATCGCTGATAGCAGACGCGCCCGCTTCTGCGACAGCCTGAGCAATACTGCTATAGGAAAGTAGCATCTCGGAACCCTGCAGATATTCGGCCATATCCGAGCCTCGTCGTAAGGAAACTCGTGACCGATCCGCTCCCGTTTTTCGATGGTGAGGAGCGCCTTTTCTGAAGCTTGAACTCGTAGGCGAAAAGCGCCCCCTCGCGCTCCTCGATGTAGTCGATCTCCCCGCCGGTGTATACGCGCCAGAAGTAGCTATTGCAGTGCCGCCTTGCGTACGCGTTCGCCTTCACGCGCTCCGCCACAAGGAAGTTCTCCCACAGCGCCCCTTGATCACCACGAAGGGGCCACTCCTTCGTGTCTTCTATCAGGATGTTGCGTATACCGTTATCGTAGAAGTACAACTTGTCCTTCTTGCTGATCTCCTTCCGGAGGTTGCGAGAGAACGCTCCGAGACGG
>CAZZIE010000207.1:0-6202 GCA_964654185.1 uncultured Spirochaetaceae bacterium | reverse complement strand
TGCGCCGGCCACCGACCCGGGATCTATCCTCACAACCCGAACGCCTCCGCGAAGAACGGCGCCAGGGTGTCCCGGACGCGGGGGCCCGGAAGGGCGTGGCCGCCCTGATACTCAACGAGGTCGTGGTCGAGGCCGGTAGCGCCCAGGGCCGCGGAGACCTCCTGCAAGGCTTCAACGATTGCCGGGTTCTCCCAGGCGCCGTACTCCAGGTGAACCGTGAGAGATCGGCGCTCTTCCGGTGAGAGGGCGCCAACAGCTTCAGCCACGGCGGTGGCGCTGTTGTGCCGCACGACGAGTTCCTCTACCTCCGGGGTTACCGGGGTTTCCTGGAGGGCCGCCTCGTCCAGGGTGCCGTCGGAGATGACGGTCTCGTGGGCGAAGGCGGCAATGGCGGAGCGGCGTTTGGGGGAGACATCCTCCTGGAGGTAGGGGCCGGGGTCGTCCTGGAGGGCGAAGGCCGCGCTGTTGGCGAAGACGGCGCCGAAGCGGTCCGGGTGCGCAAGAGCAATGCGGAGAGCCGCGGCGCCGCCCATGGAGAAGCCGGCAATGCCTGTGTGTGCAGGCTCGGCGGAGACACGGTAGGTGTCACGAATGTACCGTGGCACCTCCTCGGCAGCGAAGGTTTCCCAGCCGCCGGTGACCGGCGAGTCCCGCCAGTGGCTGCCGCCGACCTTGCTGTTCCCATCTATCCCGACCATGAGAAAGGCGTGGTCCGGATGCTCTTCGAAGTAGGCGTCCAGGTGCGGCGCGTAGCGCTGCACGACCGCGGCGGAGAAGCTGTAGCCGTGGAGGAAGTAGACCACCGGATAGGAGCGAGTGCCCTCCTCGTAGCCCGGCGGCAGATAGACCGTCACCAGTTGCACCGAGGAGTCGTCGATCATGTTGTCGGTAATTGCCGGCGACCGTAGCTCGACGAACTGCACGCCACCTCGCTCCGCCACCGAAACAACCTCCACATCGTTGGCGCAGGCCGCGAGAAGAAGAAGAGAAAGCAGCACCAGGACGATGCCAAAGGGCGTGTGCAAGCTCTCAGTGAGCTGGACGTACGGTTTCTCGGGTACCCCTTGTGTTTTTCCAACCATCACAGTCAGAATTGTAGGGACCGGGCGTTGCAGATCCGTGGCAGAGCGTTGCAGATCGTGGAGAAAGCATCGCTGCGGGCCTGGCGACGCAGTGGCCGAGCCGGTGAAACCGGAGCGCTGCGTATGGCGAAGCTGATTCAGCTTTTCGGGCCGCCCCTTGTCACGCCGGCGGACTCGCAACAGACCCTGCCAAGACTACGGGAGAAGTCCCTCGCAGTCCTCGCCTACCTGGCGACGGAGGCGCAGCCGGTGCGCCGGGACACCCTGGCGGCGCTTCTGTGGCCCGAGAGCAGCCAGCACCGCGCCCGGGGAAACCTCCGCACCTCCCTGGCGGAGCTGCGCCGCGTACTCGGTCCCGACCTTCTGGATGCGACACAGGAGCTCATTGCTTTCCCGCAAGCAGAGGAACTGACGGATGTCCACCGCTTCCGCGCCGGGGCGCGGCAAACCACGCTGGAGGCGCTCTGGGAAGCTGCACGCCTCTACCGGGGTGACTTCCTGCAGGGCTTCACCGTGCGGGGCTCCCCCGACTTTGACACCTGGATGCTCCACCACGCCGAAGCCCTTCACGGCGAGCTGATCCGGATGTTGCGTGCGCTCATCCGGATTGAGGAAGAGCGCGGCAATATGCACGGGGCCCTATCGGCGGCGCGCCGACTCGTGGCCGCAGACCCCCTGGAAGAGAACGCTCATCAGCTCCTCATGCGCCTCCTCCTGAAGCGGGGCCAATGGCAGGCGGCACGGCGCCAGTTCGAAGAGTGCCGTCGGATCCTCGCCGAGGAGCTCAATGTGGAGCCGAGCGAGCTCACAAGGGCATTGCATGAAGCTGCGCGCCGGGGCAGGCCTTCTCCCGGCGAGGTGACACAGCCGGGCAACCGTATGGTGGCAACGACTCCCGTCGCCACGGCGGACATCCTGGTGGGCCGGGACGCCGACCTCGGGGAGCTCCTGCGCCTCCTCATGGATCCGACCCACCGCCTGGTCACCCTGGAAGGTCCGCCCGGGGCCGGCAAGACGCGCCTGGCCCGGGCCGTCATGGCTCGCGTCCTCTCAGCCGCCGGCGGAGGCGGGCCCTTCAGTGAGGGCGCCGTATTCATCGACCTCACAGAGGTGCATGACTGCCGGTCCGTTCCGGATGCCGTTGCCACCGCGCTGGGTTTGCGGGACACCGGCGTGGAGGGAGCCCGGGCCGAACGGATGGTCGCGGCCTTTCTGAAGCACCGGCGCATGCTGCTGGTGTTGGACAGCTTCGAGCACGTGCTACCGGCATCCCGCTTCGTCGGACAACTCCTGGAGAAGGCGCCCGGGACCACCGTGCTGACCACCAGTCGTGAACGCCTGGGACTTGCCGGGGAGACCTGTTACCCCGTTGGGCCCCTTCCGGTTCCCCGGGCCGACGGCGACGACGTGCAGGTGGTGGAAGAGAGCCCGGCGGCGCAGCTCCTCCTGCGACGGGCGCGACAGGTCGAACCGGACTTCACCGTGAACGCCGACACGGCTCCGGCCATTGCGGCGGTGTGCACTCGACTGGACGGGCTACCCCTGGCACTTGAGCTGGCGGCGGCACTCCTGCGCACCTTCACGGTTCAGGAACTCGCCGCCAACCTGGACAGCCGCCTGCGCCTCCTGATCCGCGCGTCTTGGGAGCTGCCGCAGCGACACCAATCCCTTCGCGACGCCATTGCCTGGAGCGTCGACATGCTCACCGAGGGTGAGACCTCCCTCTTTATCGGGATGGGGGTCTTCAGCGGCGGCGCCGGCCTCGCCGCCGTTCGTCGAATATGCGGTCAAGGTGACGACGACGCCACGATCATCGCGGACCTGCAGGCGCTGGTGGAGAAGCATCTGGTGCGACGCGAAGCCCGGCGGCACCGCTCACGCTACCGATTCCTCGCGACGGTGGCCGAGTACGCCGGGGAACTGCTTGCCGACAGCGTCCGGGCACACGAGGTGCGCCGCGCCCACGCGGCCTACTACCACAAGGTGGCCCTGGAGGCCGTGGGAGAGCTCCGCGGCCCGAGCCAGACCGAATGCCTCGATGAACTGGAGGATGATCACGGCAACCTTCAACGCGCCATAGAGTGGTTCCTGCAGACAGCGTCGGGCGTTGACGCGGCGGGGGCCGTCGCGGGCGGGAATCGAGAGAGCTGGAGCGACGAACCCGGAGACCCCGCCCGATACGCCCTGGACATGTGTGCCGCCCTCAACTGGTTCTGGTATCGCCGGGGACACATCGCCCTCGGCCGCGGGCTCACCGATCGCGCCCTGGCAGTCGCGCCGGATGAGACCACACCGGCCCGGGCGCGGGGCCTCCACGCGGCGGGCTGGCTGGCCCTTGTCCAGGGTGAGTGGACCGCGGCTCGCGACCTCTTCCAGGACGCCGTCGAGGCGGCCCGGGCGTCCGGTGAGACCTTCACCGAAACCCTTGCCTCGGCGCTTCTGGGCATTGCGGAGCGCTGGCTCGGAAATGCAGCGCGGGGCAAGGAGCATCGCGACGCGGCTCTGCGTCTCTCCGTACGGACCGGCGGCGGGCACGACCTCACGGCGGAGACGCCCGACCCCTGGCTGCGCGGGACGGTCCTGAACCTCACCTACTCCACCACCGGAGGCCGCTACGACGGGGAGCCGCCTCTCCGTGAACTTCAGGAGGCGGCGGAGCTCGCGGAGTCCACCGGAGACACCTGGCTCATTGCCCACATCCACAACGGCCTCGGCGACGTCTACCGCGTCATGGGCCGGCTCACCGAAGCGCGCCGGGAGTATGAGGAGTCGCTTTCCACCTTCCAGGCGATCAGCGACGACTGGATGGCGGCGTGGAACCACCAGGGTCTCGGCGACACCGCCGCCGCGGAGGCTGAGCTTGCCGGGGCGGGTCAGGCCGCGGACGCCCAACGCAGAGATGCAGCGGCGCAGGCGCGCGAGGAGGCCCTCCGCCACTTCGCGGCGGCAACGGCGCTCTTCGAGCGCGTCGGGGATGCGACGACCTCGGCGGAGATGCGCCGGCGCAGCGCGGCCGTGCGGGGATCCGCGACGCTGCGGGCGCGCGCCACGGCCGCTTCGACGCATCCTGAGAAACCTGAAGAAATCCGCACCGACAGGTAACGCCACGGCGGCGAATCGGGTCTATCATGGCGATGGAGCCCACGCACGAGATGTGCGGGAGGAAGCCGTGGAAGGGACAATGACAGGTGCGACGGCCGGTGACGGCGGAAACGACACCCCGTTGGGGGACGGTGACCGTAAGCATCGGCACATCAGGAGCCTTGTGGTTCGCGCGCGCATCGGCGACATGGGTGCTTTCGCCGACCTGGTGCGCAGCTACCAGCGCATGGCCTGGGGCTACGCCTACGCCAGAGTCGGTGATTTCCACCTTGCCGAAGATGTCTGCCAGGAGGCTTTTGTCGACGCGTACCTGAAGTTGGGCGACCTGCGACGGCCGGAGGCCTTCGCCGGATGGCTCCGGACGGTGGTGCGCAAGCACGCCGACCGGGCGCGGCGGAGGCGCCGGGACGTGCCGGTGGCGACACTGGACGATGAAGAAGCGTCCCACGGTTACGGACGACCGGAAGCGCTGCTGGAGGAAGCGGAGGCGCTGGAGCAGATGCACCGCATGATCAGCTCCCTGCCGGAAGCGCAACGCACCGCGGCGACGCTGTGCTACGTGGACGGCTGCAGGATCCCGGAGATCGCCGACTTCCTGGAAGTGAGCGAGGGCACCATCCGCAAGCGTCTGTATGACGCGCGCAAAGCAATCGCGAGACGCTATCACGCGGAGGACATCATGACTGTTGAGAAGGACATGGCAAAACTGTTGGAGACCCACCTCTCACCGAGAATGGTGCGGCGGGTCCTGGAAGAGCCTTCGGTCGTCAAGCTCAAGGGCGAGCGACGTCCCCTGACTACTCTCTTTGTCGATGCTCGCGGCATGGACAAGATCCTCGAGCCACAGTCGGCGGAGGATGCGGTGAGCTATCTCAACGCCTATCTCGAGGCGGTCTACCAGGTCGTCCTGGCCCACGAGGGCTTCATGGACAAGGTGATCGGCGACGAAATCATGGCGTTCTGGGGCGCCCCGCTCCCGGGCGGCAACCACGCCGAGGCGGCGTGCCGCGCGGCCCTGGCAATCCAGGACAAGCTCGTCGAGTTGAGCCGGGAGTTCAGCGAGAAGGGGAAGCCGACGGTCGAGGCGGGCATCGGCATCAACACCGGGGAGGCCATCATCGGCAGCTTCGGCCCGAAGGACCACCCCTCGTACACCCCCATGGGATCGGCCGTGAACCTGGCCGCCCGGCTGGAGATGGAATCGCGCCGGAAGGGGGCCCCCATCATCATCAGCGAGTTCACCCGGGACCAGCTGGGAAACGGCTTCGAGACGAAGGAGCTCGGCGAGATCGAGACCCACGTCCGGAAGGAGCCGGTGAAGATCTACGCGCTGGTCGGCGCGGGGTCGTGACGTAGGGCCGCGGAGGGCGCCGGACGGTCGCGGGGCGGGGCGGCCGGGTCCGGCCGTTCTGTATGCGATTGCAGTGTCAGGTTCGCAACGTCACGCGAGGATCCCCACCACGGTCACAACGACCGTCACAAGGGCAAGGCCAAAGCCGATAAGCCACTGCAGGCTGTTGAAGCGGCGATCCATTTGGTCGAAGCGCTTGTCGATGTTCGCCTGCATTAACTCGAAGCGCTTGTCGACCTGTTCGAAGCGCCGATCCATGTTCGCCTGCATTGACTCAAAGCGCTTATCTACCTGTTCGAAACGCTTGTCGAACTGTTCAAAGCGCTTGTCGATCTGCTCGAAACGCCTGTCGACCTGTTCAAAGCGCTTGTCCATGTTGTGCTGCATGGACTCGAGACGCTTGTCCATCTGCTCGAAACCTTGCTGCATGAGCTCGCGCTGACTGTGAAGCTCATCTTCCACGCGGGTAATGCGCTCCGAGAGGTCCAGGACGTTCTGGGGAAGCCATTCGGGAAGATGGGATTTGACGTACGTGCCGACCTGCTCGAGGTCTTCCGGACTCAGGGACATGAGAGACTCCTTGCTCAAGATACCCTGTACTACGGCGCGTGCAAAGCTGTTGCTTCAAGGCGGGCGAGTGAGCCGAGTACCCCCTTCCGGGGGGCGG
>CAZZIE010000206.1:0-6386 GCA_964654185.1 uncultured Spirochaetaceae bacterium | reverse complement strand
GCATCGCCGACAACACGGGCGTGACGACGACGCTGATCGTGAAGATATTCCGCGACGGGTTCGGCGGGAGCAGCAACCTCGGGCTTGCTGCCGCGCAGGGAGTGATCCTCATGATCATCGCGGTCTCGATGACGGTGACGCAGTTCCGGCTTGGACGTCGCGGCGTTCATTACGAGGGGGCGTAGCATGCACACGATGCACAAGAAGGACCCCGTCTGGGTGCACGTGGTCCTCTCGATCGCGGTCCTCGTGGTCGCCGCTCCAATTCTGTTCGCGCTGATCAAAGCGACGCAGTCGCGGGGAGACGTTCTGTCGCCGAGTTTGCTTCCGGGGACGGAGTTCTTCGCCAATCTTAGGATCGTGTGGACGGACCAGAATCTGGGTCGGTACATGGCGAACTCGCTGTGGATCGCGTTCGCGGTTACCACAGGAAAGACCGTGCTCTCGCTCCTGGCAGCGATGGTCCTCGTGTACTTCCACGTACGCTTCAAGGCAATCATTTTCGGATTCATCCTCTTTACGCTGCTCATGCCTACCGAGGTTCTCATCGTCGGGCTCTTCGACATGGTGTCGCTGCAGCCGCCCGAGTCGCTGGGTGAGTTCGTGCGTTGGATCGCCAACCCGCGTCGGGTGCTTCTCGAGCCAGCACCGTTCGGTCTCGGATGGACGAACCGCTACAGCTCGATCATCGTTCCCTTCATGGCGAGCGCGACCGGGATCTTCCTGTTTCGACAGCACTTCATGTCGATCCCGCGCGATCTCGGTGATGCCGCACGCATAGACGGCGCGGGGCCGTGGGGGTTTCTCTTTCGGGTGCTCGTGCCGATGAGCGCGAACACGATCGGCGCTCTTGCCGTCATCCAGTTCGTCTACGTGTGGGATCAGTATCTCTGGCCACGCGTCATCATCCGCGATGACTCGCGGCAGGTCGTCCAGGTAGGCCTCAACCTGATCATCGGAGTAGGCGAGGGGGTCTACTGGGGACAGGTCATGGCCGGCGCCCTCGTGTCGATCCTGCCTCCGCTCATCGTCTTCATCGCGCTGCAGGAACAGTTCATGCGCGGGTTTGCGTTGACCGCGGAGAAGTAGGGTGATGCGTCGTGCCTCGCGTCCCACCCGTAGATCAGTACCAATGACGAGACATGCACTACTGCGGTTCCGGTGATACCTGGCAAATCTCGCCCACTCCCTCACACGTTCCTAACGAACGGACTACACCCTCCTGTCGAGTTCGCCATCACATGTTGCTTGGGGGTTGGCTAGGTGGTTCGCGCGAATCATCGGCTTAGGTTTGCTGCACCGCTCACGCTGATCTCGTGCGGAACACTCGGCAGGCCGTTCGGAAACAATGCCGGCCTGGTCACGTTCTACACGAATCCGACGTACAAGACGAAGAACGAGCACGTGGAGTTCCATGCTGCGAACCAGTACCCGGACCTCGGAAGTAGCGCCACCCCGACCGAGTATCGGGTCCTCGACGGAGCTACGGTCGTCTCGTCGCGAACGGCGCAGGCAGACCAGTTCGGCGATGTCCTCAAGCTCTGGAAGGGTGCGATGGTAAGCGTCGCGGCAACGCAAAACACGTCCGGGGGCTCACGTCAACTACAAGTGGAGCTCATGCCCACAATGAACCCACTGTACTTCAGCCGCTGGAGTCCGCGGTGGATGTCGCCGCCGACCCGCAGACCAACGCTCCGTGAGAGGTTCCAGGCGACGGAGCAGTTGAAGATGGTCATGTTCGGCGCGTCCGCCCGCATGACGTACGCCCACTTGGCCAGGACGTAGCCGGAGCGCAGAACGTCCAGCGGGAAGCGCCACGTTCCGCCAATGCTCGCCCCGTGAACGACACCCGGCCCGGGGGCGGTCACCAGCCAGTCCTGGCTCTGCACCAGGTAACCGACTTCGGCCGCGTAGGCTGGGTGCCACCGCCCCGGCGGTGACTGCCAGGGCCAGCGCCAGCAGCACCAGTAGCGCCGGGGGACCCTTCATCGGCATGTGCATCTCGCCCTCCTCTACCGGTTCGGGACCGTATCTCTGACCACCCGCCTGTAGGGTGCCACCATCCCCGGCTTGAGGCGCTTCTGCACCTGCCGGCGCATGAAGGGGATGCGCGTCATGGCGGTCATGGCAAGCACGCGCAGGCCGGAGGCGTGACCGCGCCGACGCCCGCGGTAGAGTCCGTGCCGGCGGTAGTAGGCGTGATCGCCCTGGAAGATCGCGCGCAAGCCGCCCTGGATTTCTTCCCGGAAGATCATGAGACCTGCGACGCCGCGGAAACTTCTCGGTTTGTGGAGCTCCGCCTCGGCGGCATCGCGGAGTTGCCGCGCCGCCGCATCGATCTCTCTGTCCAGGACTTCATTACTCCCGGACTCGTCCGTGACGACGCTGTGCACGGTGGCGCCGTTGGTCTCCGCCCAGGAGAGCAGGATCTCCCGGGTATTTGCGTTCTGGGAGAGGGAGCCGCTGATCAGAAAGGCGATATGCGTACCGGTCAGTCTCGGCTGGTGGGTGACCACGAAGGTACGCTCGAGATATCGCTGCCACAGAGCGGACAGGTAGCGGTCATGGACGGTGCCGGCAAAAGCAATCTTTTCTGCCGGAAGGACCACGTCTCGAAACAGGGGGACGAACTCGTCCTTGGTCCCCTCGTAGGCGCACACGTTATTGAAGCCGCACTTCAGGCACCCGAGGCAGGGCCCCATCCTGATCCGCGAAAGATCGATGATAGCGGGCGCCGCAAAGTCCCGTACGAAGCGCCGGACCATTGCGCCGGTGTTCGCCTCCATGGTGTCGGTGACGACCACCAGGTCCGGCGTGGGGTTCTTACGGTCTGCGGGGTGCCCCGCTGCATCTGAAGACGCCTCCGGCGCGTACTCCCAACTCTGAGAGACTACCGGTGCGAAGGCGCGCGGTTGCGACTCACCCAGGGAGGCGCGCTTCATCATCGTCCTGAACCAGGTGAGGAGATGCTCGCGCTCCCCGGGCTCGAAGAGGTCGTGCATCCCTGCGGGGTAGCCGTCGAGGTAGTGCATCCCCAGGTCCTCAGATACGGCGCGGATGTAGTTGTGCGCAGTGTGATCGTAGAAGTGGATGGAAGTGCTCAGGGCCAGGGCGTAACGCCCGGCGAAGGCGTCGCCCCGGTTTCGCTCGAAGATGAGCTCAATGAAGCGCTTGTATCCGGAGCTCACCAGGAGGTAGTAGAGGGGAAATGCCCAGAGGACGACGTCCGCGCGGGCAACCTGATCCATTAGCTCATTGAAGCGTGCCGGATCTCGCTCGAAGCCCCGGAACCGCTTTGCCGCCTCCACCACGGTGAAGCTGTGCTCCCGCTCCTGAGCCGCAAGGTACATGGCAAACTGTAGGGTGACGCTCTCCGAACCCTTCGGGCTTCCATTCAATAGAACGATGTTCACGTGTGAAACCTCCGTGTCATTGCCTCGAAGCTGAACTCTCCCCGCTCCTCGAGGACGGCAAGGGCCATGAGCCGACCTCCCACATAGCGGAGGAGATTTCGCTCCCGGTTTCGGTCATCCCGGGTCGGGTTTGCCGGCGACAACGCGGAAAGGCCGTGGGTGTAGATGAACATGTCCCGCAGCAGTCGTTGCAAGGCCTCCTCCGAAAGCCCGGCGATGAAGTCGTCCCGGCGCATCTTGTCCAGGAGCTGGAAGAGGGGCCAATCCGTGCCTGTCGGCGACCAGAGTCGGAATCCACTCGCCAGGAGGAGGTGAAAGAGATTCGGCTCGGCCCTGGAGAACTCCAGGTAGCCCAGGCCGATCGCGAGGAATGCGCTCTCCTCGTCCTCCGCCTCCCGGGCGTAGGAGAGCGCAATCCGCGAGGCCGCCGCGCCTACCTCCGCCGAGAGCGCGTCCATTGCCGCGAAGCTGCGGTAGATGGGCTGTATCGATGACCCCAGCCGCTCCGCGATGTTGCGCGCGGTAAGACCCGCGGGTCCGCGGTCACGAACCACCTCCAGTCCCGCCTGGATGATCGCCTCTCTGGTGTGTTTCACCTTCGGTGCCATTGTACCCGCCAATAAAGAACAATCGTTACGTAACAGTTGTTACTTTATCTCACCGCGGGATGACCGTCAAGTTTTTTGCTTCTGCTGAAGCGTTGACCCACGCGCTGCCGGTTGGGTGTATCATGCAGCCACCATGAAAATCGATGACATCACACGAGAGAACCTGACCGAGATCGGCACCCTGGATTTCCAGCGGAAGTCCAACCTCCTTGCGGGCTACGCCCTCCGTGCGGCGGGGGTGGTGGTCTTTGCGGCGCTCTTCGTCGCGATTGCCCGGGCTGCGCACCCGGATCTGCCCCTGACTATAGACACCTTCATCGGCATTGCGATCGAGGGGGCGGCGGTGTGGGTAAGCATCCTCTTGGTCATTCTTGCCGTGGCGGGAGTGCTGTACCTCCACGAGCTCATTCACGCGGCAGTGTTCTTCGCCTCCTGCGGAGCGCCGCCGCAAATCAGGGCGAAGGGGTGGCTCATCTTCGCCGCGGCGCCCGGCTACCTGAATCCACGGGGCGCAATGATCGCGAACGTCCTCGCCCCATTTGCCGTGATTTCTCTCGTCGGGGCTGTGCTCATCGTTCTCCTCCCGACGGCGTACCTCTCCTGGGTCTTCATTCCCACCGTCGTGAACGCCGCTGCTGCCGGCGGTGACTTCCTGGGCGTCGCATGGCTCGGGAAGCTGCCGAAGGAGAGCCGGTTGGAGGACGACGGTGAACGGCTGGTGGCCTACCGCCTCGGCGCGGAGGAGTAGCGGGGAGGGCGCCCCGCCTTCGGTGTTGGATGAGTAGGCCTTACTCGCTCGGGTCGCCACGGCCAGCACGATAAGAAGAGACAGAGTGGATACGATCGAGGAAGACGCCCGAGCAGTGCGCTGGAAACGCCGCTGGCGTTGGAACAGCCTTCATCGTAGCCACCGCAGCGGGGCCCGCTGCCGCGGCGACCAAACGAACGACCCGGGACGCATCGTGGAGGGATTCGATACCGTGGAACGGCTTTCTGGTTGGAGGTGAAAAGTGAGCTCCGAGCATCTTCCAAGACGGATCTCGAAAGGCGACTATGCCCTGTCGGGTTTCATCGCTCTGGTCGTAAGCGCGGCGTCGATCGCCGGGTTACTGGCGTCGACCCTTGTCTACCCAGCCGAGGAGCTGCGGCGCTCCTTCGTCTCGAACGACGTCGTAAGCCTTGTGCTTGGGGTGCCACTGCTGCTGGTGACGCTGCGGTTCGCACGCCATGACCGCCTGGTCGGGTTGCTTCTCTGGCCGGGCGCGCTTCTCTACGCAACCTACAACTACATCGCCTACGCTGCCGCCACGACGATGACCTGGCAGCTTGTTCTATTCCTCGCGGTGGCGGGGATGAGCGGCTTCGCGGTAATCCGTCTTCTCACGCGCATAGACGGGACGGAGGTGCAGCGGCAGATCGGAGACGCGGTCCCGATTCGGGTTAGCGCCGGCGTATTGGTGGTGCTCGGTGCTCTGTTCTTCGTCCGGGCGGGAGTCACCTTTGTCGGCGCTCTTGCCAATGGATTGCTGATCCCACCGTCAGAACGTGGCGTTCTGGTCGCCGACCTTGTGGTGACTCCGCTGTGGGTTGTGTCGGGAATCGGGCTGTGGCTTCGGCGCCCGTTCGGCTATGCTACCGGCGCTGGGCTGCTGTTCCAGGCCAGCATGCTGTTCGTGGGACTGCTCGTCTTCTTCATCGTGCAACCGTTCGTCGCCTCCGTATCCTTCCCCCTCGAGGATTTCGTCGCCGTTCTGGTCATGGGATTCTTCTGCTTCGTCCCGTTCGGGCTATTCGTTCGCGGTGTGATCGCTGGGAGCACCCGTAAGGACGGGAAATGAATGTGGCCGAACACTTGCCTGCAGGGCGAGGGGCAGCTCGCGTACTCCTTTCGTGGCGCTCCTCGTCGCAATGGGGCAGACCAACTGGATTCTGCACGAGCGGTCCTTCGGGGACTCGCGCGTCCGCCGCGTGACACGGCAAGGAAGGAGCGGCCGTGTTCAGAGGATTCCGGCCTTATCAAATCCATCCTCCTCGCTCCCCTCGGTTCGCTCAGTGCTACACTCCGGGCAGATCGCCCATGAAGACAAACAAGCTGTTACGATTGCTCGTCATCGCCGGCGGCACCGTCTCGATCGGGTTCGGCATCTGGCACTTCTTGGTGCCGGCCACCTACGGATGGTGGACGGCGATCGTCGACGATACCGGCGAGCTCGTGCGGGCGGTGCGCGCGATCAACATCTTCTTCTCGCTCTCACTTGCAATCTTCGGACTCCAGTCGATTCTCTTCACACTTCACGAATGGGCCAACCTCTTCGTGATGCGCGTACAACTCGCGGCGATGACCGCGCTCTGGAGCGCACGGGTG
>CAZZIE010000205.1:0-6580 GCA_964654185.1 uncultured Spirochaetaceae bacterium | reverse complement strand
TGTGTTTCCGACAATTGTGGCTGAGAACGGTCCGTGGAGCGCGACGCCGGTCGAGTCGCCGTAGGCGTCGGCGGGCCGCGTGACCTGGCCGCCGTCAACATAGTTGCCGATGATCCGCACGTACGCCGTCGGGTCGTCGGTGCCGAGGTCAATGCCGCGCGTGGCGGTGTCCCGAGCGGTGTCGGGATCGGTCACCTCTCCGGCAGTGATGGTTCCGTTGTGCTGGATCTCGACGGCGCCGGAGAAGCCCCAGCCGCCGATCCCGGTCGCCGCGTGGCGGGCCAGGCCGCCGCTGATGACGGTGTTGTCGGCGATCACGGCGTTCGCGCGCTCCTCGATCAGGATTCCGAAGGTCCGGTCGGGCCGCGCGGTGGGATCGGAGTCGACGGGGTCGCCCGCCGGTCCGGAGATCTCATTGTTGTTGACGATGCGGACTGCCCCCGAGATCGACCGCACAATGATGCCCGCGGACTGCGAGTCGGTCACGTCCTCACCGGCCAGGGGTCCGCCCATAATGACATCGTTCTCAAGGATGCTGGCGGTGGCCACGCCGCCGACCAGAATGCCCGCCGACTCCATGTCACTTGCGCCGCCGTAGACGGAGGAATTCTCGATTGTCGCCGAGGCGTTCTGGTAGAGCTCAATGCCGTAAGACGCGTCATTCGCAGACGCGCCTGATTCAACGGTGCTCTGCTCCTGCAGGAATACCTGGCCGCTGTCTTCCGCCAATATGGCGATACTGTAGTCCGCCGAGCGCGCCATGGTGATGCTCGAATTGTAGACTTCCGCCATGGAGTTCTCGGTCACGTGGATTCCGAAGGCGCCGGCGTCATGACCGGTGTACCCGACCACCAGGTCTGTGTTGAGAAGCTTCACGTAGGAGCCGTGCATGGGGTGAATGCCGTTCGCATGATCCTGCGTATCCGGCACCTGCAGAAAGGAGTCGATGACCTGTACACTGCTCCCGTCGAAGATGCCGAGCGCCTCGAACTGGAAGAAGTCGACATTCTCAGGCTCAACGGACACGTCGATGATCCAGGCGTTGCTTCCGTATATGTAGAAGCCGCGGCTGTAGTCGTCGCTGACCGTGTCGGGCTGTAGGGTCACGCCTGCCACGAGCGCGCCGGAGACGGCACCTATGGTGATGACGTCGGTCGCCCCGGTGATGACCGTCTCGTAGGACGCCGGGTCCTGATCGTCCCAGTTGGACGCGTTGTAGCCACCCTGGAGCGCGACGGGCCGCTCGATTCGAAGGGTCTCGCCGCCGAGATCGTAGGTGCCCCTGGCAACCTTGATGGTCGTGAGGCCGTGGAGCTTAGCCAGGCGCAGCGCCTTGTGGAGGCTCGAAACCGCTGCGTCGCCGGTCAGCCCGTTGCTGCTGTTGTTCCCAGCGGTGCTGACGTGGATCGCATCCGACACGTCGAGCGCGAGCTCGCCCAGTGGATACTCGCCGCCGTCCGGGGCGGATACCTCCTGGGTGATCGGGACGTATCCCGGGGCGGAAATCTCCAGGACGTAGTCGCCGGGAGCGAGCCCCGCAATGGAAAAGCTGCCGTCCTCGGCGGGATGCTCGGTAACGCCGCGCTCGAGCAGGCGGATACCCGCCATGGTAACCGCGTCATCTGAAGTGTCGCCGTCTACGTTCTTCAGAGAGACGGTTCCGGTAATCGTCAGGGTAGCGTCGCCGCCGAAGGGTCCCTGGCAGCTCACAACAATGAAGAGTGCCGCCAGGACACTACCTGCAATCCACAGACTCCGCACGCGCATGGTTCCTCCTCGGTATTAATGGCCGATGTTAGTTGTATGGCGCAAGCCTAATGGATTCCCCCGGCGCTGCACAGTCCGAAAACGCGGTTTGACGCTCTTTCGCGCTTGGGCTATACATTGGAGGTCATGAAGGTTGTCATTGTCGGTGCCGGCGCCGTGGGGTTTCAGCTTGCGCGACAACTCATTGCAGAGAATCGAGATGTCGTGCTCATTGAGAAGGACTCCGGCAAGGCGGAGTACGCGGCAAACCGTCTGGACTGCATGGTCATTCAGGACGTCGGGAACAACCTGGACGTGCTGCGCCGTGCCGGAACGGAAACTGCGGACTTCTTTCTGAGCGTCACCGACTCCGACGAGGTGAACCTCATTGCCTGTGGTCTTGCCGCGAGCGAGTTCGATCGGCCCTACCGCATTGCCCGGGTGCGCAACATCGACTACACCCGGACGCGCATCTCCGAGAAGAGCTTCCTCGGTATCGATTATATCGTGAACCCGGAGATCGAGGCGGCCAACGCCATCCTGCGCAGCATTGAGCGCGGCGCCATGAGCGACGTCATGCTCTTCGAGCAGGGCAACGTGCAGATGCGGAACATCACGGTGAACCGCGGCTCCTACTTTCTGGGTAAGACGCTGCAGCAGGCGAGCATGGAGGCGGACTTTGACTTCCTGGTTGCTGCGGTCCTTCGGGAAAACGACTACATCATCCCGACCGGTGACACCGTCATCCACGAGGGGGACGTCCTCTACATCGTGGCGAACGAGGCGAGCTTCGAGCGCCTCTTCGAGCGCCTGGGCAAGGAGAAGCGCGCCCTGCGAAAGATCGTTCTGGTTGGGGGCGGACGCATCGGCGGCCTGGTGGTCCGGGGAATCCTGGAGAGCCAGAAGAATCCGCCCAAGGCCGGGGTGCGGCGCCTGCTGCATCGTCTCTCGGCAGGAACCAGGCAGAGCATCAAGGTTGTCGAGCGGGACTACCAGAAGGCCAAGCAGCTCTCCGACCAGTTTCCGGAGGCGCTGGTGATCAACGCCGACATCTCCGACGAGGGCATCTTTGAAGAGGAGCACTTTGCCAACTCTGACCTGGTCATTGCCACGACGGAGAACCAGGAGCTCAACATTGTGACCGCGGTCTACGCGAAGACCCTGGGCATCAAGCGGAGCGTCGTCCTGGTGAACAAGGCCAACTACACGAAGATCGCATCCAATCTTGATATCGATGTTGCCGTCAGCCTGAAGTCCGCGGTGGTCAGCTCCATCTTGAAGCTCATCCGACGGGGGCGCATCAAGAGTCTCCACACCATCTCCGACGGCAAGCTCGAGGTCCTGGAGTTCGAGGTGGACGCCAGGAGTCGTGCTTCAGAGAAGAGCATTCGTGAGCTCAAGCTCCCGGGCAACTCTCTGGTGGTGTCCCTGGCCCGGGACGGCAAGAACATTATTCCCCGAGGAGACGATCGCATTGAGGCGGATGACCACGTTGTCGTGATTGTGAAGAAGGACTTCGTGGATCGTGTCCAGGACTACTTCAGCGCCGCCTGATGAACTTCAAGCTCGTCTTTCGCATCATATCCATCCTGGTGCTCATGCTTTGCGGTGTGCTCCTGGCGCCGGTCATCGTTGCCCTGGTGTACGGAGAGTATCACCTTCTGCCGTCCTTCCTTATTCCCCTCGGCGCCGCGGCGATCGTCGCGGGACTCTATCTGCTCCTCGTGAAGACCGAGGCGTCGAGCCTCCCCACCCGGGCTGGGTTCTTCCTGGTGAGCATGGCGTGGCTCGTGGCGAGCCTCCTCGGGGCGCTGCCCTTCGTCATCTCCGGTGCCATTCCCCGCTTCGTGGACGCCTTCTTCGAGACCATGTCCGGCTTCACCACGACGGGAGCCTCCATTCTCACCGATATCGAGGCGCTCCCGCGGAGCATGCTCTTCTGGCGCTCCCTGACGCACTGGCTCGGCGGTATGGGGATCATCGTGTTGACCGTTGCCATCTTCCCCATTCTGGGGATCGGCGGATTGCAGCTGATCAAGGCGGAGGCGCCGGGGCCGACCGTCGACAAGATCACGCCCAAGGTCACCGAGACAGCGAAGATCCTCTGGATGACTTATTTCATCCTCACCGGCCTGGAGGTGCTGCTCCTCATGCTGGGCGGCATGGATCTCTACGACGCACTCACCCACACCTTCGGAACCCTTGCCACCGGCGGATTCTCGCCCAAGGCGGCCAGCGTTGGCCACTACGACTCCGTATTCATCGACATCGTCATAACTATCTTCATGGTCCTGGCGGGGATCAACTTCGCCCTCTACTACAAGCTCTTCGTCGGACGGGTGGAGTCGGTCTTCCGGGACTCCGAGGTGCGCGCCTACCTGGGGATCTTCGTGATCGTCGCGGCGGTGCTGGCGGTGGTTCTGCGGGCAAACGGCGTCTACGACACCTTCGGCGAGAGCCTGCGGTACGGCAGCTTCCAGGCGGCGTCCATCCTGACGACGACCGGCTACGCCACGGCGGACTTTGCCGTGTGGCCCGCGGCGGCGCAGGTGTTGCTGTTCCTGCTCATGTTCATCGGCGGCTCGTCGGGGTCTACCGGCGGCGGCATCAAAGTGGTCCGGATCATCACCCTGCTGAAGCAGGCGGTGAACGAGATGAACTACCTTCTCCATCCGCGGGGCATCTTCTCCATCAAGCTCAGCGGATCCCAGGTGAAGAAGAACGTCGTCTACGCCATCTCGGGGTTCGTCATCCTCTATATGTTCCTGATCCTGCTCACCACGGTTGTCGTCGGCCTCTCCGGCTTCGACCTCCTGACCTCCATCTCGACCGCCCTGGTCACCCTGGGCAACATCGGCCCCGGCTTCGCCATGGTCGGCCCGACCCAGAACTATGCCTTCTTTCCGGACCACGTGAAGTGGGTCCTCAGCTTCGTCATGATGATGGGCCGCCTGGAGGTCTTCACCGTCCTCATTCTCTTCACCCCGCGCTTCTGGCGGCGGTGATTGAAGCCTGGCGGCGCGTTCGGCGGAGGAATAGAAATGGAATACATCAATGTCGTCATGTGCCGGCAGCATCTTGGCGATCTTCCCGGCAACCAGTTTCCGGGCGGCTTCTCTCTTCGAACCTTTCTTGAGGGCGATGAGGACACGTGGGCCCGGATCGAGACGGCCGCCGGAGAGTTCTCCACGATCGACCGCGCCCAGGCGCGATTTCGCGAGGAGTTCGGCGGCCACGAGGCGGATCTTGCCGAGCGATGCCTGTTTCTTCTCAACCCCCAGGGCAGGGCGATCGGCACCGCCATGGGGTGGTACGGTCAGGGGCCCGAGGAGCAGCCGCAGTCCCGTGGGGACGAAGCGCCTGCGCCAGTTTTCGAGGACTCTGCCGCGAAGGTGTCGAACCCGCACGCCTGGGGCCGGCTTCACTGGGTCGGTATTGTCCCGGAGTGGCAGGCCCGCGGTCTCTCGAAGCCGCTGGTCGCCGCGGCCATGCGGGTTCTCGCGCGGCACCACGACCGCGCCTACCTCACCACGCAGACGACGAGCTACGTGGCGGTGAAGGTCTATCTGGACTTCGGCTTTGAACCGTGCGTAGTGGACGAAGGCGGACGCCGGGGGTGGCATCTCCTGGCGGAGATGCTCCGACACCCGGCGCTTGCGGAGTTCGGCGTCCCGGCGGACACCGTCGGGCCGGGAAATTAGGCGCCGCCGGGGCGGCCTCCGACGGGCGGCGCGGGGCGGCCTCCGACGGGGCGGCGCGGGGCGGCCGCCCACGTGGCGGAGGCGCCACGCCGCTACTCGCTGTGCGGCGCCAGCTCCCGCGGTGCGAGCATGAGGGTGCGCTCGGCGCCGTAGCGCTCGAGCTCCTCTTGGAGTTCGGCCAACTGCTGCAACTCGGCCGGGACGGCGGACTGGCCGAGGAGCTCCGCCCGAAGCGGTTGCAGCGCCATGGGCAGGAAGCCGAGGCCGATCATGGACTCGAAGGGGTTTTCCACGCCGGTGAACTCCTTGAAGACGAGCTCCCGGTCGCCCGGAAGGATCTCCCGGACAGTGTCGATGGTCTCCGCCCAGCCGCCGAGGGTGTCCACCAGGCCGTGGTCCTGCGCCTGCATTCCCGTCCACACCTGTCCCCGGGCGATCTGATCGACGTCGTCCGTCGACATGTCCCGGCCGTCGGCAACGGTCTGCACGAAGGTGTCGTAGGTGGCGCGAATGCTCTCTTCCAGGCGTTCCCGCTCATCCGGCTCGATGTCACGGTAGAGGGCGCCGAAGTCGGCGTTCTCTCCCCGCAGGAAGGTGTCCCAGTTCACACCGATCTTCTCGGAGAGCTCGGCAACGTTGAAGAGGAGCGCCACCACGCCGATCGAGCCGGTAACCGTGGAGGGCTGCGCCACAATGCGGTCCGCCGGGGCGGCAATGTAGTAGCCGCCGCTCGCCGCGGTTGCGCCCATGGATACCACCACGGGTTTGGCGTCCGGCCCTTCGGTGGTAAGGGCTATCTCCCGGGCAATCACGTCGGAGGCGAGACTCGACCCGCCGCCGGAGTCGATCCGGATGATGATCGCCTGGACGTTCCGGTCCTCCCGCGCCTTGCGGATGGCCCGCGCCATGGTCTCACTGCCGATCGAGACGCCGGGTTGCCCCTCGCCGGGGGCAATGCTTCCGATTCCGTAGACAATGCCGACGCGGTGCACCGGCGGCTCACTCCAGCTCGTCTCGATGCGTTCGGTGAAAGAGGCCTCTTCGGGCTGCGCCCCGTCGAGGAGCTCGGCGACGGCGTTGTCCACCTGGTCATCGTAGAGGAGCTCATCCACGACTCCCGCCTCCAGGGCGGA
>CAZZIE010000204.1:0-6676 GCA_964654185.1 uncultured Spirochaetaceae bacterium | reverse complement strand
GAGGAGAGATGACATGAACGACCTTGTACCGCGTGATCAACTCGTTCGTCAGGGCAGCCGCGGGGTTGGCGGCGTTGTCGGAGGGGCGGGTCTTCTCATACTGCACAGTATTGCCACCATCGGTGCCGGCTTTTCCCTTCCGGGCATCATTGTCGGCGGCGTTCTCGCCCTCACCGGCGCCGGGCTGGCTTCGGGTACGAAGACGGACAAGACCGGAGGCATGGTCCTCGCGGGGGCCGGTGTCCTCACGGGCCTCGCCTCGTTGCCGATTGTCGGCGGGCTCGCAAGCGGGCTCATGTGGGTTGCCGGGCTCGGTCTCCTGGGGCTTGGAGGCGTCAATCTCTTTCGCTTCATTCGCGGGATGCGGAAGAGGCGGTAACCGATGCCCTGGCGACTCGTTCTCTTTCTGATCGTACTCGCGATCGTCGTTGCCTTCGCGGGATTCAATATTCAGAACGTCGCTACGATCTCCTTCGGCTTCTACACACTGGAAGCGGTCCCGGTCTTCCTGGGCCTCTTCGCGGCGTTCTTCCTCGGGGTTCTTGTCATGCTACCCTTCACGTTGGGGCGTCGGCGCAAAGGGAAGGGAAAGGACGGGGCGAAAGGCGCCGATGGAACGCAGAAGGGGTCGAAGAAGTCCTCGGAGCAGCCGAAACTCACTGAAGAGAGGGAGAGTTCGGGCAATGCAGCTCCTAAGTCCGCCGAGACCTCGCGCAGCTCAGGTAAGGCGCGTTCGCAGCGGCGAAAGCAGAAGAAGGGCCGCTCCACGACTGAGGCGCCGGTCGACCACCCACCGAGCTCACCCTCCTGACATGAGACTTCCACTTCTGGTGTTGCTGTGTCTGCTCGTCCCACTCGGGTCGGCAGCGGCGCAGGACGCCGGAGCCCCCGGCTCAACCGGCGCCTCCGCGGATGCGTCTGCGGACCCCTCCGCGGAGACGCCCGAAGGGGCGGCCCCGGAAACGCCGACTGGAACAACCCCGGGTACGCCGCCGGCGAGTATTCCATTGCCGGAGCGCCTCGGAATCGAGACGGAGAGCCGCGGAGTGCCGCTGGATGAGCTGGTGACTCGGGCGGACGAGCGTCTCGAAGGGCTGAGCGACACGGAGGTCGCCGCTGTTGCGGAGCAGGTTGCGCAGCTCCTGGAGACGGCGAACCGCTTCGAGGACGCTTCCGACTGGTACCAGCGCGCTGCGGGACGCGCCCAGGGCGACGTGCGGGCCAGGGTCGAGCTCGCCCGGGCGGGCGTCCTCATCCAACTCGGTCGTGCCGAGGCTGCCCGCGCCGCGGCGAGGGCGGGTCGAGATGCTGCCACCTCACGGGACCTCCGGATTCGAGCGATAGCGGTCATGGCTGTGGCTTACGCTGCGGAGGAGCGCCTGACGGAGGCCCAGGACATCCTGCGGGGCATCCAGATTGCCGCTCCGGAGGGGGCTCTTTCGCCGGAAACGCTCTACCAGATCCACGAGCTCGCACGGCGTGCCGGGGACGCGACGGCTGCCCGGGACGCCCGGGAGCGGCTCCGGTCGCACTATCCCGACTCTCCGGAAGCGCTGGTCCTCACCGGTGACGATGCCGGGCGCGTTCTCCTTGCCCTCACCCCTGCCGCCATTGCCCAGGGCGCCTACCACTCTCGGGAAGGTGTCGATGAGGACGGCGCGAGTCAGGGAGCACGGACGGGTGAAGGCGTATCAGAGGGCGACGGTGCGCCGGCGGGTGACGCCGCACCGGAAGGCGAGGGCGCACCGGGAGGTAACGCGGCAGCAGAAGGTGCGCCGGCGGGTGAAGCCGCACCGGAAGGTGCCGCGGCAACCGAGGGAACGGGGCCCGCAGAGGTGCGCAACTTCGTTCAGGTCGGATCCTTTCGCGACCCGGAGAACGCGGAGTACATGCGTCGCGATATGGAGTCGTTCGGCTTCGGCACGACCGTCGCAACGACGGAAGTGCGCGGGAGCACGTACTACCAGGTGCTGATCCCGGTCACCGTGGGAGAGGGTGGCGACGTCCAGGAGGCAATACAGGAAGTCGTTGTATCCCTGAAGGAGCGCGGCTACGAGGGCTTCCTGGTGACGCGCTAGCCCTCGCCGGAGGTCTCGGACGCGGTTTCTTGCCCCTCTTCCTCTTCCTCGTCGATCTCTTCGATCTGCTCGAGTCGGAGGGTCTCTTCACCTGCCAGCTGTACCCCGTCGATTCGGATCTCCGCCGGTTCCAGAGCTATGGTCCTGACAATCCGATCGGCGCTCCGTTCCTCACTGTAAGAGACCGCATAGGTATACCGTTCCTTCACCAGGCCGTTCTCGGTGAGAACCTTGAGCTGAAGGACCGGCCGATCCAGCAAATAGAGGGCGAAGCCGCCGCGTAACTCACCACGGTCGTCGCCCCGCATGGTGAACTGAGGTGGAGAGAAGAAGATCTCCAGGCCGCTTTCGTTGCGATAGAGCCCTGTAAGGGAGAAGTCCGGCGACGGCGCCTTCTCGGCGGGTTGGCGCACCATGGTACGCTGCAAGCCGCCGGTGAGGCGCTGATAGGTACCGTCCCAGGTCTCGCCCTCGTCGACGGTGAGGAGGATGGTGTCGAGACCCGTGACTGCGACAGAGAAGTTACGGCGAACGCTGCCCAGGTTCTCGTTGCGGGTATTGATCCAGAGCCCCGGTCCCGCACGATAGATGGTCTTGTAGGAGTTGACCCACTCGTAGGATTCCTGTCGCGTGTCCCGGTGAAGGGCGATCCGGTCATCGGTCACATCGAAATGAATGATATTGGTGAAGTTGTCTCCTGCAGACTGAACCGTCTGGAACCACGGACCCGCCAGATGCTGTCTGAACGCCTCGACCTCGCCTGAATAGAGACGTGCCAGCTGTTCTTCGGCGATCTGCGAGCCCGGAATCTCTTCGACGGCGCCTTCAACGTAGGACTCCTCTTCGGGACGCCAGTAGTAGGTCGTCTTTACGAGATCGAGGACATTTTCGCTTTCGGCGTTGCGCCGATACACCGCGATCGGGAAGCTCTGACCGGCGGTTTGCGCGCTCTCATATGCGCCGGAGCGCTCGACCTCTTCAATCTCAATGCTCGCATCCGTTCGGTACGAGGCGATACTGGTGTAGCTGATGCCGAATCCATTGGATGCCGGTACGCGGCGAAAGACGTCGATCGTCTGGCGACCCTCATTGTCGGTGCCGATGGCCACGATTTCCGGGCTGTGATCACCGGTCAAGTCTTTCGTCTGCACCGAGAAGGTGCGAATGTTGTTCGCCTGGGTCTCGCCCTTCCAGGCAGGGACGTAGGCGTTGCGGATGGAATCGAAATCGGCCACGAGGATACGAATCCGATCGCTGTCGTCGTCCCGACGTTTGAACACGACGATCTGTTCGTCGAGCTGGTCGACGTCGAGGTTGGCGTCGATGGCCTGAGAGGGCGTGTGATCCGCCGGCAATCGTACCCGGACGTTGGTGGACTCCTCCTGTTCGGTAATGGCAACTCCGGGCCGACCGGAGGAAGACAGTACGACACCGGAACCCGCCTCCGGTACAATATATCGGGGCTGGCCGACGGAGCTCTCCGACGAATCGCCCGGCTGTTCGCAGCCGGAAAGCAGCAGCACGCCCAGCATCAACACGACGGCTGTTGTGACCGTCGTGGAAATACGGTATGGTTTCACGACGCCAGTATGCCAGATCGTACCGGATTCTTGAAGAGGCCGGCGCAGCCGCGGCGCCTCAATGCCGGACCCGGAGAAACTGCCCATGCATATCGACCAGTCACTCAGTTATGACGATGTCCTGCTCCTCCCACGATACTCCGACTTCATGCCGGAGCAGGCGGACGTGAGCTCCACCCTCGTCGCCGACGTGCGACTCAGTATTCCAATCGTGTCGGCCGCCATGGACACCGTTACGGAGGCCGACCTCGCCATCGCATTGGCGCTGCAGGGAGGCACCGGAGTTATCCACTCCAACATGTCCCCGGAAGAGCAGGCGAGCCACGTCACGACGGTGAAGCGCTTTCTCAACTGGGTCATAGAGGGCCCCGTGGTGGTGCGGGAAGACCAGTCCGTGGCGGAGGCTGCCGACGTCATGGACGAGTACGGTGTGTCCGGGCTGCCCGTCCTGAACGGGGAGAAGCTCGTGGGCATTCTGACGAGCCGGGATATGCGCTTCTGCCGCGACATGTCCCTGAAGGTTCGCGATGTCATGACCCCGGAACCCGTCGTCGAAGTCGGCAACCCGCACATCGACAGCGCAAAGGATAAGTTCGACGCCCACAAGATCGAGAAGCTCCCGGTTGTGGACGGTGAGGGGCGTCTCACCGGCCTCATTACGGTGAAGGACATTGAGAAGCACGAACAGTTCCCTCACGCCGCGACCGATCCAGCGGGGCGGCTACTGGTCGGGGCGGCTCTTCCACCCTCGGAAATCGAGCAGCGCATGCCGCTCCTGCGGGACGCCCGGGTGGACTTCGTCGTGGTGGACACCGCCCACGGCCATTCGCGCAACGTCCTGGCCGCAGTCGAGACCCTGCGCAAGGAGTACGCTACCCCGGTGATCGGCGGTAACGTCGCAACGCGCGAGGGCACACGACGTCTCATTGAGGCCGGAGCGCAGGCGGTCAAGGTCGGCGTCGGGCCCGGGTCGATCTGTACGACCCGGGTGGTTGCGGGAATCGGCGTTCCCCAGCTTTCAGCCGTCATGTGGGCGGCGGAGGTTGCCCGGGAACAGGGAGTCCCCGTGATCGCGGACGGCGGGATCAAGTACTCCGGCGATATCACGAAGGCCCTCGCAGCCGGCGCCTCGAGCGTCATGATCGGCAGCCTCTTCGCCGGTCTGAAAGAGGCTCCCGGCCAGGAGATCATCTATGAGGGCCGCATTTTCAAGACCTATCGCGGGATGGGCTCGATCGGCGCCATGAAGCGTGGATCCGGCAAGCGCTACCAGGCTTCGGAGAACGATGAGATGGTTCCGGAGGGGGTCGAAGGACGCGTTCCCTATCGCGGTGAGCTCGCCCCGTATGTTCATCAGCTTGTCACGGGTCTGCGTAAGGGAATGGGCTACTGCGGCGCCAAGACCCTGGCGGAGCTCCGGGAGACCGCGCAGTTCGTTCAGATCTCGCCGGCGGGTCTGCGGGAAAGCCACGTTCACGACGTGACCATCATGCAGGAGCCTCCCAACTACTCGCGGTGAGTCGCACGCAGTGAGCCGCCTCTGCGTGGGAAGATGTGAGTCGCTCCCGCACGGGATGTTCGACAGGGGAAGAAGCACATGAATGTCGTAGTCATTGGTGCCCAGTGGGGCGATGAAGGCAAGGGAAAGATCGTCGATTTCCTTGCGTCCGAGGCGGACGTGGTCGTCCGCTTCTCCGGGGGCGCGAACGCCGGGCACACCATTGTCCGGGGCGACAACACCTACAAGCTGCACCTGGTCCCGTCGGGGGTTCTCTACGAGGACACCCGCGTCGTCCTGGGGAGCGCCATGGTCATTGATCCCGAGGCGCTGCAGAAGGAGCTCACCACCATCTCCGACCAGGGCGTGGTCTGGAGCGGGCGGGTCTTCGTCTCCGACCGGGCGCACATCGTGCTGCCGCGGCATCGCGAAGAGGACCGGCAGATGGACGAGCAGCGCGACCAGCCGATCGGCACCACCGGGCGCGGCATCGGAACCGCGTACGCGGCCAAGTCGCGGCGCGACGGTGTGCGCGTTGCGGACGTGCTGGACCCGGAGAGCTTCGGTCGCATGCCGGAAGAGGACCGCCGCTTTCTCCAGCCGTACCGCGAATTCTTCGCGGCGGCAGCGATCAACGTGCACGAGTTCATCCACCGGCACGCCGGTGACCACGTGCTTCTCGAAGGGGCGCAGGGCGCGCTCCTCGACATCGACCTTGGTACCTATCCCTACGTCTCCTCCGGGGTCTCTGCGGCGGCGGGCGCGTGTCCCGGCGCCGGACTCGGGCCCAAGGAGCTCGATCGCATCGTAGGGGTGTGCAAGGCCTACACGACGCGAGTCGGCAACGGCCCCTTTCCGACGGAGTTTCGCGAAGCCAGGGACAAGGGGCTCGGCGACCGGATCCGCGAGATCGGCAACGAGTACGGCGTGACCACCGGTCGACCTCGCCGCTGCGGCTACCTCGACCTCGTTGCCCTGCGCTACACCTGCCGGGCCAATTCCATCGACTCGCTGGCGCTTACCCACCTCGACGTGTACGACAGTTTCGACGAGGTGAAGGCGTGCGTCGGATACCGGATCGATGGCGTGATTTCGAAGGAGTTTCCCGCCTCGATCAGTGCGCTGGAGCGGGTCGAGCCGGTGCTGGAGACGTTCCCCGGCTGGAACGCGGCAATCGACGAGGTATCCCGCTTTGAGGAGCTTCCCTCGGCGGCGCGGGAGTACGTCGCCTTCATTGAGGAGTACACGGGCTCCCGGGTCGACATCGTCTCGGTCGGGTCCGAGCGGCGGCAGACCATCGTGCGTCGAGACCCCTGGAGCTGAACGCGCGGGCGGTCCGGGCGGCCCGGGTGGCCCGCGGTCCGGGCGGCCCGCGGCGCGGCGGCCGGGCGCAGCGGCCTGCCCGGGGAGCCACACGAAGCGGGAGGCGGCGCGGCTGCGGCAGTGTCGGCGCACAACCCGACGGCCACGCGCAGAGAGATGGAGCGTATGGATTCGATAGCCATTCTCGATTTTGGAAG
>CAZZIE010000203.1:0-6702 GCA_964654185.1 uncultured Spirochaetaceae bacterium | reverse complement strand
ACCCCGAGGTTCGGGCCGTAGTCGCGAGGACGGCCAGCGGGGTCATGTGGTTCGCGCTGCCCCACGACCCGGAGGCCGGCTACCGCGCCTCCTGGAGCCGGAACGGCGAGCCGCTTCCGTTTATCGGCGGGGACTTCGACTTCACCGGCAAGCTCGAAGAGGAGGTCGCCGCCGGCTACCCGATCATCTACGCGCCGCGCTACGCCCGCCACTACGACTACGATCCCGAGATGAGCGCCCGGGCGGAGATTCCGGTCGAGCGGATCAATGGGCCGGTGCTCCTGCTGTCGGCCGGGGACGACCGGATGTGGCCGAGCGCGCGCTTGTGCCGCCTCGTCGAGGAGCGCCTTACCCGGCACCGTTTCGCCCACGCGGTGATTCACCACAGCTACCCGGAGGCGGGCCACATCTTCCCCACGCCCTACGTGCCCACTATTAACACCACCTTGGTCGACACCCCCGGCGGCGAGGCCAAGATCGCCTTCGGCGGCACGCCGGAGGCCAACTACCGCGCCGGTGTGGCGGCGTGGCACCGGACGCTGGAGTTTCTCGATGCGTATGTGTGACGCAAGTGACGAGGCACCTGCGCCTCGCCGGGTAGCTGCGCCGAATCTGCATCGTCCACCGCAGTCGTGCGGATCAATAGCACATTCTAGTCATTGATGATGCTAACAGAATGCGTAAGGTTAATCAGAAGAGTAATATGGCAGGCGACTGATATGTGGCATGCGACGCAAAACTGCGAATCACGAGGAGGAGCGGGAAGATGAAGACATGGTCAGAGCACGATATGGACGAGGGGCTGATCAGCGAACCGGGCACCAGGGGACGTGGACGACCGCGAGCGTCCGGGCACGCCGTTTACGCTGCGGCCGCTGTGCTCACCCTGGCCTTTCTCGCCGGCTGCAACTCATCCCTCACGGACGTCCTCGGCAGCAATCTCCAGACCGCGGCACCGACCTTCAATCTGGAGCCCGGCACATATGAGGAAGACATTTCAGTAGAGCTCGCCTCGGAAACCGAAGGGGCGATCATCTACTTCACGACCGACGGTACGGATCCCACCGTCTCCGGTGAACAGTACGGGGGGCCGATCGAGCTTTCCGGTGACAGCGCGGAGGCGGATGTCCGGGCGTACGCGACCGCGGAGGGGCGGCAGCCTTCCAGCGTGGTCCGGGGGGAGTTCTTCATTGAGTATCCTGCTCTCGCGAACCCGATCTTCCGTACAGCCGACGGTACTGCAGTGGCGAGCGGCACCTTTCAGTCCGACCTGCAGATCGACCTCGTCACCGAGGAACCGAACGCCACCATACACTACACCATTGCCGACGGCGGTAGCGTTTCTGAGCCTGATCCCGACAACAGTGCCACGCAGACCTACACCGGCACCCCTATCTCGATCGCCGGGGATGGGACGGTGAAGACCATCAGCGCAATCGCCACCTCGGAGACCCGGGATACGAGCGGCACTGCCACTGCAACCTTCACGATTGAGTGGCCGGAGTTGAGTCTCGCAAGTAGCGGCAACGGCACCGTTTCCTTTGCAGACGGCGGCGGCACGGACCCGCGGGCAGTGGAAGCAGGCACGAGCGTCGAGATTCAGGCCACACCCGAAAGCGGCTTCCAGTTCGGTACCTGGAGTGTGACCAGCGGCGACGCACAGTCGGTGGAGTTCACGGACGCGACGGCGGCCACGACTGAGGTGACGCTGGGTGCGGAGGATGTGACGGTGACGGGAAGCTTTCTGGATGAGGCGGCGCCGAATGCGCCCGATGTAAGCGGGCCGTCGCTCACCAACAACCCGCGGCCGAGCTGGAGTTGGACTCCCGGCGGTGGCGGCAACGGGACGTTCCGCTACAAGCTGAATGATGCGGATCTCAGTAGTGGCGCGACTGTCACCAATGCGACGACCTTCACCCCAGGCAGCGATCTTGCAGACGATAACCACACTTTGTACGTCCAGGAACAGGACGACGCCGGTAACTGGTCGGCAACGGTGACCGTGGATACGACGGCGCCGGGACAGCCCGGAATCGAAGGTGTTTCAGACGGGTTTGTCTCAAGTAGCGTGACCTTCACGGTTGCCTGGGCAGAGTCCGACGGGACGCGGGAATACCGAACTACGAGCGGCGGCAGTTGGCAGAGCTACACCGAAGAACTGACAATCTCGAGTGCCGGGCACTACGAGATCACCGCGCGGCAGATTGATGCGGCGGGCAACGTCTCGCAGCCCGCCCCTACCGTGACCGGCTCCATTCTCTTTGCGGCGCCGTCGAGCCTCACCGCTACCACGCAGAACGCCGACCGGATCGATCTGTCCTGGCAGGACAACTCGGATGGCGAGGGGGGCTTCGAGGTACAGCGCAAAGAGGGTGAAGGCGGTACCTACGCCGAGGTGGCGTCGGTTTCCGTCGGGGCAACCGACTACCAGGACACGGGCCTTGATTCAGAGACAACGTACTACTACCGCGTTCGCGCCACGGGCGGCGCGCTAAGCTCGAACTGGTCCAACGAGGGCAACGACACGACCGAGCAGCTTTCCGCCCCGAGCGGGCTTAGCGCGAGCGCGGTGAGCAGCACGGAAATTGATCTCAGCTGGAGCGACACCGGCGAGCTGGAAAGCGAGGATACCTACGAAATCGAGCGCGACTCCACCGTGATCGACACCGTCGGCGCAGACACCACAAGCTACACCGACACCGGCCTGAGCGCCGAGACGCAGTACAGCTACCGCGTGCGGGCGGTGGACGCGGGCGGCGCCTCAGCGTGGTCGAGCCAAGCGAGCCAAACTACACCAACTCCAGACCCTGGTGATCCACAGAGCTTCTCCGCCACCGGCATCAGCTGGACCATGCGCTTCGTTCCGGCAAAAAGCTTTCCCACCGAAACCGACGACTCAGGGAGCGCCACGGTGGGAAACGACTTCTGGCTTGCCGAAACCGAGGTGACCTACGAGCTGTGGTACGCGGTGCGCGAGTGGGCTGAGAACGGCACCGGCGGCGCTGCGGGAGAGGGCCAGTACTCCTTCGGCAACCCCGGCCGGGAAGGAGACGACGGCACGGACGGCGCCGCCCCTACCGGCGCCGACCAGGAGCCGGTGACCGAGATCAACTGGCGGGACGCGATGCTTTGGACCAACGCGCTTACCGAGTGGTACAACGACCAGACCGGGGCGAGCCTGGAGCCTGTCTATTACACGGACTCAGGCTACACCACCCCGATCAGGACCGTGGACGATTCCACGAGCGTCGACTATCCGAACCCGGGAAGCCAGGACGACCCCTACGTCAAGAGTGATGCCGACGGCTTCCGGCTTCCCGGCATGGACGAGTGGGAGCTTGCCGCCCGCTACATTGAGGACGCCAACGCGGACGGGGATATCGAGGACTCAGACGAGTACTACCCCGGAGACTACGCAAGCGGCGCGGACGCGCGGCACGACGCCTCCTCCGCCTCGCAGGACCTCGACGATGACGGGGATCAGGACATCACAGGCGACGTTGGGTGGTATGACGGGAATTCCGGCTCGAATACGCATGATGTAGCGACGAAAGACGACAACGCGCTCGGGCTCTACGACATGAGCGGGAACGTCTGGGAGTGGAACTTCGACTGGGATCCGAGCTTTGTCGGCACCGCCCGCGTGGCACGGGGCGGGAGCTGGTACGATAGCGCTGACAACCTGCAAGTAGGCGACGTGGGCGGCAACGTCCCGTACAATGAGGACGGCTTCGTCGGCTTCCGTCCCGCGAGGAATGCGCAGTAATGTTTGGGGTTCTTACCTTCTTAGGTTTTGGATCTTCCGCCCGTCCCGCCGCCGCGAAGCGGGCGGGCGGGAACGTCGCCCGCGGCCGTGAGGCCGCAGGCGACAGGAACCTTTCTACTATGAATGCGCCGATTGCGTCCCCGACCGCAACGTCAGATTGCCGGCAGAGATGCCTAATTACCGGACCAGTTCTCTACGGTCAGGTCCTCGACACGTTGAAACTCCCGCACGTTGTTGGTCACGATGACAAGCGATTGCGAGCGAGCGTGTGCCGCAATGAGCATATCCATTGCTCCGATCGGCGTGCCCTGCAATTCCAACTGCGTTCGCAATACGCCGTATTCCCGAGCCGCGTCTTGGTCGAAGTCCAGCACGGCGAACGGGAAAAGGAACTCGAGGAGCGCGGTGCGGTTGCGTTGCGGGTGCTGGCTCTTGTAGACGCCATATTGGAGTTCAGCGATGGTTATGGATGATATGGCACCCTCTTCAATCGCCAGCGTAGTTAGCTTCTCGATTACCGAGGCAGGCTTGCGCTTTATGAGATAGATGCAGATGTTTGTGTCGAGCAGGTACGTCATGCAAGCTCTTCACGTGGCTCCGCCATTGGCTGAGAACGGCCTTCCGACAGAAAGTCGGGTGAGAACTTCTCCAGGCTTTCAACAAACGGTTTCCACGGTTCCTCGTCCGGGAATATCATTACAACCCCGTCGACTTTCTTCACAAACACGGAATCACCGGCAAAGGCGTACTCTTTGGGCAACCGGACGGCTTGGCTTCTGCCGTTCTTGAAGAGTTTTGTGCGGTGTGCCATCTGAATCCTCCGCGGAAGCTGGTATATACCAAAGAATATACCAACGCCGAGAGCTCAGTCAAGAACAAGCATCCAATGGCTTCCCCTTTCTCGGGGTGCGCAGCATTCCGTCGCTGGTGCGATCCGCCGGGAGAAACTCATCCGGACCTGTTGCTCCACGTGTCGGCCGGCGCTTGCCCTACACACTGTCCCAGGGAAGGGCCACGACGGTGTCGGTGAGGCGCAGTGGTTTGTCCACCGCGCAGATCACGAGCCCCTGTGCAATCCGAGCCTGGGGATAGGTGTCGCGGAATGCGGCAACCAAGGATAAAGTGCCTATATTCCGCGGTGGCACCCTTGGATGCGGCCGAGCGCGCTTTTCGCCGACTCGTCGAGGAGCGCCTTGCGGCGCCCCCGCCGGCCCGGTCAAACTCCGCGGCCTCTGCGGCGCTCCAGGTTCCGGCCAGATGGTCGAGATCGTCGTAACTCCGGTGGATAGGTGGAGCAGTCAACCCGAGGTTCTCGCGCAACAACGAGATGGCGGTTGCATTCAAGCTCTGTTTTCGCTCCTGCGCCACACGCTCAAGGCACCTCCGTAGCTCATCGTCGAGTCCACGGAGCGTCAGATTTGCCATGATTCCTCCCGGAGGCATGTGCATTGACGGTGATGTCATTTCATGCAGCCGTTCCGCACTCACGCGTGTACTGCAAAGTCCCACCGACGTCAATCTGTCGCCCCACAATCGCGATCCCACACCGTTGTCCGGCGACCACATACCCGCGCCTCCGCGATAAGTCATTCTTGTCGGCCGCAAAGATTAGCGCTAAAGTAATGTTTACCTGACTTTGTGTGGCATGCGCCGAGTACCAAGGCACGGATTGTACGACCCGTGGGAGGCTGTCAATGAGGGAAGTGGTTGGACGTGTGGGTTTCCGGTGGGCACTCGCGGCGGTGACGGTCGTCGTGCTTGCGGGGTGCAGCTCCGGACTGTCTGGACTTCTCGGCACCACGTTACAGACATCCCCGCCGACGTTCAGTCTTGAGCCGGGGGAGTACCCGAGGGACATTGAGGTGGAAATCTCCACCGAGACCGAAGGAGCCGTGATCTTCTATACAGTAGACGGTTCCGATCCGACCGTAGGCGGTGAGCGGTACGTCGATCCAATCGAGCTTTCAGGAAACGGCGCGGAGGCGGACATTCGCGCCTACGCCGTGGCCGACGGCCGGCAGGCCTCCGCGGAGGTTCTGGGCGAGTTCTCGATCGCATATCCCCTCGTAACCCTGGAAAGCACAGGAAACGGAACGGTGGCATTCGTCGACGGCGGCGGAACGGGGTCCCGCGCGATTGCCGCGGAGAGTCCGGTTGAGATCGAAGCGACTCCAGCGTCAGGGTATCAGTTCCAGGCGTGGAGCGTCGTCGACGGCGACCCTGATGCAGTAACGATTGATGACCTCGCTGCACCGGTCACGAGCCTCACCCCGGGCGAGGCGGACGTGACCATTCAGGCGAGCTTTGTAGATGAGGCGGCTCCGGCTGCGCCGGTGATTGCCGGCGTTACGGACGGGCAGATCACGAGCGCCGAACAGGTCACCTTTGCGCTTGACGGCGTGGACGGCGAAGTGGACACGATCGAGTACTCGCTTGATGGTGGTGGACAGTGGCTTCCATACACAAGTCCGGTCACGCTTACCGACGAAGGTACGTATCTGATAACTGCGCGACAGAGCGATGTGAGCGGAAACGAATCGCCGGAGGCCAGTCCTGTGGAGGTGACAATCGACCGGACGCCGCCGGACACCCCAACGGTGACCGGCTCCGGCCCGACCGCGAACAACACTCCGCGGTGGGAGTGGACCCCGGGTGGGGGCGGTAGCGGCGTGTTCCGGGTGAAACTGAATGACAACGACCTCTCCACGGATGCGCTTGAGGTAAGTGAAACATCCTACACGCCGGCGGACCCGCTTCCAGACGGTGCCGCGACGCTCTACGTCCAGGAGCGCGACGAGGCGGGCAACTGGTCGGGAACGGCCTCCGGAAATGCCGAGGTCGACACCACGGCGCCGGCCCCAGTGGGCAATCTCACCGCCGAGACCGCGGTTGGCGAGGCGACGCTGAGGTGGGACGACCCTCCCGATGCGGACGGC
>CAZZIE010000202.1:0-6725 GCA_964654185.1 uncultured Spirochaetaceae bacterium | reverse complement strand
CATATACTATTCCTACAACATCCCTAATACCTTAGTTACGTTACATACCGGACTGGGAGAAACAATGAATCAACAAAGCCTTATCGGACGGGATGAAGAAGTAGCCAAACTCCACCGCCTCTGGGAGTCCGCACGGACGGGCAACCTGGCGATAACGTTCATCCACGGTGAAGCCGGTATCGGCAAGACAGCACTGCTTGACGACTGCGCCGAACGCATTGCCCGGGAGGCCGGGGCAGTCTTCGTCATCAACGCCGAGCGACCTCGGCGCGGCTCCGGCGAGGTGGAGCGGCTCCTTCAAGCCGTCCGAACGCACTACGGCGACGAGCTGTGGGAAGCGCTCCCCTCGTCGCTTCAGAACAGCCTCTCGATGGTACTCGAGAGCCGGGAGCCGGCCTCTGCGGCCGGCGGCGACGTGTCGGGGCCGGACCCCGGCGACGTAGCGGAGACTCTCGGATGCGCCGCGGCCATTCATCCGCTGGCGCTGCTCATCGACGGGATCAACCACGCATCCAGCGAGGCGCTCCGGACTCTCGAGTCGCTGGTTCAGAACCATGCGAGCGCCCCCCTCATGGTCGTGGCGACCTACCGTAGTCATGAGGTGCAACCGTCGGACGCTTTCAGCTCGCTCCTCGCGGAGGTGGACCGGTACGGGGCACACTCCTCGATCCAGTTGGGAGGTCTCTCCGAGCAGGGTGTCCGGGAAGCCCTCGAGCAGACCGTCGGCTACGAGATCCAGTCGTCCGTCGTGGAAGATGTGCTCTGGGCGACCCGCGGGAATCCGCTCTACGTCACACAGGTGGCGCAGGCAATTCGTGATGCCGTGGCGGTCAATGAAGAGGCCTCCATAAGGGCGTTGCCGGGACTCGCCCGCCGTGTCGCCCAATCGATCTCGCGTCGGTTCAGCGCGCTCAGCGACGAGTCACAGGAAACGCTGCGACGCATCGCGATCCTCGGCGAACGCGTGTCCGCATCCGAAGTTCACACGGCAGTACCGGAGATGACCACCGAGGAGCTCGACTCGTTCTTCCAGGAAGCCCTTCGCGAAGGCTTCATTGTCGAAACCACCTCTCCGGATCGGGAGCTTCAGGCACGGCTGAGCCACCCGATCATTCGCGATGCCATTGCCGGCATGATGTCGCCGATTCAACGAAGCCGCATTGCCCTGGAGATGGCGCAGCGGATAGAAGAGGCTAGCGGCGGTGCTGCGGCATCCGAGACGCTGGCTCGGCTCTACTGTCAGACCGTCACTCCGGAGGGGGTGGAGAAGTGCGCCGCTCAGTCGCTCCGTGCCGGTCACCAGGCGATCCAGCGGCAGAACTGGGCGGGAGCGGTCGAGCACTTCGAACGATACGTCGCAAACCACGCGCCGGGGGCGAGTCATCAGGAGGTGGGCAACGCCCTCCTCGAGCTGAGTCGCGCCCTCCTCGAGACGGGCAGACGCAGCGCCGGCAAGGAGCGCATGAGAGAGGCCTTCGACCATCTTGCCGCCGCAGGCGACGTAGACGGGGTCGTTGCGCTGGTCACCTACCCCTACTACCACTTCGGATATCGGGAGAACCTCGTCCAGCTTCTCGAGCGGGCGCGGGCCGTGGTACCGCCCGGGCATCCCGGATGGCTCTGGGTGAGTGTGCGGTATGCAATCGCCCTTCACGACGATCTCGGGGACTATCGGCGCGCCTTCGATGTGTGCAAGGAGCTGATGGCGGACAAGCGCATCAAGAACGAGCCAGCCGTAGCCTGTCGTGCCGCCGCAGTTGCCGCAATCAGCTCGGTGAAGCTGCGCGATATCGAAACGGCGAAGTCGTTGACCAACCAGTGCGAGCGCTTTGCCGACCTCGACCCGACGTTGAGCGTATGGCGCGAGTACACCCACGAGTACCTGCTGCGCGCCGAGGGGAACCTCTCGGCCGCGGAGGAATCATTGAATCGCGCCCTGGTACACGCGTACCGCTTCCGGGATCGACGGTACCGCTGGACCGCCCTGGTCCGCGCGACGGACTACGCCTTCCGCCGCGGCGACCTGGCCAACGCGATTGCTCACGCCGAGGAGGGCATCTCCCTCAAAGCGTACAAGGACGTACATCTGCGTGATCGCGGCGCCATAGCTCTTTTCACCGGGGACGACGCTACCTTCGGCCGGGTCGTGCGGGAGCTCCGAAGACGAATCAATCCCGACAGCCCCTGGCCGGAAACGGCTCGGATCATGCTCATTGGTCTGTTCACCCTCGCAAGCCGCTACCTTACGGATCCGCAGTGGGGCCGGGAGGCAGATGAGCTTCTCGTGCGGGGCCACGAGACCCTGGAAAACCCATACTTCGCAATGCGGTACGCCGGCGCGTCAGGGTACCGCGCGTTCATTACGTCCGATCGCCTTCGCGGCGCCGAAAGCTATCGCCAGATGAGAAGCATGGACCGCTTCTGGGTCATGAGTGAGGAGTATCGGCTCCACCGGCTCGCCGTAGCCGCGTCCGCAGCCGGCTTTTTCGATGAGGCGGAGGCACACTTCGAGGAAGCCCTCACCCAGGCGGACAAACTCGGAAACAAGCCCGCGCGGGCCGTCATTCTCAACGACCAGGCGGACCACATTCTGCGAACCGACAGCGACGGCAACTCCCGCGCGTCGGAGCTTCGCGCAGAAGCGCGCACCATTGCCCGGGAAATCGGAATGCGCATCCTCGAGCAACCGACCGTCAGCAAGGGCAAGTGGAGCGATATTCTGCCGGGTATTACCGAGCGCGAGCTCGAGGTATTGAAGGTCGTGGCGCGGGGCAGCACGAATCAGCAGATTGCAGACACTCTTGGAATCAGCACCAACACCGTCGCCTTCCACGTGCGGAGCATCATGGAGAAGCTCGGTCTGGCCAATCGGGCGCAGGCGGTCGCCTTCTCCTGGAAGAACGGCATCGTCACCGAGGCCGACCTGGATCCGGACTTCCCCTGAGGCCGCCCCGGGAGCCCAGACCCCGGCTATTCATCCCGGCGCACCCCGGCCCCGGCGCACCCCGCCCCGGCCACCCAGGCGGCCGGGCGGTGAGCCGCACCAGCGGGGTGGCCATGCGCAACGCCGGGCGGTGAGCCGCACCACGCGGGTGGCCATGCGCAACGCCGGGCGGTGAGCCGCCCCGCGGGCTGCCGGGCGGTAAGCCGCCGCTCTGCGCACCCCCGTGGCGGCTCCCCGCGCGGACCGTGGCGGCTCCCCGCGCGGACATCGCGCTTGCCGCTTCCATTTCTCGTTGCGATATTTCCCACAACTTTGTAGGATTCCGGGAAACGGCCTACAGAGAAGAAGGCCCGCGAGTGCGGCACGGCTACGCAAGTAGCACGGGATCCCCGGGAGCTCTGCGCTGGGGGCCAATGCACTGGGGGCCGGTGCACTCGTGACCAGAGGAGACGCCACCATGGGAGATCGATACGCGGAAGGCCCGAACGGTTCGCCTTCCGGTACGGGGCTGGAACACGCGGCGAACGGCGCGTTCACCGCGAACCTGCACGCAGGAGCCGACAGCACGCAGCCGGGAGCCAACAGCAAGTACGAGGAACTCTCCCTCCTCTTCGAGATCAGCCAGATCCTCGATCAGAGCATGGACCTCAACCGGGTCATTCACCCGGTCCTCAAGGCGGTGTGTGACCGCCTGGGGATGATTCGGGGGACCATTACACTCCTGGACCGGCCCTCCGGCGAGATCTCCATTGAGGCTGCCTATGGTCTCTCCACGAGCCAGCGGGAGCGCGGCCGCTACCGCCTGGGCGAGGGAGTGACCGGCCAGGTCGTCCAGACCGGGCAGATGAGGATCATCCCCCGTGTTGCAGATGAGCCCGCCTTCCTGAACCGCACCGGCGCCCGGAAGGGACAGCATCAGAAGGACCTCTCCTTCATCTGCGTCCCCGTCAAGATGGGGAACGAGACCTTCGGCGCCTTCAGCGTGGACCGTCCGTATGCGCGGCAGGAGACCCTGGAGGACGATGCCCGGCTCATCTCGGTCATCTCTTCTCTCATTGCCCAGGCGGTGAAGATCCGACAGAACATCATGGAGGAGAAGCGTCAGCTCGAGGAGGAGAACACCCGACTCCAGCAGGAGCTGCGAGCGCGCTTCCGCCCCTCCAACATCATTGGGAACTCGAAGGCCATGCAGGAGGTCTTCGACATGATCGCCCAGGTCTCCCGCAGTGAGGCAACGGTTCTCATTCGCGGGGAGAGCGGCACCGGGAAGGAGCTCGTGGCGCAGGCGATCCACTACAACAGCCACCGAGCCGCCAAGCCCTTCGTGAAGGTGAACTGTTCCGCCCTGCCGGAGAGCGTGATCGAGAGCGAGCTCTTCGGCCACGAGAAGGGCTCCTTTACCGGCGCAATCAACAGCCGAAAGGGACGCTTCGAGCTTGCCGACGGCGGCACCATCTTCCTGGATGAGATCGGCGACCTCTCCCCCACCATTCAGGTGAAGCTCCTCCGGGTACTCCAGGAGAAGGAGTTCGAGCGCGTCGGCGGCAACCAGACCATCCGGGTGAACGTGCGGATCATCACCGCCACCAACCGCAATCTCGAGGAGCTCATGGAGAACAATCAGTTCCGGGAGGATCTCTACTACCGGCTGAACGTCTTTCCCATCCACATTCCGCCCCTGCGGGACCGCAAGAGCGATATCCTGTTGCTGGCGGATCACTTCATTGAGCGCTACGCCTCCAAGAACCACACTACGATCCGCCGCATCTCCACCCCGGCGATCGACCTGCTCACCAACTACCACTGGCCGGGGAACGTCCGGGAGCTGGAAAACTGCATTGAGCGCGCGGTCCTTCTGAGCGTCGACGAGGTCATCCACAGCCACCACCTGCCGCCGAGCCTGCAGTCCGCCGAGTCGACGGACACCGAGCCCTCCGGCTCCCTGCAGGAGTCCCTGGACAACCTGGAGCGGGAGCTCATCATGGACGCCCTGAAGTCCACCAAGGGCAACATGGCCAAGGCGGCGCGCCTCCTGGACATCACCGAACGCATCATGGGGCTGCGCATCCAGAAGCACGGCATCAACCCCAGGCACTTCCGGGGCCACCGCGGCGACTGAGCGCCGATTTTAATGACCACATGCCCGCCGTCCCACATGGCGGGCGGTCGGTCCAAAGGAAGCCACATCACCGTAGGCATCGTCCCTGATAGCTACAAGAATGTATCCATGAGGGTTCGATCCTACATTTCTGTATCGATGTCTACAGCGTCCGATCCGGCGGCTCGCGCCGCACCGCTGCCCCAAGTTGCCGTGTCGTGGTGACTTAGCGAGTTCTCGCCCTCGTCGGCGCAGCTTGGCATCTCCCTTGCATGGCACAGGTCTTCCTATTCGAAACCTTGCGCTCGCACGGGAGGTGCAGCAATGAACAAGCGCATGATCTTTTCACTCGTTCTGTTCGGTGTGGCGGCGGGCCTGGCGGTCGCCCAGGAAACGACGGATGAGGCGATAGCCCTCTTCAGCCAGGCCTTCGACATGATCTGGCTCATCATGGCGGCGGCCCTGGTGTTCTTCATGCAGGCTGGTTTCGCCATGGTGGAGTCCGGCCTCACCCGGGCCAAGAACGCCGGCAACATTCTCATGAAGAACCTTATGGACTTCTCCGCCGGCGCCGTGGCCTTCTGGGCGGTGGGCTGGGCGCTCATGTACGGCGCGCCGAGCCTGGGGGGCTTCATCGGCGGTAACGGCTTCTTCCTCACCTACACCGAAGAGGCTCTCGCCGCCTACGGGGTCGAGGACATGTCCGCGATCTTCCGGGACTGGATGTTCCAGGTCGTCTTTGCCGCAACCGCCGCCACGATCGTGTCCGGCGCCATGGCGGAGCGGACCAGGTTCTCCGGCTACCTGGTCTACAGCGTCTTCATATCCGGACTCATCTACCCGATCTCGGGCCACTGGGTCTGGGGCGGCGGATGGCTCGCGGAGCTCGGCTTCCACGACTTTGCCGGCAGCACCGTGGTGCACTCGGTTGGTGCCTGGGCAGCGCTGATCGGCGCGACACTGATCGGCCCCCGCAAGGGCAAGTACGTCCGGGTGAACGGACGGACTACGGTGAAGGCCATCCAGGGCCACAGCATGCCCCTGGCGGCGCTCGGTGTGTTCATCCTCTGGTTCGGCTGGTACGGCTTCAACGCCGGCAGCACCCTCTCGGGGACGGACCTCTCAATCGCCCACGTTGCCACGACGACCACGCTGGCCGCAGCAACCGGCGCGATCGGCGCCATGTTCACCTCCTGGATCTGGTTCGGCAAGCCCGACCCCAGCGTCTCCCTGAACGGCGCCCTGGCCGGCCTGGTCGGGATCACCGCCGGGACCTGGGTGGTGAGCCCCTTCGGGTCGGTAATCATCGGTCTCCTGGCGGGAATCCTGGTGGTCCTGTCGGTGGAGTTCTTCGACAAGGTTCTCCACATTGACGACCCCGTCGGCGCCATCTCGGTGCACGGCGTCTGCGGCGCCTGGGGAACCCTGGCGGTAGGGCTCTTCGCCAACGGCGGGAACGACCCCGACATCATCGGCCTCTTCTACGGCGGCGGTGCGGCACAGCTCGGCATTCAGGCGCTCGGCGTCCTTGCAGTCTTCGCCTGGGTCGTGGTCACGACGCTGGTGCTCTTTGGTGTGCTGAAGGCCGCAAAGGCGCTCCGCGTCTCCGAGAAGGAGGAGCTCATGGGTCTGGACATCGGCCCCAAAACCGTCAAAACCTTCGAAGACGCGCTGGCAGGGGCC
>CAZZIE010000201.1:0-6741 GCA_964654185.1 uncultured Spirochaetaceae bacterium | reverse complement strand
CGTAAGGACTCCCTCCGCCAGGGGTGAGAACGCGGCGACGCCGAGACCGTGATGCTCGCACACTGAAAGGAGTCGCTCCTCCGGGGCGCGAAAGAGCGCCGAGTAGCGGGGCTGATTGACCGCCGGAGGAATCCACGCGTTCGCCTTGCACTTGCTGGCGGCTTCGGCTATCTGATCGGGGGTCCACTCGCTCACGCCCCAGTGCAGGATCTTCCCGGCGCGAATCAGGTCCTGCATGGCCTGGATGCTCTCCACCAGGGGTACGTGCTCATCGTAGCGGTGGCAGTAGTAGACATCGATATAGTCCAATCTGAGCCGCTTCAGGCTGTCGTTCACCGAGTCGAAGATGTGTTTCCGCGAGAGGCCACGGTTGTTCACCCCGTTTCCCATGGGGAAGAACACCTTGGTCGCCACGACGAAGTCCTGACGAATGGTCATCTTCGGCAGTACGTTTCCAATGTGGGTCTCGGCCAGTCCGACGCCGTGGACGTCTGCGGTGTCGAAGTAGTTGATCCCCTGGTCCAGCGCGGTCGAGATCATGCGGCGCACACCGCTTTCATCCAGCTGATGGGAAAAGGTCCGCCAGGTGCCGTAGGAGATCTCACTGACCAGGATTCCGGTGTTCCCGAGTCGACGGTAGTTCATATGCCCATCCCATATTATGCTGCAAACGCACCGCTATCGCACGGTACATCAGTTTATCAGTCGGACGACCGGCTTGAGGAATTGAGGAATTGAGGAACCCCGGTATAATGGCTGTCAGCAAACCGGCGGTCGAACGGGCAGTCGAACAACAGGGTTGCGCATGACAATTGCCATCTTTACGGACACATATTCGCCGGAAATCAACGGCGTTACGACGTCGGTCCGGCTGCTGCGACAGGAGCTTCAGAACCGCGGTCACAGAGTCTACCTCTTCTGCCCGGAGTACGGCGGCCGCATGTTCAATGACGATGCCGACACCTTCCGAATGCGATCCATCCCCTATTTCTTTCGGAAGATGAAAGAGCGGCGCTTCGTGTTCCCGGAGTTCAAGACACTCTTCAAAGTGCGTCGGCTGAATGTCGATATCATCCACTCGCAGGTGCCCGGCAACATTGGTGTCTACGGCTTGATTGCCGCGTGGTTGTTCAACATCCCTCACGTCCACACCTATCACACCCTCTACATGGCATACATTCACTACATGCCGATCCCGAAGGCGGTATCGACCCGCTCGGTGAAGTGGATCTCGAGAAAGTTCCTGGGAAGATGTCAACGGGTCGTCGCGCCGAGTCACGACATTCGCCGCGAGCTCAAGGGGTACGGTGTGGATGCGCCCATCGACGTTATCCCGACCGGCGTGGAGACTCGCAGGAACCACGGGTTCCTCAATCCAGTCAAGATCAAAGCGAAATACCGCGTCCCGGAAGACCGACCGTGCCTGCTCTACGTCGGCCGCCTTGGCCCGGAGAAGAACGTGCAGTTCCTCTTTGAGGTCATGCTCGAACTACGGCAACGTGCCGCAGATGTGCATCTTCTGATCGTGGGCGATGGTCCGGACCGACATCGCCTCGAGGGGCTGGTTCGTCAACTCCAGCTCAACGGGGACGTGACGTTTGCCGGCTATCTTCCCCGGGAAGAGGTGTTCAGCTTCTACCGCATGGCGGATCTCTTTGTCTTCGCTTCCAGGACCGAGACGCAGGGTTTGGTTCTCTTAGAGGCCATGAGTGTCGGAACTCCCGCTGTTGCAGTGGCGGAGATGGGCGTGGGAGACCTGCTTACCGACGGCCGCGGCGGGATTCCCGTCAGACCCGTCCCGGCGGAGTTCGCGAATGCGGTGCAGAGCGTCCTGGAGAATGAGACGCTCATGGAGAAGAAACGCGCAGAGGCGTACGAGAAAGCGGATGAATGGTCGGTTGCGCGCAGCACCGATCGGCTCCTCTGGTTCTACAAGGAGTCCATCCGTGACTACAAACGTCACGGCATGCCGCGCCATCGCGACCGCCCCTGGTCGGTCGTGCCGGAGATAGATCCCCACACGACGCTACCTGATCACACCGCCGAACGTCTGACGCGCACAAGACGCTGAGCTGCACCGGCCCCTGCCGCTCCCGGCAGTGCGTTGGGGCGGTCGAGTGTCGTATACTCCGGCAACGGAGGTGCACTGGTGAAACACGAACCACACCGCGAAACACGGGCCATCCGCATTCAAGCCGATCGAAGCGGGCACCGCGAACACAGCGTACCCATCTACGCCACCTCGAGCTTCCTCTTCGATTCCGCCGAGCACGCCCGCGCCCTCTTTGCCGGCGAGGCGGAAGGGCAGCTCTACTCGCGCTACGGCAACCCGAACAACGACGAGTTCATTGAGAAGCTCTGCAGCCTCGAGGGCTGCGAGGCGGGGATTCCCACCGCAAGCGGGATGGCCTCCATGTTCGCAAGCCTTGCCGCCTTCCTGCGCTCCGGCGACCATGTGGTCGTCTCCCGCGCGGTTTTCGGCTCGACCATGCAGATTGTCACGCGCCTGCTCCCGCGCTGGGGCATCGACTTCGATCTGGTCGATCTCTCAGACATCAATCAATGGAAGAGAGCGATGAGGCCGAACACGCGGCTCCTCTTTGCGGAAACGCCGTCGAACCCCGGCCTCGAGTTGGGGGACCTGAAGGCGCTCGGCGACCTTGCCGGGAATGCCGGCGTGATTCTCAGCGTCGACAACTGCTTTGCCACTCCCATGCTCCAGAATCCCGCCGCCTTCGGCGCCGACATTGTCACGCACTCGGCGACGAAGTTCATTGACGGCCAGGGGCGCGTCCTCGGCGGCGCCATCCTGGGAAGGGCGCAGCTCATGGAGGAGGTCCGCTTCTTCACCCGCCACACCGGGCCCGCCATGTCGCCCTTTCACGGGTGGATTCTCTCCAAGAGCCTGGAGACCCTGGGAGTGCGCATGGAGCGCCACTGCGAGAACGCTCTTTCCGTAGCGAACTTCCTGGCGGACCACGACGCGGTCTCCTTTGTCCGCTATCCCTACCACCCGTCGCACCCCCAGCACGAGCTCGCGAAGAAGCAGATGCGCGGAGGGGGCGGGATCGTCACCTTCGAGCTCGCCGGCGGTCTGAACGCCGGCACCGCCTTCCTGGACGCCCTGGAGATCATCTCCCGCTCCTCGAACCTCGGCGACACCCGGAGCATTGCCACCCACCCGGCAACCACCACCCACTCCAAGCTCACCGATGAGGAGCGCCGCGCGGTGGGCATTACCCCCGGGCTGATCCGCATCTCCTGCGGCCTGGAGCACATCGACGATCTCATCGGAGACATCGACCGCGCTCTGGCGGCGACGAAGCGCAGCGGGTAGTCGTGGATCAGGAGCTCCGAGACCAGATCGAGCGCAACACTTCCCTCCAGTTCGCCCGCTCGAGCGGTGCCGGCGGACAGAACGTCAACAAGGTCAGCACCAAGGTGATTGCCCGCCTGGAGATCGCCACCCTGACCGCCCTCTCCGAGGAGGAGCGGGAGCGCATCCGCGAGCGCCTTGGCAACCGCATCACCAAGAGCGATGAGCTGCTAATCCACGTCGAAGAGGAGCGCACCCAGGGGGCGAACCGGCGCCGCGCCATGGAGAACCTGGAGGAACTGATCGACCAGGCCCTCGAAGTCGAGCCGCCCCGCCACGAGACCAGACCGACCCGCGCCTCCCAGCGCAGACGGATCGAGCGGAAGAAGAAGCGCGGTCGGAAGAAGAGCATGCGCAAGCCGCCGGATCGGTCGGAGGAGTAGCTGCACATGAAAACGGCCCCGCGGAGGGTGCTCCGGGGGCCGCTGTGCTCGCGGTGCGCGGGGTGAAGTCCCCGCTCCGTCGGCTTCGCGTCTAGAAGTCCGGCGGGGTGTTCTCCGGCATGGTGACGGTGAAGGCCGCAGACGAGATCTGATCCGCGGCAACGTCGATCTGACCTGCAAAGGGATTGCTGGAACCGGTGAGCTCATCCGCCCAGGTCGGAGTGTTGAGGGTGTCGCTTCCGACGAATCCCCCGTCGGCGGTGTAGTAGGCGGGGTTCACGACTTCCACGACGAAGAGGATGGCGTCCAGGTCAGGGGCCGAGCTGCCGTCGGATATCAGGAAGTCGCGAACTTCTTCGAGAGCCGTGAAGATGTCCGCGTTGTCTGATTGATCGTCGATGCTGACTACCGCCGGGTCCGTGACGTTCCCAAGTATGTTGTTCACAGCGGGAATGAGGTCGTCGCCGGAATCCAGCTGGGGATTCGACCGGACCCATTCTCCGATCGCCCGCTTATAGATCTCCCCGTAGGCGTACGTCGTGAATATGGTGTCCGTGCCGGTCACGTTGGAGGGGACGAGTGCCAGAGAGACGGCGCCGCGATCCTCGCCCTCGGAGGCGGCGGCAATGCCCTGGTAGATGTAGCTGGCCGTGACGTTGTCGGTGGCGCGGTCGTTGTCAAGCTCATCCATGAAGCAGGAGCCGAAGGCGGTCTGATCCTCGATCTGGATCTCGGTGTAGTGGATGGTGGCGTTGACGTGGAACCTGTCATTCTGCTCGAAGGCCTGGACCCAGAGTCTGGTCGGAATGTTGACGTTGTCGTCCGGGTCGTTGGGGTCGTCGCCGTCGATGTTCACGCCGCGCACTTCCGTGAGCTTCCCGTAGTCGGGATCGTCCGCGTCGAAATCGATCTGGTAGAGCTCGCCTTCCTCGGCTCCGGACTCGGTGTTGCGAATCGTGAGGGCGCCTTTGTAGCCGTCGCCGCTCTCCTGGAACTGCATGTGGAGGTCCTTGCGCCACGCACCGTCCGCAGCCTTCCAGATCTGTACGGTGTAGACATCGGCACCGGTGGAAGTGTCCAGGGTGACCTGGTACGCCTCGGTCTCGTCGTCGTTGTACCCGCTGAACTCACCTTCGGATTCGAGGATGCCCATGACATTCTCGTTGGAGAGCACGGCGGATTCTACCTCACCAAGTAGCTCGTTGGTGACGTCGATCGCCGCCTGCGCCAGGGGATTGAAACTGTTGCGCACCGGCCGGTACACGTAGTCGACATAATCGATAACTGAGTCCAGGGTCTCATCGGACATGGGCGCCACTGTGCCGGAGCTCTGGGTCGCCGTATCGGTGCGCCGGGAGAGGCTTTCGGGAAAGCTCACCAGCGAGTCCGAGAGGCCGCTCACGGTGGTACCCCTGGGTGCAAAGAGGTTGCCCACCAGGTTACAACCGGAGAACACAAACAGGACCAGCATGGCCAGGGCGGAAATTGCAGATAGACGTTTCATGGTTGGTTCACTCCTTGATTCGTTTGAAGTGCAACAAGGCAGCGTCAGATTGATATTAATGGAGCTTAGCACGTTTTTTTGATTTCGCCCGCAATTTTCCATTAGGAGTTCATGAGTTCTGATGAGAGCTGCCCCGCACAGATACGAATGTAGCCCCAATGACGTCGTGTCTCCACGCTTTGCCGGTAAGCCGCGCTCTGCTATAGTCTGGAGCCATGGCACGGTTTTCACTGGCAGCAGGAGAAGAGATCGAGCGGGCGATGAAGCCCCATCCGGTGGCCTTTGCGGACCTCTGGGCGGTGTGGTCGCTCTATCTGGGCCTGACGGTGTTGTTCATGCTCCTGCGCACGGAGATCGGTCCGGCAATTGCGGTCACGGGACTGGGTGAGCTGCTCGCGCGCTTCCTGAATCCGGCCCTGCTCCCCGCTCTCTTCAATGCGGTTCTCTTCACGCTTGTCTCCGTCTCCGCGGCGATCTGGCTGGCATTCCTGCGAATCAACCTGTGGTGGCTCGTGGTGCCCATCATCATCGGCCTCATAATGATTGCGCTGGTAGTGACCAATGCCGGCGGGACGGCGGCGTCGGGCGTCGGGGAGGGCCGGGCGCCCGGCGGGGCGTGGTGGGTCTACGCCGTGCCGGGGGGCGTGGCGATCGTCGCGCTGAGCCAGATCGAGCTGTACCGGCGGGGGCACCACTTCTACGTGACCAACCGGCGGCTGATCTTCGAGCGGCGCTACGCCTTTGCGCCGTACACGACGGTGGAGTCCTACTACCCGCACATCACGAACCTGGTGACCAAGCAGACGGCGCTGGAGCGAGTCTTCGGTGCCGGCACGGTGATTCCCATCATGTCGAGCGGCCTCAACGTCGGCAGCGAGGTCATGACTCTCTCCGGCGGGATCCTGCTCTTCACCGTCTCGGCGAGCAAGGAGAAGAAGAAGCCCCGGGCCCTGCCCTTCCTGAGCTTCTACGCGGTCCGGCGACCCCACGAGATCGCGGCGGCGGTGGGCCCGCACATCACGGGATAGGAGGCACCCATGATCGTACGTGCAATAACCGTTCACGTGCATGAGAAGGACATCGACGCCTTCAAGGAGGCGACGGCGGCGAACCATCGCGGCTCCATCCGGGAGCCCGGGGTGCTTCGCTTCGACGTTCTCCAAAACGCCGAGCGGCCGACGGAGTTCCTCCTCTACGAGGCCTACCGCTCCCAGGAGGCCACGGAGGCGCACAAGGAGACGGACCACTACAAGATCTGGAAAGAGACTGTAGGGCCGATGATGATGGGTGACCGCACCCGCTCGGCGTACAACGTTGTAGCGCCGACGGACGAGGCGGCGTGGTAGCGGCGCGCGCGGACCCAACCCTCTGCAACCTACCCGCAACCCTGTTGATTGCAGTCGGCGGAAACCCCGACGGCATCGTGACTTGGTGCGCTTCGGGGCCGCGAACGTCGCTTCTCGCTGATGAAACGCGTT
>CAZZIE010000200.1:0-6764 GCA_964654185.1 uncultured Spirochaetaceae bacterium | reverse complement strand
CGTGACCGGACAGCGCGGCTTGTTCTTAAACGTTGGGTGGCTCATTGACCTGGTCACTGAATGGACGGGCGATGGCGAACAACGAATCCCTACTAAGAGTCGACGGACAGCCCCGTGGGCCGCAAGAACCTACGCGTTCCTTCAGGATTTCATTGCACGAATCCGGAGTCGAGCCGGAGAAGCCTATGGTTTGGATAACCTTCAGATAGGCGTCCTGTTCGTTGGGTGGGCCCACGTTGTCTGGCCGCCGGAGCTTAAGATTTACGACTTCGACTCTGACTGGTATGCGCGACATCCGGAGCTATACGATTCGCCGAAGACCCACATTGGCATGCCGCAGCTACATCCAGTAAACACCCTTATGGCCGACAACTACCCGTACGCTTCGCATCCGGAAGGCATACGTGAAGGCACCCACTTCGCCGATCTCTTTGGACCCCAGTGGGGGGCATTGTCATCATTCCTTGACGTGGATGCGATCCTTCTTAGAGATGGTATGACCGGCCCAATGGTGTATACCCGCAACGGGCCCTACGGAACGCAGGGACCTGAGCACCCAGAAACGGTGAGTGCATTCAGCGATTCCGTTCGCCGAATATACAAGGAACTCAAGACGGCGGCTCCGGATCGACTAGTCATGGGGTACAGCAGCGCGATCAGTCCCATCGCGGACTGGCGAGTAGGCTGCGTCGACTTTGAGTCACTCGTAGCCGACGGATACATTGACGCGTGGATCGAACAGACGTGGGGTGGGGCGTGGCAGGACTGGTGGCATCAGCTTTGGAAGGGGTGGACATTTCAGACGGCAAATCTGCTGACCCGGGGGGCAATGATAGCGCGCGCCAACCAACAGCGAGAAAGTCCATGCAAGTTCTACAACCTCATAGAAACTTGGGATGGTTGGGAGCCCTTCGACACTATCCATCAGGTTCCGGACAAGCTCCGGTGGGGGATCTGGGCATTCTCCCACGTGGCGGTGCTGACACCCCAGGGTCCCTATCTCCCAGACGGAAGCTACATCTCCTGGATGAATAACGGCGAAAAGGAGATCCTCAGTGAGGATGATGTAACGTTCATCAACGAGAACCTCACCGCTGCTGAGACGAGTGCAGACGGCTTTGAGACAGCCTACGGCGTTACCGGCGTCTACAATCGCTCCATCGAGGCGCGATTCGCGAGGAGTGAGCCCGCCGCGAACATTAGCGGATGGCTCGATGACCAACTGGGAATGCTCATGAAGTGGGGCGTGCCAGCATTGAGCATGACGCGAGCCGAGTGGCTGGACGAAATTCAGGAAGAGGGCACCTCGCATCCACGATCCGCCTTTGTAGCATGCCTCCCCACGGAGGACAACGCCGACGTCGCAAAGATCACCGATCGGCCCTACGTGCCGATCCTCGTCACAGGCCGAGCCGATCTGCTCCCAGCGCGGGTGCAAGCAAGATTGGGTATTGAGTCCGGTGACAGGCAGGTGCCCGCGGACTTCTACGTGTGTGCCGGGCCGGCAGCTGACACTCCTCCGTACGATCGGCCGTACCTGCCGCCCCACACTCCCATCATCCCCAACGGTGGAACCGCTGTGCACTACAGCTCGCCCCAAAGTGCGCTGTTGACGTTTCGCAACAACTCGGTCTACTGGCAGCCACCAGATTGGTCGGAGCCCTTCAACCAGTTTGTACCGAAGTACCAACTCGGCAGCACCTATCCCCACTTCGCAGCAGCCCGCCTCTTCACGGACGTCTGCGCCTCCGCAAGGCTAAGTCATGTGAAGCCAACAGAGCGATGGCGGACGATCGCCATGCATTTGTGGAAGAGCAGCGGCAAGGTGTATGTTCTCTTGGGGAACCTGGAAACAGGTGAATTCGGCGACTCGCGGATCGAGCGTGTGTTAGATCTGAACTTAAGTCGCCACCAACTCGGCATTCCCACGCACGCCGAAGTATCACTCGAGCGTATAGACCGTGGGTACTCAATAGAAGTCGAGTCGCTAGATAACACACCGGAGTTCGCAAGCTTTCGGGTGACCCTTGCCGCCGAAGCCGCCGGGGTTTTCGTTCTGCGCATTGATTGACAGTCGAGAACCTGTATCACCCCGCTGGACAGTCTGAGTGCAGCACCGTTCCTGAGCGGCACTCAGGTACGGACGAAGCGCTTTGTTCTGTTTAGCCGCCTACTCCTTTACCCCACCGAAGACCAGTCCCGAAACGAACTGTTTTTGTAGGATGAAGAATATGATCACCGGTGGCAGGGCCGCCACGACCGAGCCCGCGGATATCAAGTGCCAGGCAGTTATCCACTGACCTTTGAGAGCTTGCAAACCAAAGGTCACAGGACGGGCCGAATCGCTCTGCACCAGTGTTAGCGCCCAAAAGAAATCGTTCCAGATGAAGGTGAACAACAGGACTCCGAGCGAGGCGAGTGCCGGTCTGATGAGCGGGAGTATTATGCGGAAGAAAACGCCAATCTCACTGGCGCCCTCGATTCGTGCGGACTCAACGAGCGATATCGGGAGATCCACAATGAAGTTTCTCAGGAAAAACGTAGCAAAGCCAACCTGAAATGAAGTGTGAAAGATTATGAGAGCCCAAAGCGTGTCCAAGAGTTCCAGCTGGGAGAATAGGGTTCTCACAGGGATCATTAGCATCTGAAAGGGAACGAAGTTCCCTGCTATAAACATGGCATAGAGGAAGATTCTGCCGGGAAATCGATGAATCGCCAGGGTGAAACCCGCCATAGCGCTGAAGAACATGGCCAGGCCGACGGAAGGCACGGTGATGAGTACACTGTTGCGAAAGTACAGCGCCATTGGGCTTCGTTCGCGATTGAACACTTCCGAATAGTTTTCAATGAGCGCAAACTCAGTCAGCCTGCCCCAGTAGTTACCCGCCAAGATGTCGGCTTCGCTCCGCACTGAAGTCACGAGAATCGCGATTGCCGGCAATAGCCATATTAGTAGCACCACGGGCACCGAGATCCTGTAGAGGATTCGTTTCGCCGGGCCTGTCTTCTCGATTGGTGTGGGGAACATGGTGTTTACTTCTCCCCTTCCAGCACGTTGCGGAGGAACACGGCGATGAACCCAACCATGAGCAGAAAGAGAATCACGGCGATCGATGCGCCATAGCCCATGTTGAAGTTGCGGATGGCTTCCCGATACATCTGGTATGCTAGGACATTGCTGCTCCCGTAGGGACCTCCTCCGGTCATGACCGCCACAAGGTCGAAACTACGAAGCGCACCGATAATCGTAACCACGACGGCAATGAACGTGGCACCTCGAAGTTGCGGCAACACTACATGACGCAGCATCTGGAACCCTGCAGCGCCGTCTATCCTCCCTGCCTCAACCAAATCCTTACTAATGCTGGTCAGTCCTGTCAGGTAGAGGATCAAACAGTACGCAGTTTGTTTCCACAGATGGGCAACAATGATCCCATACGTCGCGAGGTTTTCGTCGGCCAAGACTGGAATGGGCTCGAGCCCCACTTGGCGTAGTATAGCCGCCAGGAGACCGAGCTTAGGATTGTAGAACCAGGAGAATATCAGTCCGATTACCACAAGGTTGATGACGAAGGGAAAGAAGAAAAGCGATTTAGCAATCCGGATACCGCGCACGTTCTGGTTCAGAAACAGCGCCAGAGCTAAGCCAAGCACCGGCGAGAGAAGCAGTAGCGCGAGCCATTTGATGTTGTTGAGGAAGGAAGTGTGAAAACGCTCATCCTGGAACAGAGCCCGGAAGTTGTCGAGCCCAACCCAAGTCATGGGTCCAAAGCCACTCCATTCATGAAGGCTGATCCAGAAGCTCTGAACTATTGGCCACACGACGAAAATGATGAAGAGAAATACCGCAGGGGCCAGAAAGTACACAGGTGCCAGCGTGCGTTGTAGCCGAACAAGACGGTCATTGAACGAGACGTTCATTGGTCCTTTCCTCGAAATTCCGTAGCGAGCAAGGGGCACCCGCAGGCGCCCCCAACGTGAATGCTGGTCACGTTTACTCCTGCTCGAAGATCTTCTTTCGCTGCTCGTCGATTCGCTGTCGAATCTCCGGCAATCGTTCCGGGTGTGTCATGAACTCCTGAAAGCCTTCCATGCCAGCTTGTGCCATTTCGGGAGGGGTGTCGCGATCGTAAAACTGCGCCAGACCATCGGCTTCGTTCAACAGCTCAAACCCCGCCCTCGTGAATCGATCCTCCGGAGGAGGAGCATTTTTGTTGGGGGGGATGTTGCCGACCGCGTATGCGTATTGCGCCTGTATGTCTGGACGAGCGACAAACTCCATGAAGAGCTTGGCCTCTTCAAAGTTCGTGGCACCGGAGGGTACGTGATACGTGTTCAACGGTGCGTCTTCGTACACACCGATTTCAGGATTGATGATTGGAAACTGAAAGAAACCGGTGTTGTCGCGTACCCCGGCACTTTCAAGAGCAGGTACGATGAAGTTGCCCATCAGGTACATTGCAGCGTCACCGGAGGTGTAGGGCTCCAGACCCTCCTGCCAGTCGAAGGTAGCGTGATCCTCAAGGAAGAAGCCGCGCTCGACAAGATCGCCCCACGTCGCGAACACCTCGTCCAGTTCGGAGTCAAGATAGCTGGCTTCACCCTCCATAAGAGAGATGTGATAGTCTAAGCCGTTAATACGTAGGTTGAGATAATCGAACCACCCTGCGGCAGTCCAGAGAAAACGCGTACCGATAGCGACCGGCGTAATCCCGTTTTCCAAGAGCGTCTCGCCTACATTCATGAAGTCGTCCCAGGTCTCCGGCTCTGAAAGGCCGTACTCCTCAAAGATGTCCCGTCGGTAGAAAAACCCCCACTGATAGTATCCGCGGGGTATTCCGTACTGCTTCCCGTCGACGGTGACTGCCGCGCGAGACGAAGCCATGGCATCGTGGAGGTTGGCTCGATCCCAGACGTCGGTAATGTCCATGAGCAGCCCCTTCTCAACGAAGAAGCGCATTCGCTCTCCGCCGGACCACGTGACGACATCCGGCGGATTCGATACCAAGAAATTTCGTATCGCATTCGTGTACGCCTCTATGTCGAAGGTGTTGACCGTAACGTCTATGTTCGGATACTCGGCTTCGAAGTCCTCAACGACTTCCGCGAACGCAGCCTTCGTAGCCTCTCGGGAAAGGCTGGAGTTGATGACCAGTTCGCCCTGCTCTTGTTCTTGACCTTCTGTCTGCCCTTGTTCTCCTTCGGGCGCTCCGGCCGCGCCCACTGAAGCGAGAACACTCACGGCGATAATCAACGCCGTGACGACTACTCGTATTCGCATGGTACTACCTCCCTATTCAATTACCGAGCCAAGCAATGGGCCCGGTCCTGGTGCACTATCTAGCCTCCTGTGTGCAACATCCTCCTTTGCGATATTCAAGTCGCAGCCAACACGCCTTTGCGTAGCAGTGCGCAGCTTCAATGGCCACGCCTCATGTTGGTGGCCGTTCCGACCGTTTCCCTTCATCGTGGTTCTACAACGACGCGCTCACCTCCTTGTTCCTTGATTCTTCCAGCGAAAGCAGCCCCCGGGCGGTCTCCTCATCAGTAACCAACACATCGAGAAAGCCGCCCCGTAACGCACCGGCTATAGGGTCGACCTTGTCCACGCCCGCTGCAACGCCGATCGACAGGGAGGGGTTAAGCAGATCCGCCAGAGTGATTCCGACGGTCCGATCCTCGAATGGCGCAGGCACGGCATGTCCGGCGCCGTCAAAGAAGCGGCCACAGATGTCGCCAACGGCTCGCTCTTGCAGATATGACAACTCAGACGACTGGATGAGTCCTGCCTGGGCGTATAACTGATCACTCTCCAACGATCCCAAGCCTACGATGTACACGTCTGCGCTGGACGCAAGGTCCAGGGACTGCCGGACACTTGGGTTTTTGTTAGCGAAACTCAGAGCCGTCCCGTCCCCAAGGATAGCGGGAGCACTCAAATAAACGGCACGCCCCCCGAGGCGGTCCGCTGCCAGCTGTGCGATGGCGTTGTAATCGATATGGTGAGCCTCATGACCTATGTTGCCCATGGCCTGTATGATCTTCACACTTGGAACCGACTTCTGTGGAAGAGCATCAACAACGGCACGCAGCGTACGTCCGCAGCCCAAGACAATCCGCTGGTTTGGTTGCACCTTCTCGGCAATGTAGTTCGCGGCGAAGCGACCAATCATGTTCCGGACTGCGTCAGGCTCCCCACTAAACGTAGGCGTGACAATCGCGTGCTCGAGTGACGGGTATTCTGCCTGCAACCCGCTGACCAAATCCGGCCGCGTATGGCGGGGATCACGGATGTGAATCTGCACAATACCCAATTCGCGCGCCTGCATTAGGTCGCGCGACACCATGCTGCGCGACATACCCAAACTGCTGGCGATCTGAGCTTGCGTCTGGTTGTCCATGTAGTAAGCGTGAGCAACTTCGATCAGGCGCTCAATGTAATCTTTGCTCATATTCACAATTGCCATTTCACCTTTGTGTACTGCTATGAGTGTACCGGAGTATGCATAATTGTCAAGATTCAAATGTGAATTCCGAAAAGGCCTGGACCCAGGTGCTGATATGAGACTTCTGATACTACTAATCTTAGTAATAGGAAGAGTGATCTCGGGGCGCAACCGGACAACGGCCGATCATAGGCGAGGTTTCGCGAAACACGGCAACGATCGTGTTTCGCTCGCTTGTCGCCTGCCGGTTTGCGGCAGCCTGAGTGTTTTCTGCAAGCCCTTCTTCCCCGAAATTGCAAACAGAATTCCCCAGGCACC
>CAZZIE010000199.1:0-6825 GCA_964654185.1 uncultured Spirochaetaceae bacterium | reverse complement strand
GACGAAGGAAACACGTTGCGCCTCCGATCCTGCCTGAGTACCGGCAATGTCCGGCCGGCAGCACGGGATGTCACGGCGGCAGCAGCCCGTCCTCGCGATACCTGGCGTAGCCGCGGTCGGCCAGCGCGGCGAGCTCGTCGAAGAGCGCCGGATCGGGCTTCTTGAAGTTGAAGCACGACTTACCCTGCATCCGGGCGCGAAGCTCATCGGAGACGCCGTCGAGAAGCTCCGGGTAGATGTATACGGGCATGAGGTGGAAGCTCACGTAGTTCTTCTTGATCTGCGCCGCCCCGAAAAAGGTCGGCTTGCCGGTTTTCGGATGGATTCCCGCGTCGAGATAGTAGTCGTCCTCCTGGTCCTTCTCCACCTTGAGCTCCGGCGCGTACTTCGTCAGGATACCCTTCAGATCCGCGAATACGTGTTGCTTCTGTTCCGTATCCACCGCGACCTCCTGCACCGCTAATTCTGAGCGAAATAATAAGATAAGACCCGCACCCCATCAACTGCTCTGATGGGGAAGCCGTTGCCGCCTCGGGCGGCCCACCGTCGGGTGATCGCCTCGTCGTCGCAACTGACAGTTAGAGCTTCCGCGCCTTCACGTGCAGGAAGAGGGCGGCGTCGCGGTACCACTTCTTCAGCCCGGGGTCGTCGGCTACGTCGGCCTCCGCGGGGCGGGGCTCGAGGATCTGCTCAATGCAGAAGCCGTGATCGCCCAGGGGATTGAGGTAGTCCGAGAGGGTTCGCTGGAAGCGCGGAACCTGAAAGGGAGCGTGTTGGTCCGACTCGGGGCTGCGCGAGAAGCTCCACTCCTCGACGAAGCGGACATCCTCGAAGTACCTGCTCACGACGAGGTCGCTTCGACCCGTTCCGGGATCGGTCGACCAGCGCATGGAAGGCGTGACAAAGCACGGGTGAAGAATGGAGAAGACCAGGCGCCCGCCGGACCGGACGACGCGAGCCGCCTCGGCAACGGCACCTGCGTAGTCGGCACCGTCCATCAAAGCCATGAACGAAACGGCGAGGTCGAATGAGTCGGCCGTGAGCATCGACATGTCTGAAAATGAGGCCGTGTGGTACTCGATCCCCAGGGGGCGGCGAGCTTCTTCCTCGCGCGCCAACCGGACCATCTCCGCGGAGATGTCCACCCCGGTGACGCCGGCGGCGGACTCGGCGAGGATGCGCGTGTTGTAGCCCTCGCCGCATCCGAGGTCCAGGACGCGCAGGCCCGTCACAGGGCCGATGAGCCCGAACATTGCGGGGTTGTTGATCTTCATGCGAAAGAAGTCGTGGCCCCGGCGTACCTGATCCGCCCAGGAGGGGGCATTCCGGTCCCAGTGCGCCGCCACGACCTCGTCGTCGATCTCCCGCGGTTCCTCGCCGGGCCGCGATCCTTCGTCCATGTTGTCATGAAAGCACGCGTACCGGGCCGGCACAAGTCACGTCCCGCGGTTTCCGGGCTTCCCCGTCACGCCGGGCGGTGCTACGATCCGCGCGGGGGCAAACCGTCATCTACCCCCCCTGGGTCGATGCTCACGGTCTTTCCCAATTACACAGGTTTCAACACACACATAAGGAGCGATGGGTATGCGGCGAGATCCGACCCGGTGGCGCGGGGCCGCGGCGGCGGCAATTCTGATTGCAGCAGGTGCAGGCGCGGTGAGCATTGTCGGTTGCGGAGGCAGCGCGGTCACGGGGGGCTCCCGGGTTGATGACTTCACGACACATCTGGACACGAGGGTCCCGGCGCTCATGGAGCGCTACGACATTCCCGGCGTCGCCGTGGCAGTCGTTTCCGAGGGGGAGGTGGCGTGGGAGAACGCCTACGGGCTGGCGGTCGTCGCCGAAAGACGCCCGATGACCGTGGATACCATGGGGCGCGCCGAGTCGATCTCCAAGTCGGTCACCGCCTGGGGCGTCATGCACCTGGTCGACCAGGGCACTCTGGAGCTGGACGATCCCTTCGTGCACCACGTCGAGGGGTGGGAGTTTGCAGCCTCCAGGCAGCTGGAGGCCGACGGGTCGGCAGCTGGGACCTCGGCGGCCGACGGGTCGGCGGCCGCGCCGCCGGCAGCCGAGGGATCGGGGGCCGCGCCGAGCACCTTGGCCCGGGAGGTCACCGTCGCCAGGCTTCTCAACAACAGCGCCGGACTGCCCCTCGGGCCGATCGGTCCGGTGGCGGAGTACGAACCGGGAAGCGAGCTCCCGGACAAGCGGGAGTATCTCGCGGAGCTCGCCCGAATCGTCCGGGAGCCGGGAGGCGGCTTCATCTACTCCAACGTGGGCTTCAACCATCTGGAAGTGCTCGTCGAAGAGCAGACCGGCCGCGACTTCGCGGCATACATGAACGATGAGGTGCTCGACCCGCTCGGCATGACTGCGTCGAGCTACGCCTGGCAGGAGTCCTTCGCCGAGAGCTTTGCCAACGGCTACGAGAACGATGGGACGCCGGTGCCGCCGTACGTCTACCCGGTCAACGGCTCCGGCGGCCTCATGGCGACGGTGGGCGACCTGGCGCGGTTCGTCGCGGCGAGCGTTGCCGGCCCGAACAAAGAGGCGCGGGAGGTTCTCTCTGTTGAGAACATCCGCACCATGCACCGCGGCCGCATCAGCATCCCCGGTATGTACGGGTTCGTCGCGGATGCCTACGGCTTCGGCCACTTCATTGAGGAGCTGCCGGACGGTCGCACCGCGGTGTGGCACGGCGGACAGGGCCACGGCTGGATGACGCACTTCCACGCCGTACCGGAAAGCGGTGACGGCATTGTGATCGTAACCAACAGTCAGCGGAGCTGGCCCTTTCTGGCCTATGTCCTCTCCGACTGGGCGGAGTGCATCGGCATCGGCTCAGTGAAGTTCGGCCGGATTGCCTGGTTGAACACAGCCCTGCAGGTCATAACGGTGCTTGTTGCGCTGATCGCGCTCGTGCAGGCATACCGCCTGGCACGGGGGCTCCGCCGGGGCGGCCGCCGGGTTGCGCCACTCTCACCGCAAGGCAGAGTGGGCCGCATTGCGCAGGGAGCCGGAGGGATCCTGCTCATTGCCGTTCTGATCTGGCGCGCCAGCCTCCCCTACGTGTTCGAAACCGCCATCTTCCCGACGGTCTACGGATGGACCGCCCTGGCCCTCCTCGTGCTGGCCGTCGTGCTCCTGGCTTCCGCGTTGATGCCGAAGTCAACCTGAGCGGGCCCGGCACGCCGCCGGGCCGGCGCAGTTCTTTCTTGACAGGGGGCCGGGGCGGGGTATGATGCGGGAGACATTCTGCATGGACGCCGCCTGAGCCGCGTCAATGAGGTCCCATATGGAACACTATTCGCCCGTGAGACGGGTGCTCTATGCGAACGGGCACCTGGGCTTCTCGATCCTCGACAACATCTTCGGCGTGTATCTGATCTTCTTTCTGCTTCCGCCGAAGGAGGTTGCAATGCCGCAGCTCGTGAACAACGAGCCGCTCCTTCTGGGACTCACCATTGTGGGGATCATCATCATCTTCGGGCGGGTCATAGACTCGCTGGCGGATCCGCTCGTGGCGTGGTGGAGCGACAATGCCCGCTTCAGGATGGGGCGGCGCAAGTTCTTCCTGGTAACCGGGGCGGTGCCGTTTGCGTTGACCTGTGCGCTCCTCTTCTTCACGCCGGAGGATACGGTGAGCGCAGCGAATGCGTGGTACGTTGCCATCGTCCTTGGTCTCTATTTCTTCTTCTATACCTACTACATGTCGCCGAACCTGGCCCTGATTCCGGAGGTCAGCGCCAACCACAAAGAGCGGATATCGGTGACGGCGACGCAGGCGATCTTCAGCATTGCCGGCGCCGGGATCGTGCTGATGGTGGTGCCGATGCTGTGGCAGGGCCTCGAGGGCGCGGGCATGTCGACGAAGGGAGGCTTCCAGCTCACCATGGTGATTCTCGCGGTGATTGCGACGATCTCCATGTTGCTCTCGGCGGCGCCGATCGATGAGAAGCGCTTCTCCAAGAGCACACCGGCAGGGGTGGGGCTCCTCGAGTCGCTGAAGATGACCCTCTCGAACTCGTGGTTCATCACCTACATGGTCGCAACCATCCTCTACTGGTTCGGCTTCAACGTGATCCGCGCCATCATCGCCTACTATCCCGTCGTGCTCCTCGGGGAGCCGCCGGAGTTCCAGACCATGCTCATGGTTGCCCTCTTCGGCGTGGCGGTGGTCTTCTTCCTGCTGCTGCCCGTGGTCTCGAAGCGCTACACCAACAAGCAGCTCATGCTCTTCGGCATGCTGAGCTTCGCAATCCTCATGGTCTTCACCTACTTCGTGGATCAGTTCGGCGCCATGCGGCCCGTCGTCGCCATGATCCAGATGGGGCTGATGGGGGTCCCCGTCTCCATTCTGCTGGTCATCCCCAACGCCGCTGTCTCCGACTTGAGTGAGCTCGACGGCTACCGCCGCGGCAAGAACCGGGAGGCGATGTTCTTCGGCACCCAGGGGCTCTTCATGAAGGTGAACTACGGTATCGCCGGCGCCATTACGGCGAGCCTCTTTGCCTTCTTCGGGAAGGATGCCGCGGAACCCCTCGGCGTGAAACTTGCCGGGCCGGTTGCGGCGGTCTTTGTGATTGTGGGGTTCATTGTGCTGTTGCGGTTCCCGCAGAAGCGGATCAACCAGGAGCTGCAGGAAGCCCGGGAAGAAGCGCAATCCCAGTAACCTACTCACAACCCTGTTGATGAGCGCCGGCACAAGAGGTTGCCGGATCAGGACATACGCGCATCTGGGAGCACTTGGCTACCTTTCCGCGCTTCCAGCCGCGTATCTTCAGACCGGACAGCGAGTTGCGCAGAATCCATCAACACGCTTGTGGGTACGTTATTTTTTCCGGGTTTTATTGACAAACGATTTTAACCCGGGCTAAATTCCGAGCATGAACGACTCACACCGCTACTCCGCCTTCGCGGGGTTCGAGCACGTTGCGACGGGATCCCTCGAGACGGTAGTCGCAGCCGTGAAGGAGCGGATGGGTACGCGGAAACACCCGGATGCCCTCATCTTCGACAACCGTAACGGGCGGCAAGTCGACTTCGATCTTCGCGGCTCCACGGATGAAGTGCTGGCCAGAGTTCAAGCGGCGCAGGAACGGCGCGGCCGCGGTCGCCCGAAGATGGGCGTGGAGTGCACCGAGCTCTGCCTTCTCCCCCGGCACTGGGAGTGGCTTGCGGCGCAGCCGCGGAGCGCGTCGGCGACGGTGCGGAGGCTCATTGATGCAGCTCGAAAGAACGAGGCGCCCGAGGAGAAGCTCCGGGAGCGCCAGGACGCCATCGGCACCTTCATGTGGGCGGTGACGGGGGATCTCCCGAACTTCGAGGAGGCCTCGCGCTGCCTCTACCGGGGTGACTGGAGCGAGCTCCGAGAGCAGATCGCAGAGTGGCCCGAAGATGTGAGAAACCACCTCGACATGCTGCTGTCGAGCCTTCCGGCGTAGGGAGTCACCGAGTGCAACATCTACAGCTCATCGCGTACATTCTGCTCCTCTCGACCGGCTTCGGCGGTGTGACGGTCAGCGCCATCTTCTGGCACCGCACCCGGGAACGGGTGCTTCTACTCATGGTGATCATCATCTCCCTGTTCTCTCTCGGGCTGGTGGTGTTCGCCGGGCTCTTCTACCTCCAGGAGATCGTGGTCTATCCCCTCGAGATCGTCCGGGTAGTGGGATACATCAACGCCGTCATTGTCGCCGCCATGTACGCCGGGATCGCCGTGTGCGTGCGATGGGTGAGGCCGGACGCCTCGCGTCTCGCGCTCATGCTGGCCCTGCTGCCGGTGGCCCTGGACTACCTTGTCTTCGTCTTCGTGGCGCCCCTGTCGACTGTGGTCGGCGACTGGGCGAGCGCCCATGGCGATCTGGTGACGTTGCTTTCGGTGGGCACCGCCTCGCTCTACCTGGGATACGCCGGGTGGACAATGCGCCGCGGCGGATCCACCGTCGAGTCGACGAGCGTGCGCTTCCTGGTCGCGTGGCTCGGGAGAATGCTCCTCGGGTACAGCGTGCTGGCCGTGACCAGCACGGTGGCGATCGTAAGCATCGATCTCAAACTGAATCCGACGGTTGCTCTGAACTTCCTGCTCTTCCTCGGATGGAACGTGGTGGCGATCGTCTCTTTCATCCGCTACCTCACTCATCCCGTCGACCTCTTCGAGGCCGGACAGGTCCCGGACGAGACGCGACGGCGCTACGGGCTTTCGCAACGGGAGCTCGAGGTGATCGTCCAGTTGAGTCGGGGACTGTCCAACCAGGAGATTGCCGACGCACTCGGCGTCTCCTATACGACCATCCGCACCCACGTCTACAACATCTTCAAGAAGACCGGCGCCGCGAGCCGCGTCGAACTGCTGCGGATCCTGTCGGCGCGGTGAGGCGGCACGGCGGCACAGCGGGGCGGCCACAATCGGCACGGGGAGGGTGCGCCTGCGGACCGGCCGGCCGTCGGCTTTACGGGGGCGCCGCCGGCCGCGGCGCCACGGGGCCGCCCGCGGACCGACCGCCCGCCGGCACTACTGGGGCGCCGCCCGGCGCGGAGGTGGCCCCGGCCCGGCTACCGGGCGCCCCTGCGCAACGCGGTCCGCGCTGCGCCATACCTGTTCCACGCCGCCGACGGCCCCGGCGCCCCGCGCCGGCTCATTCCGCATCCGCGGCGCCGGCCGCCCCAGCGCCTCGCGTCTCGCCCGCGCGACGCCCGCAGCGCCCCGCGCCGGCGCGGGCGCCCTCATACATCCGTATGAAACCGCTTTCGGCAACAGATTCATACATCGTTCCGATGGTTCGGCTTCCGGGAGCCTGGTACATCCTGGGCATCATCTAC
>CAZZIE010000198.1:0-6842 GCA_964654185.1 uncultured Spirochaetaceae bacterium | reverse complement strand
CAAGTACATGATCGGTCGCGACATCGAAGCCGTGGCCGAGGGGCAGGAACGCAAAGTGGGCGAGTTGGTCCTTGAGGCCAACCACATTTCCGGCGACCGCCTGCCCGTAGACGTGAGCTTCACGCTTCACCGTGGCGAGATCCTAGGCATTTGGGGTCTTATGGGATCCGGACGGACGGAGCTGATCCGGACGCTTCTCGGGTTTGATCGAATGACAGCGGGAGAAATCAAGTATCGGATTGGGGACGAGATGCTTCCCATTAGCAACAAACAGCTTTTCCGTCGCGCCGGGTTTCTCACGGAGAGCAGGCATCACGATGGGCTGTTCCTTCGAATGCCACTCTGGCAGAACATCTCGAGCGCAGTGATCCGGCGCTTTGCTTCTCGCGTGCTTCGCGTTCTCAATCGTAAGGCTGAACGTGCCTCTGCCCGTGACCACATGGAACAGGTGAACGTCAAAGCAACCAGCGAGAACATGGTGACCTACCAGCTCTCCGGTGGCAACCAACAGAAGGTGATCATTGCCAAATGGTTCATGAAGAACCCGAGAGTGCTTTTCCTAGACGAGCCCACAAAGGGTGTGGATGTGGGCGCCAAGGTGGAGATCCAGCGGATGATCTTCGAGCGCGCCGCCACCGGAACGGCATTCGTCGTCGTATCGTCGGAATTGGACGAAATCATGGCTCTCTGTGACCGCATCATCGTTCTACACCAGGGTCGGCTGGTTTCTCGTGTCGAAAAAGACCAGTTCTCCAAAGACAGACTCATGAGCGACATAGCGGTGGAGGAAGCGTAGTATGATGCAGCGCAAGCCCGCGACTCTGGATCCACAACGGAAGTCATTCAGCATCTTCAATCTGTCTATCTACATCGTGTTCGGGCTCATTGTCGTGGTATTCTCCTCCCTTTCTCCGCATTTTCTGACCTTCAGCAACATCTACAGCACCTTGTTGAACGGTGCACCGCTCATCCTCATTGCCTGCGCCATCACCTACGCGCTAATCACCGGCATAATCGATCTGTCGGTCGCTGCGGTAGCCTACGTTGCGGGTAGTGTGTGCGGCATACTACTCCGCAATGTGGGATTGCCGATTTGGCTCGCGTTTCTCGCGGGGATTCTGGTTGGTGTGATCCTCGGCGGGATCAACTCCCTTCTGATTGTGCGGTTCCGCATGAACTTCCTGCTCACCACGCTCGGTATGATGCTTGCGCTTCGCGGTGTCGGAAAGATCATCACACGCGACCGCACAATTCTCATGGGAGCTCAGGTCTCTGCGCTTCGTCAGACGAAGATCGACGCCCTCGGCGGTTTTCCGGTAGTCGTAATCGTCGTAATCCTGGTCGTGATCTTATCACAGGTCATTTTGACGAAGACAAAGATCGGCCGCCACATGATAGCCGTTGGTTGCGACGAAAAGGCCGCGGCAACCGTAGGAATCAACGTACCTCGCGTTCGCACGTTCGCCCTGCTGATGACATCGGGAATCTGTGGTCTTGCCGGCGTTGTATGGGTAATCACGCTCGGTGCCGTTATAACACGGGGGCTGAACGCGTACGAGTTCCTCGCGATTGCGTCGGCGGTGCTGGGTGGTACGAGTCTCTTCGGCGGGCGAGGTTCGTTCCTGCCGGGCAGTTTTCTGGGGGCTCTGATACTCCTCTTCATTGCTGTCGGGCTCACCATTGCCGGCGCCTCGCCGTACATCATGCCCTTTGTGCGTGGCTCGATCATCTTCATTGCCATGTACGCCGACTCGCTCCGCGTCCGATTCGAGTCGTAAGCCGCCGCTACGGTAGCGGGTAATGCGCTGGACCTGGCTGTAATCGTGCCAGCATATCGAAGATGGAGATGAGACAATGAAGCAGCTTTCGCAGTCCCTCAAGTACAGCTATTTTCAGCTGACCTTTGGACAGGAGGAGGCCTTCCTTCATCCGGAAGTAACCTATCGCCGCCTGAAGACCTTTGGGTACGACGCAATCGAGATCTGTCCTCCGAAAGGACGTTACGGGCTTGGCGTCAAGATGGAAGACTACGTTCAAACGCACAAGAAACTGAAAGATGAGTTTGGGCTTGAAGTCTCGAATATCAATGAGTGCTGGGGCGAGATGTGGGATCCCTATTCTCCCACGTTCAAAACGCTTACGGAGGAGAGAACCGCCGATCTCGCGGTAAACGAAACAAAGACAACGATTGATTTTGCCGCGGAGTTGGACGCTGCATCGGTCACCATTGCCGTGGCAATCCGTGATGCAATCACGCCTGACAACGCGGGGGAGGCAACCGCCGTTGCCGTCGATGCGCTTCGACGCATGAACGATTATGCCGCGACTCGAGACATGAAACTCGTCTTCGAGGCCACGAACCATCTGGAGATGGGCAAGTTCGTGAACACTGCGGGAAATCACAAGAAACTGATCGAGCTTACCGGCTGCGACAACATAGGAATCCAACTCGACTGGTTCCACGTGAACATGGAAGAGTTGGATCCGTACGAGGCACTCATGGAAGCGCAGCCCCGCCTCTGGCATCTTCACTTTCGAGACTCGAATTCGCTCACGCCCGGCTATGGAAAGACCGATTTTCGTTCGGTCATGCGCGGATTGAAGCGGACCGGCTACCAGGGGTACTGCACCGTCGAGAGCGCGCCGATGGTTCCAAGCGCAGACGATTCCGCGCGGGACGGCATTGAGTACTTGAAGCTGATGGAGCGCATTGCCGAGTACCAGCTCAGTGCGGACTTCCCCAACGGATATGCCATTCCCGACGTTGCGGACTCCCGGTGACGCAATTGTGCCGCTCACCGAAGGCCGGCGAACACGTCGGCCCGTTCATAATGAGCTCACCAAGGGTAGTGACGGCGGGATGGCAGCGATATCTTTTCATTTTCCCAACAAAATACTGAAAAATCCGCCTTGTGGGACGTTCGGAAGGGGCCGTAGAATGGGCGAGCAGGAGGAGTAATCATGGCACACTATCTTCTCGGCATCGACTACGGCACGGGCGGGGCGAAGGCCGCCGTGATCAACGATTCCGGGGATGTCCTCGGGACGGCCTTCGAGGAGTACCCCTTCATCCACGAGCATCCCGGCTGGTCGGAGCACGACCCGAATGTGTACTGGGAGATCGCCTGTCGGCTCATTCGGCAGTCCGTGGCGGAGGCGAACATTGAGGCGAAGCAGATCAAAGGCATTGCCTGCTCCTCGGCGCTTCCCTCCATGGTCATGGTGGACCGGGATCACAATCCCGTGCACCGCGCGTACAACCTCATGGACCGGCGCGCCGTCCGGGAAGTGGAGTGGCTGAAAGAGCACATCGGCTGGGACCGCATCTACGACCTCTCAGCCTACCGGATCGAAGACCACCCCAACCTGGTCAACCTCCTCTGGGAGAAGCGCAACCGCCCGGAGGGGTACCGGCGGATCTGGAAGGTTCTGACCATTGACGGCTTCATTGTCCTGAAGCTCACCGGCAGGGCAACGGTGAACTACTCCGCCGCCGCCTTCTACGGCGTGGCCTACGACGTCCGGAAGGGCGAGTTCGATCTGGATCTCATGAAGGAGATCGATGTCGACGTCGATCTCATGCCGGAGCAGTTCTACTGTGAAGATGTGGTCGGCGAGGTTACGGGCGGCGCGGCCGGGGAGGCCGGGCTGGTCGCGGGTATTCCCGTGGCTGCGGGACAGGTCGACTGCAATGCGAGCTGGATCGGCGCCGGCGCGACGGAGATCGGGGACATCCAGAGCAACCTCGGTACCGTCGGTAACTTCGGGGTCATCTACGACGACATTGAATTCGCCTTCTCTGAGATCGGCAAGGTGCTCATGCACTTTCCCCACACCAAGAAGGGCGCCTTCATCACGGTGCCGACAACCCTGACCGGCGGGCAGACCATCCGGTACATTCGCGACACTCTGAGCCAGGCGGAGATTCAGGCGGAGCAGCTCACCGGCATCTCCTCGTACGATCTGTTGAACGTGGAGGCGGAGAAGACGGGCGTCGGGAGTGACGGTCTGATCGTGCTGCCCTTTCTCATGGGGGAGCGCTCCCCTATCTGGGACGCCCAGGCGCGGGGGACCATCTTCGGGCTTTCCCTGAGCCACACGAAGGGCCACCTGGTGCGCGCCATGATGGAGGGGGTCGCCTACGCCATGTACGACAACTTCCGCCTGGTCCAGAAAGCCGGGGTGAAGGTGAACTATCCCATGATCCTCAACGAGGGCGGGGCGGTGAGCCGTCTCTGGCGCGGCATCATTACGGACGTTTTCGGCGTGCCGACGGCCATGGTGAAACGCCGCACCGGTGCGCCATTCGGCGACGCGGTTCTCGCAGGTGTCGCCACCGGGGTCTTCAAGGACTTCTCGGTTGCCCGCGACTGGGCCGAGTACATTGAGCACCTCGAACCCGACCAGAAGAACCACGAGCGGTACATGGAGTACTTTGCCCTCTACAAGAAGCTCTACGAGCACGTGAAGGCGGATTTTCAGGAGCTTGCGGAGATCCGGGGACGGGGGTAGCCCGCCGGGGGTTGCCCGGCGGGGATAACGCGGTGGGGGTACCGCGGCGGCGGTCCGCCCAGGAATGAGGCCCGCCCCGTCGCCGCGGCGCGGCAAGGAGAGGTGCCATGACAACACGAAGCAAAGACATCATGAAGGCAATGGTCATCCACGCTCCCATGGAGTACGCCATTGAGGAGAAGCCGGTTCCCCAGGTGACCGAGGGGACCATGCTCGTGAAGGTCCGGGCCTGCGGGCTCTGCGGTTCGGATCTCAGAACCATGCGGCACGGCCACAGCAAGGTCACCTTTCCCTGGACGCTGGGCCACGAGATCTGCGGGGAGCCGGTGGACTTCGGCCCGGGGTACACGGGTCCCTGGAAGCGGGGTGAGCGTCTGTCGATCGGTCCCGCCGTCTACAACCCGCAGGATCCATACACCGTGGTCGGCCGGCCGGAGCTCTCGGCGGAGGTCCGCGAGATCGGCCAGGTCTGGCCGGGCGCGCTGGCGGAGTACGTCCTCATTCCGAAGGCCGCCGTGGAGATGGGAAACATCGAGCGGTCGCCGGACGGCTTGAAGGACGAGCACGCCGCGGTGGTTGAGCCGTGTTCCTCTGTGGTGCACGCCCACGAGCGCGCCCGCACCGGCCTGGGGGACACCGTCCTGATCATGGGGGCCGGTCCCATCGGCTGTCTCCACATTGCCGTTGCGAAGGCGCGCGGGGCGCACCGGGTCTACATCAGCGACCTCATCCCGGAGCGACTCGAGCTTGCGAAGGCGTTTGAGCCCGACGGGACCTTTAACATCGACACAGATGATGTCAAAGCGGAGCTGCAGAAGGGCACCGGTGGCCGCGGCCCGGATGTCATTGTGACCGCCACGCCTGCCGGAGCCGCGCAGGTTCAAGCCGTAGAGATGGCGGCGAAGGGGGCGCGGATCGTCCTCTTCGGCGGACTGCCCAAGGACAACAGCAAGCCCGGGGTCGACATGAACCTGGTGCACTACAAGAACCTCGATCTCATGGGGCTCTCCATCTTCGCGCCGCGGCACTTCCGGACCGCCCTGCAGCTCATTGAGACCGGCAGGATTCCCGTGGAGAAGCTCGTGACCCACGTCTTTCCGCTGGCGGAGTTCAACGAGGGAGCGCAACTCGCCCTGGACGGCAAGGCGCTGAAGGTGGTCTTCAAGCCCTAAGGCGGGGCGCGGTCGGAGGTGCGGCGCGGGCGCCCGGAGGGACGCCGGCCGGGCGGGCGCCGGGCCCAATGTGACCGCCGCCCGGGCCGCGGGGCCGCCCGGACGCTCCCGAAAAGCGAGATGCAACGTATGAGCACAGACAGAACACTTCCCTTCCTGCAGAACGGCATTGCCCAGATCGCCATGGTCGTGGAGGATCTCGAGCGGACCGTCGAGAACTACTATCGGAGCTTCGGCATCGGCGGATGGCACTTCTACACCTACGGCAAGCCGCTGGTGCCGCGGATGACCTACCGCGGGAAGCCCGCCGACTACGAGGTGCGCATTGCCCTCTCCTACTTCGGTCCCACAAGAGTCGAGTTGATCCAGTCGGTCAGAGGCCCCAACGTCTACGAGGAGTTCATTGAACGGCACGGGTACGGGGTGCAGCACTTCGGCGTGCTGGTAGACGACATGCAGGCCGCCATTGCGCAGGCGGCGGCTGCGGGCGTGGAGATGATCATGGACGGCGCCGGCTTCGGCGCCGACGGGGACGGCCACTACGCCTACCTGGACACTGAAGATGCCTTCGGCGTCGTGTACGAGCTCATTGAGCGGCCCCGGGCCAAGGTGCCCCCCGAGAAGATCTACCCGCCGGAGGCGTGACGCGGGCCGGCCGGTGCGGACACGCCTGGAGGCGTGACGGAGGCCGTGTCGGCCGCACTCGGGGAGGGGTCGGCCGCCGCCCGGCGACGGCGCCGGGCGGCGACGCCGGGGCGGTGGTGGCCTTCGTGCCTGCCCGCCGGGGCGCCGCTCCCGCCGCTCCCGGGCGTCCGTCCGCGGCGCCTCCTTGCTGCGTCGATTCCGCTCTCACTACCTTTGACCCATGACCACACGGCGCGGCCGTACGCGGATTGCCGTCGTCGGAGCGTGGCCGCTCCTGCGGCGCGGCATCATCGATCTCATCTCTCGCGATCTCGGATACCGGGTATGCACGGAGGCTACGAACCCCGGGCAGGCCCTGAACGCCGTCAACGACGAGGGACCGGACGCCGTCGTACTCGACCTGTTCATGGACGGTCTCTCCGGGCTGGAGGTTCTGCGGAGCATGCATCAGTCCAACCCCCGGGTACCCATACTCGTGGTCGCCCCGTACCGAAGCGGAGCGCTGGCGGCGCG
>CAZZIE010000197.1:0-6946 GCA_964654185.1 uncultured Spirochaetaceae bacterium | reverse complement strand
CGCAGTTTCTCCGGCATGTCTGGGATGAGACGAAGGCCGACGAATGGGCTCAGTCGATGGCTCATGCGATGGTGAGTGACGGGCTGGTGTGGGGGCTGGTGAACTGGGATGATTCGGGCTGGGATGATGTATTCCAGGAGGGAGAACGCGGGCGGGAACTTGCACGGTTGCAGATCGGATCGATTTCTGTGGATGTGCGTTATGGTTGCGATATCGCCTGGCAAGCGGGTATGGCCCCGCAAAAGGCGGGCTTCTATGTCGAGCGTCAATACATGCCTTATAGGGACTTGCTGCGGGAATTTCCGCAAGTGGGGGAACTGGTGGAGGCAGACGGCGACGGGCGCGAACTGGATTTCGATGAAGAGTTTATCGGTGTGAATGTCTCGCGCGGCCTGGAGGCTGCGCTTGAGCAGACCATGGAGTACATGAGCGATCCGGCCTCGCAGAGTGATCAGGAAGAGGAAGATCAGAGGATCGTGTGTGTTTACCGGGTCTATGAGCGAATGGAAGAGGCGGATTCGCAAAAGCAGCGGTGGCGGGTGACGACGTTCTCGGGTGACATTCTTCTGGAAGACACGGAACTTCCCTGGCAGCCGTTGATTCCGATTGGTCCGGGGCTTCTGGGTGCGAGCAAGCATCCGAGCGGGCTGGCGGCGGATCTGCGCGAACCGCAGGACCGCATCAACCGCAATGAGCGCCAGTTGGCTATTCGATTCAACCTGGCCACGGAACCGAAGGCACTCATCCCCCGGTCGGCGAACATCCCGAAAGGCGCTTTCACCAATCAGCCCGGGGAACGGATTTCTTTCAGCGGTGAGGAAGCGCCTTCGTACCTGATGCCTCCGCCGATCCAGGCAGAGTTGTTGCGGGAGACGGACCGGCAGATTGCGCTTATGGGCCGGATCGCGAGCGTTTCGGATATTTCGCAGGGGCGCAGCGGCGACGATATGTCGGGCAAGGCAATCAAACTTCTCCAGCAAGTGGATACGACAACGGCTCAGCATTATCTCTCGGCCTTCAAGGCAGGGCTTGAAACGCTCTGCGAGCAGATGTGCATCATCGCCGGGGTTTACTATCAGGAAGACCGTTGGATCGCGGTGATGGGCCGGGATTCTGAGGCGGATGTGGATTTCATCAACGCCGGCGATATCGAGATGCGCGGTCGGGTCGAGATCGACATGGCGACGAATCTCCCGATGATGCCCGAGGCCCGGGAGCAGATGGTCTGGAACTTCCTGGACGCAGGTTTACTGGACGGGACGCCGGAATCCGATGAGAAGCTGGCGCGCGTCTACGAGATGATGGGGATCGGGAGTGTTCGGGCGAATATGGCCGTGCAGCATGAGGCGAAGCGCATGGCGGAGCGTGAGCGTCGTGAGTTGGAAGAGGAATGGACGATGCCCCCGCCGACTCTGTACGAACACCACCAGACGCACCTGGAAGCGCACATTCGCGATTACCAGCGAAACGGTTCGCGCTATACGCCGACGCAGTTGGCGAAGTTGGTCGAGCACATTCAGATCACAGAAAGTTTTCAAGTCCGGGCGCTTGCTCGTGAGGCCCGGAAGCAAATGGCCTTGCAGCCCCAGGGGGGCGGCGTTGCTCCTCCTCCGATGGGTATGCCCGGCCCATCCCAAGCCGCGCAGAGCATGGGAAATCAACCCGCGCAAGAGGCCGCATAGTCGGCTTTGAAAGGAAGAGCAATGGCAGACTTGACGAAGGACCAGATCAGCGAAGCAGATGCACTGCTCGCGATGCAGGACGTAAACAATCTCGAGGGTCTCGAGGACATGGAGAGCTTCGAGGGAGAAGACACGGGGGAACCGCCTGCCCCTTCTGAGGAATCGGACTCGGACAGCGAGGAAGAGCAATCAGACAAGGATGGCGGCGAGGAAGCGGAATCCGACTCCGAGGAAGAGGAAACCGAGGAAGACGAGGAATCGGAGGAAGCGGACTCGCAGGAAGAGGGCGAGGAAGACGAGGAATCCGACGATGGAGCGGACGTGCTCCAGCAGTTGGACGTTTTCGTGCAGGAGAACGAAACGCTCAGCGCACAGTTGGATGAGATGCGCAATTCCAACGCCCAGCTTCAGAACATGGTGAACACGCTTATGCAGCAAGTTCGCCAGGGCCAGCAGCCTCAGACACCGCAAGCGCCCGCGCAGGAGAATGACCTGGATGAGCTCGATCGGGATCTGTTTGGCGAGAAGTCCGGACAGCAGACACAAGAGTCCCGGTCGAATCCTGAGATTCAGGCCTTGCGCCAGCAGGTTCAGCAGTTGACGCAGTTGGTGCGGGGGAATCAGCAGCAGGCCCAGCAGGAGGCTCAGAAACAGCAGCAGCAAGCATCGGAGCGTCGGGAGTTGCAAAAGATCGACGCGATCGCGCGAGCACACGGCATTGAGGACGCGAACGGTGTCCTTTCGCCAGCGGAATTGCTGCTTGGTGCATTGAGCCAGGAGTACCGCAAGACGGGGGAATATCCTTCGCCCCTTGAGATGGCGAAGAAGTTGTCGAAGGGTCGGAAACCCTCGAAGTCTTCCGGGAAGGCTTCCTCGGGAAAGAAGCAAAACAAACCGAAACCTCCGAAGAACATGAAGCGCGGCCAACGCAGTCCCGGCGAGGGACAAGCGCCGAAGGTTCCAATGGACGGTAAAAAACTGGATTCGATGGTGACTCAATTTATCGCAGGCGATTAGCCCTGATAATTGGCGCAATCGATCCCATAAAGGAGAGAGAGAGCAATGTCTTACGATCCAACGAAATACGAAGAGGCGCTCAAGCGCTACCATACCCCTTACCTGCGTCGTCACCTGGTGATGTCACTGGCCTGGTTGAAGTTGATGAAGGGTTTTGACAAGTTCACGATCAAGGGTCGTGAAATCATCTTCCACGAGCAGGTTGGTTTCAGCGCCGCCGCGGTGATGGGCAGCCTGAACGAGGGCACCTATCCCGAGCACGGCCAGAACGAATACGGGGAGTTCAAGGTCAGCCCTGCTGCGATGCTTGCGGCCGCCGGCGTTCCGAATTTCGATGAGTTGAAAACGAAATCGGATGTGGCGATCTGGGGCAAGAAGATGCGAGCCGAGATGGATTCGCTGAATAAGGTCTGCAAGATTTTGATCGATCACATGACCAGTCACGGTCAGAGCGATCCGCTTGCGACGATTTCCGCCTTTGACGACGGTTCTTCTCCAGCTGTCTTCACTGTGGACACGGCGCGTTTCCTTCCTCGCGGCATGAAATTCGATGTTTACCGCAACAGCTCGAAGATCGCCTCGGGTATTGAAGTGCTTGCGCAGACGGGCCGTTATACGATCACGGGCTCGACGGCGGCGAGTATTCAGGCGGGTGACAAGATCTACCTGGCCAACAGTTACGGCAACGGCTGTGTGGGTCTTCGCGATATCATCGACGATCAGACGTCGCTTTTCGGTCGGGCCGCTACTTCTGACTATAACTGGCAGTCGACCGTGATTCGCAATACGGACCCGACGCCGGTCTCGCGTCGTCTTTTCCGGAAGATGGAGCACGATATCGGAGAGCGGATCGGCGAGGAGAACGTGCGTAAGCTGAAGAACATCACCACGCCCGACATTGTGGACGCCTATAACTTCCTGCTGATGGCCGACCGGATTTACAACGGTGAAGGCACCTGGGAAGGGTTGTGGCCGAAGGTGAACTTCCACGGCAAGGAGATCATCGGCATTTACGGGCTTGCCGACGGTGAGCAGTACAGCATCTATCCGGAGGATATGGTTCTCGGATCTGTCTTTCCCGGATTCATGCAGATCGATTCGACCGGGGGAACGTTCAAGCAGATGCTGAAGAGCGGCGCGTACGCTGACGGGAAGGTGGTCCTTTACCACGGCTATTTTACTCCTGGTTGCGCAGCCCGCTACAGCCACGGCAAGACCACCAACCTTATCGGCATGTACGATGAGAGCAATCCGTACGGCGATAATGGCGGAATGAGCGCTGACGCTGCCTGAGGGTAGCCCAGGAACGGCCGGGTTGCGCGGTCCGGCCTGACGGAGGGCGGTGAATCATAGTGGCGCGCATGCTCCCGCAGCGCCGCCCTCCACTTATCTTTTGAGAAAGGTATAGCCATGAAAGCGAAGATTGTTTTGATTCTGCTGATCGGTTTGATCACAGCGCTGGTCTGCACGGCGGCTTATAACGCGGTGACTTATAAGCCGATCACATTCAAGGAGATCACCGTCACTTCTGACACGACGCAGATCTTCGATATTCCGTACTGTCCGACAGACGGCGCGGTCTGGTTGTTTCCTGCCAATGGTGATGATTTTCCTGAGCCGTCGCATGTCGGATGCACGACAGCGGGAAGCCCTTATGCAGTTTGGGATTCCGCTCCAACCTCTCCGACCACGGCGACGGCGACGGGCAAGTTCGTCTACCAGGTGGGCAGCCAGTACAACTAAGGGGCTATTTGAGCCCAGAGAAAGGGGGACGGAGGCATGTCCTTCATCCGAAAACGCAACAGAATCGTGGTAAGCCGGAACGGGGAAAATGTTTCGAGTGCTTCTGTCTACCGAGCGCTTGCTGCTGCCGGCATGCTTCGAGGCGTGCTTTTCAACGCTCCGGACATTCCGGGGAATACCACGATCACGCTCAAGGATTCAGCCGGATTCACGCTATGGACCTCGGACGCCCTGGCCCCGGACACGAAGCATACGATCAACGCGGTGGATAAGATGTTCCTACCTTATGAGCCCGACGGCTACCGCTTCCAGATCGATCTGGCGTTCAGCGCCCCGATAACGGTCGATGGTGATTACACCTTCGATATTGATTTCATCCTGGAGATTTGACGATGAGCTTCCTGGAAGAACCACAGTCCGACAAGTTAGGCCAGGCGTACCGGGACATTCTGGATTATGATCCTGCCCTGGTGTTTATGTGGCACGGCTTAGAGGATCCAGAGCGTGGAGAACACGCCCATTGGATTCTGTATCGTCGCCAGGATGAGAAGTCCCAGCATGTGGCGGAGGAAATCCGGGCCAGCGGGATTATGACGATGGCGCGGGAAGAGCGCGAGGAATTCACGCATGTGCTGGATTGGACAGAGTCGGACGGTTCTTATCGTCCGATCGACGGCCGCCTGCTGGCTGAATTGGTAAAGCGTGATCCGCTGCAACACGGTCGCAATGTGCTTGAGGGCAAGCGCAAGCAGGATGAGCAGAACCGGAAACGCCGCGAGGCAGCGAAGCGTTCGCAGGACACACAGATCCAAGACGACCACGGGGTGGTGTCGGACCAGGTGTTGAGTTACGCGAGCGACGGCCATTGCAGCGGCGAGCGCAACATGCAGGGTCGGGGTTACGGCGGCAGGCCGGCCCCGTATTTTGACGAAAGAGAGGAAAGCAGCGATGGCTAAAAGCACAAAAAGTGCGGCTGCGAAGGATGCGGCCGCGAAAACGAAAGCCGATGCCGAGAAGCAAGCGGCTGAGGAAAAAGCGAAAGAAGAAGCGGCCAAGTTGAAGGCTGAGGAAGAAGCCAAGGCGAAGGCCGAGGAAGAGGACCAGGCTTCGGATGAAGAGGAAGAGGAGGAAGAGGATGATGGACCTTCGGAGCGTCCTGATCCGGAGACAGACCCCACAGTGGTGGGCAACGCGTTTCTTCCTCCCCAGAAGATCGTCGAGACGGAGACGGCCCTGTTGGACTGGCTTCCGGAGGGCGTGACGCTGGTGGATACCGGTTGTTATGCGACGATGCTCGAGTTCAGCGCGGGGTTTCTGAAGACGCTGACGGCGGATGATCTGTGGTTGATCATTGAGACCACGATGAACTTTGTGAGTCTTCGGATCGCGAACGATCATCCGGAGTGGACGAATGCTCCGTTGTGTATCTGCCTTGGCCGGAATCCCTGGACCATCTATCGCAACGAGGGCTTCCTGTCGCGGGCCGTTCGCACGAACCGCCTGGCGTCGATGGATATGGCTCCGCCGAATCGTCCGGTCCGTAGCCAGCCCAGCCTTGAAAACAACATTCTGATCTGCTGAGGGGATTATGAACCTCTATTCATTGATACGGAAAACCTACATGCTCATCGGGGAATCGGAGTTTGCTGAAAACTTCGAATTCCCCCTTGAGCGTTTCTGTCACGTGCTGGAGACGGCGCAGATGCAGGTGATGAAGTACCTGCGGCATTTGCCGGGGAATTACTTCTCGGCGAAGGCGACGTTGTCGATCGAGGCCGGGGCGACGGCGGTAGACCTTCCCGACGACTTCCTGGTTGCCGAGATGTTGAAGGACGCTGCCAATCGGAGTTTAACCTGGGAATTCACGGGCTATGGCTACGAGGAAGCGCCGGTTCGCTTCCAGGGCAATCAGATTGCTTGGGACACGGCTGCGAAAGCGGCAACGACTTGGACGCTCTGGTATGTGCGCAAGCCTGCTCGCCCGCGGACGGGAAAACTGGCCGGCGTTACGAATACGAGCGCGCTGGTTCTTCCGGTGCAGGACAGTGCGGGGCGTATACCGTCCTCGGACGATGCTCTGAACGGGCATGTTTTGACACTTATCGGCGGCAATTCGGACGGCGAGGAATCGCTGGTCAGTGACTATGCCGGATCGACGCGGACTGTGACGGTGAGTCCCGCGCATGCGGTTGTCGCTCCATCCGATGCGCTGTACGTGATCGGGGAAGACTGGCCCAGTGAGGCGATCGGCTGGCTTGCGGCCGAATGCGCGATGGGGCTGGACCTCGAGAACCAGGCGGCCTACCAGACGGAATTGCTATGCCAGCGCGACGCCTTCCTGACGATCGCAGAACAGCGCCAGATGCAGGCGCATGAAACCATCCAGATTCGATAGGACAGACAATGCGACGCAAACGCTACCAGGTCCGGCGTCAATTCGGCGGCCAGGACGATGTTTCCGATGATCGTGACAGCATGCTGCCGGTCAAGGAATTGTCGGGCCT
>CAZZIE010000196.1:6635-6967 GCA_964654185.1 uncultured Spirochaetaceae bacterium | reverse complement strand
AGCTCGAAGGTGCAACCTTCAGCGTCACCAATCTGGGCATGTTCGGCGTTACCTCGTTCAATCCCATCATCAACCTGCCGCAGGTCGGCATCCTCGGCATCGGCACGGCGACGCCCCGGCTCGCACGGAAGGGCGACGGCGAGATCGTTGAGCGGCGCTTCATGACTCTCTCCTTCACCTTTGACCACCGCGCCATGGACGGCGCCGGGGCGGCGCGATTCCTGCAGGATGTATGCTCCCGTCTCGAGCAGGCGGATGGTATCATTCCCGCCACCGGGCCGAGCCGGGGAACCCCGGGCCGGCCCAGCGGCGACTCACCGAACGCAAAGGAC
>CAZZIE010000196.1:0-6625 GCA_964654185.1 uncultured Spirochaetaceae bacterium | reverse complement strand
CCCGCCGACGGGCCAACCCGGGGCGTGCCAACCCGGGGCGCGGCGGCCGGCCGCAAAGTCGACTCACCGAACGCAAAGGACACGATATGAGCTCTTCACGAACCGGGCAGCAGAACATGGATCTGGACTCTCTCAATGCAGTGGCAACCTCCATTCGCCTCCTCGCCGCCGATGCGGTGGAGGCTTCGGGCACCGGGCATCCCGGCATGCCCATGGGCTTCGCGGATGTCGGGGCGGCCCTCTTCGGGGAGATCCTGAAGCACAACCCCGCCCGGCCCGGCTGGATCGACCGGGACCGCTTTGTCCTCTCCGCCGGTCACGGATCGGTGTTCCTCTACGCGCTGCTCCACCTCACCGGCTACGGTCTGGAGCTCGACGAAATCAAACGGCTCCGCCGTCTCGGCTCGAAGACGCCGGGCCATCCGGAGTTCGGTCTGACCACCGGCGTGGAGACCACGACGGGTCCCCTCGGCGCGGGTTTCTCCACCGCGGTGGGAATGGCAATGGCGGAGCGCATGCTGGCAACGCGCTTCAACACCGCGGAGCACCGCATCATTGACCATCGTACCTACGTGATTGCCGGCGACGGTGACCTCATGGAGGGGGTGAGCGCCGAGGCGGCCTCCCTGGCGGGACACCACCGGCTCGGCAAGCTCATTGTCCTTTACGACTCCAACAAGGTGAGCATTGAAGGGCCCACGTCGATCACCTTCACCGAGGACGTGGAGGCGCGCTTCCGCGCCTACGGATGGCAGACCCTCCACGGAAGCGCCCACGACCCGCAGGAGCTCCTGAAACTGGTCGATGCGGCCCGGGACAACCGGGACCAGCCGACCCTCATTACCCTGGAGTCGGTCATTGGGTACGGCTCGCCGGGCATGGCGGGAAAGCACAAGGTCCACGGCGCCGCCCTGGGAGACGAGGAGATCCGCGCCATGCGGCGCCACCTCGGTGCCCCGGAGGATGCGGACTTCTACGTCGACCCGAAGGCGTACACCTACTTCGAGAAGCGCCGCGCCGACTGGTCGGCGAGCTACGACGAGTGGCGGGGGCGCTTCGAGGCGTGGCGGAAGGCCAATCCTGAGCTCGCCGAGGACCTTGCGGACTGGCTGGTCAGCCGGCCCGCCTCGGCGGCGCGCGTGCCGGAGGAAGACGAGGCGGGACGCATGGTCGGGGGATCGGCGCCGCGCTTTCTGGAGGCGATTCAAGAGCCGCAGTACGAAACAGGTGAGACGGTGGCGATCCGCTCCGCCGGGGGCGACATGCTCAAGGCGGTCATGGCCGCGCTTCCCAACGTGGTCGGCGGCTCCGCAGACCTTTCGAGCTCCAACAAGACCGAGATTGCCGAGCACGGCGTCTTTCAGCCGGAGAGCCCGGAGGGGAAGCTCATCCGCTACGGCGTGCGGGAACACGCCATGGCCTCCATTACCAACGGCCTTGCCCTCCACGGGGGCATTCGCCCCTTCGCGGCGACGCTCTTCGTCTTCGTCGACTACATGCGTCCGCCCATGCGCCTGGCTTCACTCATGAAGCTTCCGATCATTTACGTCCTGACCCACGACTCCATCTACCTGGGCGGGGACGGCCCGACCCACCAGCCGATTGAGCACCTGGCGACGCTCCGGGTTATCCCGAACCTTGTGACCCTTCGCCCGGCGGACGCGGAGGAGGTGGTGGTTTCCTGGCGGATTGCCCTGGAGCGGACCGACGGGCCGACGGCCATTGTGCTGGCGCGGCAGGGCGTGCCGGTCCTGGAAAAGGCGGACCCGGAGTGGCGACGCACCATGCGCCGCGGCGCCTACATCGTTCGCGACTGCACCGGCGAACCCGAGGTGGTGATCGTTGCCACCGGATCGGAGGTCTCCCTGGCGGACGCCGCCGCCCGGGAGATGGCGGACCGGAAGGTGCGCGTCGTCTCCATGCCGTCGGTGGAGACCTTTCTGGCTCAGGACCGCGGGTTCCGGGAGCGCATCATACCGGCGAAGGCGCGCGTCCTGGCCGTCGAGGCGGCGAGCCCCTTCGGGTGGGAGCGCATTGGTGCAAACCGGGAGGACATCCTGGCCATCGATACCTTCGGCGAGTCGGGGCGTCCCGAAGAGGTGGGCGAGCATTTTGGCTTTACCGTGGAGAACCTCATTAGAATGGTGGGAGCCCAGGGTGACTCCGGCTAGGCGGCACCCCGGGTTGCACAACGCCATGGAGGTGAACGAGAGGGTATGAGCCAGGCAGGGAACAACAAAGCGACTGCGGAGATGCTCCCGATCGGGCCGCCGGAGAGGCCGCGGCGGGTTGTCGTCTTCGGAGAGGCGCTCTGGGACCTCCTCCCCGACGGCGAGGTTCTCGGCGGCGCTCCGCTCAACTTCGCCTACCGCATGTCCTGCTTCGGCCACGACGCCCTCATGGTCACCGCCCTCGGTGTGGACGAACGGGGCGGTCTTGCCCGGGCGAAGATCCGCGAGCTCGGCCTGAGCGATGCCTTCGTCTCCCAGGTGGTCGACTATCCCACCGGCACGGTGGACGTCCATCTGGGTACGGACGGGAGCGTGGACTACACCATCAATCCAAATGTCGCCTACGACTTCGTGGAGGCTACGCCGCGGCTGCTGGAGGCGGTCGAAGATGCGGACGCCCTCTGCTTCGGCACCCTGGCGCAACGGCGGCCGGTCTCCCGGCGCACCCTTGTGACCCTCGCGACCCTGGCGGACAGCGCCGGGGATGCCATGGTGGTGTACGACGTGAATCTGCGGAAGGACTGCTTCTCCGCGGAGGTGGTGAACGCATCCATTGATCGCGCCACCGTGGTTAAGCTCAACGAGGACGAGGTGGCGCCGACAGCGCGGATGACGGGCCTTCCCGACGGGGTGGAAGCCTTTGCGGCGGCGCTGATTGCCGAGCGGAAACCGGCGTGCTGCATTGTGACCCTTGGTGAGCGCGGCGCCTACGTGACCGCGGCGGGGCGCGGCGCGGCGGTGTACGTCCCGGGCTTCAACGTTTCCGTGACCGATCCGCTCGGCGCGGGGGACGCCTTCACCGCCGGCTTCGTCAGCGCCTCTCTTGAAGGTCGGGACATCCGGACCGCCTGCCTCTGGGGAAACGCCGCCGGCGCCATTGTCGCCTCTCAGCGCGGCGCAACGCAGCCCTTCACCCGCGCCGAGGTGGCGGCGTTCCTGGAGCGCTGTCTCTCGCCGAATGGGGTGCAATCCGCGAAAGACGCTCACGGGACGCGTGAGCGGAGCGCCGAAGGAACCGGCGTACCGGATGCGAAGGCCGTGAACATCGATCCAAGATTTGAATCAGTTGCAGCAGGAGGAGTTGCGTGAAAGAGTTGAAGATTTCGATGGGCATCTGGGGGATCAACAATCTTCCGGACAGGTTCAACACCCAGGGCTTCGGGGAGTTCATTCCGGTGCTTGACCGGCTCAAGATGTGCGGCGAGATCGACGGGATCTCCGGGATAGAGCTGCACGTGCCGACGGAGATCACCACCGAGACCGAGAAGGACGTGCGGAAGGTCCTGGACGATTACGGGTTGCAGATGGTGCAGCTCTGCGGCCACACCTGGACGGAGAAGCGCTTCGCCCACGGCGCCCTGGCGCACCGGGACGCCTCCATCCGGCAGCAGGCAATCAACCGGGTGAAGGAGGCGCTGGACATGGGCTCCCGTTTCGACGTGCCCATTACGGTGCTCTGGCCCGCCACGGACGGCTCGGACTTCCCGCTGCAGGCGAACTACCTCCACCTCTACGGGTGGTACGTGGACAGCGTCCGCAGCATCCTGGAGTACCTCCACAAGAACGACTACACGACCAAGGTGTGCCTGGAGCCGAAGCCCTTCGAGCCGAGATCCCACATTCTCTACGGCACCACCGGCCAGGCCCTGGCGTTGGTGAACGAGATCGACGATCCGAACTTCGGCATCAACCTGGACGTGGGACACAGCCTCATTGCCTCGGAGTACCTGGAGGACCAGCTCGCCCTGGTGCTGCGCTACGGCAAGCTCTTTCACACGCACTTCGACGACAACGACCAGCAGGCGGATGTCGACGTGCCTCCGGGGACCATCAACTTCATCCGTCTGGTGCAGTGCATGTACGTCCTGGACGTGGCCGGCTACGACGGCTGGTACGGGCTGGACCTCTTCCCGTACCGCGACTCGCCCCGGGAGTACATTGAGCTCTCCGTGCGTAACCTCCGCCTCGCCCAGGCCGCCGTCGAGCTCATGAAGGAGCGCGGCATGGCGGAGCTGCAGGCGCAGTCCGACAAGGGCCTGGAGGTATCGCGACTGACCTTCGACTGCATCCGCGAGGCGACGCTGTGAGTGGGGCCGCCCTATGATTCACCAGGAGTTGCAGCAGCGCGCGCGGGAAGGGCGCTCTCTCCGTATTGCTTCGACCGGCGCGGAGTGGATGGGTACCGGCTTCGTCACCGCCATGAATCACGTCTCCGGCATGGAGATCGTGGTGCTCGCCGACCCCGAGCCGGGCCGCGCCGCCCGGGCGCTGGAGCGGGAGGGCCGCCGCCGACCGGAGGAGATCGTCGAGACGACGGATCCTGCCCGGGCGGATGAGGCTATCCGCGCCGGGAAGGTCGTTGCCACCACGGATATCACCCTCGGCGGCGCGGTGGAGCAGGTCGACCTGGTTACGGATGTCACGCCATCCCCGGCCTCGGGGGCGGCAACTGCCGAAGCGGCGTTGAAGGCGGGGAAGGACGTCGTACTCATCAACATTGAGACCGATGTGACCGTCGGCCCGTCTCTGAAGCGTCTTGCCGCCTCAACCGGCGCGCTCTACTCCGTTTCCTCCGGGGACGAGCCGGGGTGTCTCATGGAGCTCTGGGACTTCGTGCAGACCCTGGGCTACGAGCCGATCGTGATCGGGAAGGGGAAGAACAACCCGCTGAACCCGGCGGCCAACCCCGACACGGTGCGCGCCACCGCGGAGAAGGCGGGGATGGAGCCGGCGACGGTCGCCTCCTACGTGGACGGCACGAAGACCATGTTCGAGATGAGTTGCGTGGCCAACGCCACCGGCTGTCGGCCCATGCAGCCGGGCATGAAGGGCCCCGAGGCCGACCTGAGCACGGTCTCTCAGGTCTTCGCCCTGGAGCAGGACGGCGGCATGACGAGCTTTCCCGGGGCGGTGGACTTCGTCCAGGGGAGCGCCATGAGCGGGGGCGTCTTCATTACGGTGCGCGTTCAGGACGAGCGCATCGCCGGGGATCTCAACTACCTGAAGGTGGGCTCGGGCAACTACTTCACCTTCTTCCGCCCCTACCACCTCTGGTTCCTGGAGGCGCCGATCTCATTGGCCCGCGCCGCCCTGCACCGGGAGCCGACCCTCGTGCCGCTCGATGAACGCGTTGCCGAGGTGGCCACCGTGGCCAAGCGCGATCTCTCCCCTGGTGACGTCCTGGGGAGCTTCGGCAGCTACGACTTCTTTGGACGCATGTACACCGCCTCGGACTATCGGGGTCTGGGGGCGCTGCCGGTCGGGCTGGCGCCGGGGGCCCGGGTGACGAAGGCGGTGAAGGAAGGTGACATGGTGACGTGGGACGCCGTCGAGCTGGACGAGGAGGCCGCGGTGGTACGCCTGCGTCGGGAGCTCGAGAGCGGATAAGGGTGCGGCGCCGCCCGGGCGGCGCCTGCCCGGTCAGGCGGTCGGGCCGGACCGCCGGGCCGAACGTAGCAGACTTGCAGGAGGTGCGACATGAAGACCATCAAAGGACCGGGGATCTTCCTGGCCCAATTCGTCAGGGACCACGAGCCCTTCAACTCGCTGGACGGGCTCGCGAAGTGGGTTGCCGACTTCGGCTACAAGGGTGTCCAGATTCCCACCTGGGAGTCCAGCCTCATTGATCTTGAGAAGGCGGCTGGAAGCAAGGATTACTGTGACGACCTCAAGGGGCGTCTGCAGAAGCGCGGCCTGGAGGTGATCGAGCTGGGCTCCTACCTGCAGGGACAGTGTCTGGCCTTCCACCCGGCGTACGCTGCGGGTTTCTCGGCCTTTCACCCCGACGGTCTCTCCGGAGATCAGGTGACCGAGTGGGCCACGGATCAACTCAAAAAGAGCGTCGACGCATCGGTGAACCTGGGGACGAGCAACATCTCGGTCATGTCCGGCGGCTTTGCCTGGCACATGATCTACCCGTGGCCGCAACGCCCCGCCGGGCTCGTTGACGAGGCCTTCACGGAGCTCGCAAAGCGGTGGCGACCCATCCTGGACTACGCGAAGGACAAGGGGGTGACCTTCGGCTACGAGCTGCACCCCGGTTCGGACCTCTACGACGGGGCGACGTACGAGCGCTTCCTCGATCACACCGACAACCACACCTCGGCGTGCCTCACCTACGATGCGAGCCACTTCATGCTGCAGCAACTCGACTACGTCGACTTCATCAAGCGCTACCGCGATCGCATTCGCGCCTTCCACGTGAAGGATGCGGAGTTCCGCCCGGACGGCCGCGTGGGCGTCTACGGCGGCTACGAGGACTGGGTCGATCGGGCGGGGCGCTTCCGCAGTCTCGGGGACGGGCAGGTGGACTTCCGCCGGATCTTCAGCCTGCTTACCCAGTACGGCTACGACGGCTGGGCCATCCTGGAGTGGGAGTGCTGCATCAAGAGCCC
>CAZZIE010000195.1:0-7041 GCA_964654185.1 uncultured Spirochaetaceae bacterium | reverse complement strand
CCGGAGTTCGTCATCGACACGGTGGCACCGGAGACAGCGGTGACGGCCAGCACTGCGGTCTTTTCACCGGACGGCGACGGGAATCGTGAAACCGTGACCTTCTTCCAGGAGGCTACAGCCGAAGAGGTGTGGCGTGGCGAGATCCTCAACCCGGCCGGCGAGACGATTCGACGCTACGAGTGGCAGCGCACTCCGGATCCCACCCTCGTATGGGACGGTACCACCGCGGAAGGAACACTCGCTCCGGATGGACGCTATCTCTACCGCCTCACCGGCGTGGATGCGGCCGGCAATACACGTACCTCTCCGCCTGTCGAGGTCCGCCTCGACACCGGGGAGACCGGAGTGCTCCTTTCGGCGGGGGACAAGGTCTTCTCTCCGAACGCCGACGGCGTTCGTGACACCATCTCCGTCTTTCCCCGGGTTGAGCGCCCCGACGCCGTCGCCGAGTACACCGCCACAATCACGCCCGTCGGCTCCAATGGCGACACGTTACGTCGTCTTTCGGGAAATGCCGTACCGGACCGCCTCACCTGGGACGGTTTCGACGCGGCCGGCCGACGCGCCGGCGACGGCGAGTACCGCCTCTCCCTCTCCGTCCGGTACACCAACGGCAGCGTCGAGACGGCCTCCATCGACGGTCTTATCGTCGACACAACGGCCCCGACGGTGACCCTCGCGGCGGAGTACACCCTCTTTTCTCCCGACGGCGACGACCGCCGCGACACCGTCACGATCCGACAGAATGGAAGCAGTGAAAGCCTATGGGAAGGAATGATAGTCGATGCCGACGGCGAAACCGTCAGGTCCTACTTCTGGAAGGGAGAGCCTGCCGATTTGACCTGGGACGGCACCGACGCCGCCGGGAATGTCGTGCCCAACGGCACGTACAGCTACCAGGTGCATTCCCGGGACGCCGCGGGCAATGAGATCTCCCGCACGCTCACCGGGCTTACCGTGGACACCCGGGACACCGACGTCTTCGTAACCGCCACCTCGGATGCCATCTCCCCGAACGGCGACGGCTACCGGGACGACACCCTCATCCGCCGTTACGTGAGTCTCACCGAGGGGGTCGAACGGTGGGAGCTCGTAATCATCGATGAGACCGGCACTCCGATTCGCTCCTTCTCCGGTGAGACCCTCGAATCCCGGGGTGAGTTCCCCTGGGACGGCACCAACGCCGAGGGCCGCGTGGTTGAAGGGGAGTTCACTCCGGTGCTCACCGTCTGGTACGAGAAGGGCGATCGCCCGCGAGCGCGGGGACCGCAGATTCTGGTGGACGCCTCGCCCCCGGAGATCAGCGTAGACCTTGATCCGGTCCCGTTTTCGCCGGATAACGACGGCGTCGACGATGAGCTCTCCATAGGTCTCTCCGTGTCGGACCGCAGTGACATTGCCCGGTGGCGCTTCCGAATCCTCGACCGCACCGGCGCCTACTTCAACCAGTTCTCCGGACGCGGAGCGCCGGCGGATGAGCTCACCTGGAACGGCCGCGCCGCCGACGGAGAGCTCGTCATCTCCGCGGAGGACTATCCATACGTCTTCGAGGTAACCGACGTGCTGGGGAACACGGCCGTCACCGAGGGTCGCATTCCCGTGGACATCCTCGTCGTTCGGGACAACGGCCGGCTCAAGGTGCAGATCGCGGACATTACGTTTGCTCCCAACAGCGCGGAGCTGATCACCGACGAGTTTACCGAGCGGGGTGCAAAGAACCGCGCGATCATCTCGCGTCTTGCCGAGGTGTTCGCGAAGTACGACACCTACGACATTCGCATTGAGGGCCACGCGGTGAACATCACCGGGACCGAACGGGAGGAGCGAGAGGAGTTGCAGCCGCTGTCCGAGGCGCGGGCCGAATCGGTGCGACAGGCCCTGATCGACGAGGGGCTCAACCCGCGGCGCCTCTCCGTGGCGGGCCGCGGCGGCACCGAGCCGATCGTTCCTCACACGGATCTGGACAACAGGTGGAAGAACCGACGGGTTGAATTCGTGCTGATCCGATAATTACATTACGGGCGACCAAGCAGTCGCCGACCGGTTTCATCATAATGCGTGGTGAAACGGAGTGGGAGCAGCGTGGGAATCCCGAAATCAACTATCGCTGAGATTCGAGAAAAGGCGGACATCGTAGATATTGTCGGCCGCTACGTTCAGTTGCAGCGTCGCGGCGCCCGATACTGGGGTTTGAGCCCCTTCACGAATGAGAAGACCCCTTCCTTCTCCGTCGAGCCCGAGAAGGGCCTCTTCTACTGTTTCAGCAGCCAGAAGGGTGGTACCGTCTTCGACTTTATCCAGGAAGTGGAGAAGGTCTCCTTTCCCGAGGCGGCACGCCTCCTGGCTGAGAAGGTGGGTGTGGAGATCCCCGAAGGGCAGGGGGATGCAGGGGCGGATCGGCGTGTTGCAAGCCTTCGGGAGCTGTACAACAGAGTGACCAACACCTTTCACTATCTGCTGACCGAGGACGACCGCGGCGAGGAGGCGAGGCGCTATCTGAACGATCGCGGCATTACAAGAGAGACCATTGAGGCGTTTCGAATGGGCTACGCCCCGGAAGACCCACACTGGCTCCACCGCTTTCTCGTCAAGAAGGGGTACTCACCGGGATTCCTCGCCGAAAGCGGGCTTTTCTCGCGACGCCGAGCGGACTGGGCGTTCTTCCGCAACCGTGTGATGTTTCCGATCACGACTGCAACGGGGGATGTGGTCGCCTTCGGCGCACGAGAGCTTGGAGAGGGGGGACCGAAGTACATCAACTCGGCGGAATCGGAGCTTTTTCGAAAACGGGAGACCCTCTTCGGTTTCTCGATGAATCGCCGCTCGATTGGTGACGAGGGCATGGTCATCGTGGTGGAGGGCTACTTCGATGTCGTTGCCCTCTGGCAGGCGGGAGTGAAGACCGCCGTCGCGCCGCTGGGAACGCAGTTCACCGACGGACACGCGCGGGTGGTCCGCCGGTATGCCCAGAAGGGCGTGCTGGTCTTCGATGCCGACGCTGCAGGAGCTCGCGCCGCCGAGAAATCTGCAGCGGTATTCGAGCGACACGACCTGGCCTGCGCCGTCGCGGAGCTCCCGTCCGGGAACGATCCCGCCGATATGGTGCGGCACGATGAAGTGAACGCCTTGCGGAGCGCACTCGAACAGGCTGAGGACGCCTTTGCGTACCTCTTCCGCAAGGCGGCTGAGGACGCCGATCTCTCGACGGCCCACGGCAAGGGCTTGGTAATGGATCGCGTTTTCTCATATATTAGGGAGATGCGCTCTGAAGTCAGGCGCGAAACCTATCTCAGCGAGTTGGCGGATAGGTTGGACGTCCCTTTGGAGGCGTTACGCACAGATTATGAATCGGCGATCTCGCGCGGAGTCGCTCCCCGGGTGACGAAGGAGGAGGGAGATACCGCTCCCAGGACCAACGGCACCAGCGGTAGAAGCCGGAGCTTCGGCCGGTCGCCGGAGGTGTTCCTCATGCTCGCAGCGGCGGCGAATCGTCCGCTCTTTGCGCGTGTGAGAAGAGACGTCAGCGTCGACGACATTGAGGATGCCGCCGCACGCGATTTGTACGTAGCCCTCGAAGAGTGCTATCGCCGAGGTGAGGATGACACACCATCCTTTCTCGACCGCATCGAGGAGCCCGAACTGCGATCGTGGGCATCGCGGCGCCTGGTGGAGGATGTATTCTCCGTCAACTCGGAAGAGAGCATTGACGAGACCATTCGCACCATACGGTTGCGCAAGCTGCAAACGCGCCAGCGGGCGCTTGACCGTGCCCTCCGCAAGGCGGAGCAACACCCTGGAGACGACCGCACCGTGGAGGAGCTTCTTCAGGAGAAAATGCATATAAACGACGAAATCTCTAAGATAGAAGAGCTATCGAAGAGCAAGAGGGTTGTGAATGACGGAACTGCAAAATGATCCCGCAATGCTTCGCCTCATCGACTATGCTCGGAACAAGACGAGCATCAGCTACGATGAGGTAAACGATTTTCTGCCCGATTCCATTGTGAATTCCGAGAAGATCGAGGAAGTGATCGGGATACTGGCTCGCCACAACGTTCGACTCGAGGAAGAGGAGCTCTCATCCGAGGATGAAGAGCCGGAGAAGAAACCGAAGAAGGAGAAGAAGATCGTCGTAGGCGACAAGGAGAGCGCGATTGATGATCCGATTCGGCTGTACCTCCGAGAGATCGGCAAGGAGAACCTCCTCACTGCGGAGCAGGAGGTCGAGCTCTCCAAGCAGATGGAGGACGGCGAGAACATTATCAAAGGGGTGATCCGTAACTCCGGCATGCTGATCCCGGAGTTCTTCAACCTCGCCCAGCGCGCATTCTCAAAAGAGGATCCGCGGGAGCTGAATCTCTCCAAGAAGGAGATCTCCGAGTACCTCGCCGAGCGGCGGCGCCTCTCTCAATTCTACCGGGAACCCCTCCGCGAGGTCTTCACCGACCTTCGGCAGTACATGGAGACGAAGGATCGCCTCGTCTCGAAGGGGGGAGACGTCCTCGAGGACGACAAGCTCGGGAAGCGACGCAAGGAGCTCCTCGACCAGCTCAAGGATATCGAGATCCACGCGGAGGAGATTCTCTACTTCTCCGAGAAGTTCACGAGCGCCGCCCGGAAGATCCACAAGTACCAGCGCGAGCAGCATCGGATTGAGAAGCATCTGCAGGTGTCGAATCTCCGGGAACTCCGCACCCTCGGCCGAGGCTTGGCCAAGACCGACGAGCGCATGCGGATCGAAGAGCAACTCGGCATGACCGCCGACGACATAAAGGACAAGATCCGCGAGATCCAGATCACCGAGAAGAAGCTGCGCAACCTCGAGATTGATTTTGAGAACTCCATTGACGACATCCTGCACATGTCCGAGGAGATCGCCCGCGGCAAGGACATGATGCAGACCGCGAAGGACCGCCTTATCAAGGCGAATCTTCGCCTCGTCGTCAGCATCGCCAAGAAGTACACAAACCGCGGCCTGCACTTCTTTGATCTGGTCCAGGAGGGTAACATCGGCCTCATCAAGGCTGTTGAGAAGTTTGAGTATAGAAAAGGATACAAGTTCTCAACGTATGCCACCTGGTGGATCCGACAGGCCATTACCAGATCCATCTCCGATCAGGCGCGAACCATCCGCGTGCCCGTCCACATGATCGAACAGATCAACAAGGTGGTTCGGGAGGCGCGACAGCTCATGCAGGTCCTCGGCCGCGAGCCCAACGATGAAGAGATCGCGGATCGACTGGGCTGGACGGTCGGCCGCGTGAAGGCGGTGAAGAACGTCGCCCGTGAGCCGATCTCTCTCGAAACGCCCATCGGCGAGGAGGAGGACTCCCTGCTGGGAGACTTCATTGAGGACAAGGACGTCGAGAACCCGGCGCATCAGACCGCCTTCACACTGCTTCAGGAGCAGTTGCGAACGGTCCTGTCGTCTCTACCTGCCCGGGAACAGGAGGTCCTGAAGATGCGCTTCGGTCTCGAAGACGGATATTCCTTGACATTGGAAGAGGTTGGGTTGTATTTCAACGTGACCAGAGAACGTATCCGTCAGATCGAGGCAAAGGCACTTCGCCGGCTGCGCCATCCGAAACGCAGTCGCAAGCTCAAGGACTACCTCGACCAGGAGTCCTGATCCTGACACCCCGGTCCCGGGTTGCAACACGGAGTGCCCCTCGGGACGTCTCCGGGCGTCGGAGTGGGATCCATAGACTCCGGAGCCAACGATACCAGTGAGGAGAAACGCATGATTCAAGAGACCATCGACACGCTCAAAGCGCTGCAGGATATCCTTTCCCGGAAGTTCCAGATCGAGCAGGAAATCCAGGAACTGCCCAAGGCGCTGTCAACCAAGACCGAACTGCTCAACCGCATGAAGAAGTCCTATATCGAGAAGAACACGAAGTATCAGGAGACCAAACAGCGTCTCCGGGACCTCCGCGAGCAGATGGAGGCGGCCGAGCGCGAGCGGGAGAAGTACGAGGAGCAGATGGATCTCATCAAGACGCAGCGGGAATACGAAGCCCTCGACAAGGAGATCCGCGACGCATCCGAACGGGAGCAGTCCCTTCGGAAGGAGCTCCAGAAGGAGGACAAGATCCTCCAGGAGATGTCCCAGACGCTCGAACGAGAAGAGAGTCTGATCAAGCAACAGGAAGAAGAGCTCGAGCAGGAACAGGCAAAGGTCAAGGATGAGACCGGCGAGAAGAAGAAGAGCCTGAAGGAGCTCGAAAAGGAAGAGAGGAAACTCGTTCCTGACCTGGATGAGGAGCTCCTTTTCAAGTTCGAGCGCATTATCCGCAGTCAGGAGGGCGAGGGAATCGTTCCTCTCAAGAAGGGTGTCTGCACGGGCTGCCAGATGATACTTCCGGCGCAGTTCGTCAACGATGTCCGCAAGGGAGAGGAGATTCTTTTCTGTCCGTACTGCAGCAAGATCGTCTTCTACGTCGGCGACGACGAGTCCACATTCGATGAGCAGGACGCCGAAGGTCTTGCCGACCTGGTAGGCTCCCTCTCTGATGAAGGGCTTCCAGAGGACCTGCTCCAGGAGGAACCCCTCGAGATGGGTGAGGAAGACACTCTGGAAGAGGTGGACGAGGAAGAGATGGAGCATGAGAGCTCCGACGAAGACCTCGAAGAAGGCGAGAGCTACGGAGAAGAGGAAGAAGAAGAGGAAGGGCCGGAAGACCAGGACGACGGAGATGATGACGACGACGACGAAGATGAGGACGAAGAAGAAGACGAAGACGAGGAGGATGAGGACCTCGACTACGAAGAGGAGGACTGATCCGCTTGTCTTTGCGTCGACATCGTCGTAATCTATAGTCGGATTCAGTGCGTCGGGCTACCGCCGCAGTGCGGAGGAAAGTCCGGGCTCCATAGAGCATGGTACCGGGTAACTCCCGGGCTCCTGCGGCACTGTCGCGGGGGACAGAAAGTGCCACAGAAAAGACACCGCCCTGTCGTGAGCGGACTGCCGCACGCGCGTTCCGACGGCCCGGCCGTTGGAGCAGGGGTAAGGGTGAAAAGGTGGGGTAAGAGCCCACC